>JALOCD010000006.1 GCA_023228025.1 Prolixibacteraceae bacterium | reverse complement strand
GGACTAAACCAACTGAGCTAACAACCCTTCAATATTAATTTTTAAAAGAACCAGTGACCTAACTACCCTGTCATCCGCCGGCTGGCGGACTAAACCAACTGAGCTAACAACCCTGCTTTGTTCGGCAAAAATACACTTTTTTCTGAAAAAGATCCCTTCTAAATCAATCGAAGGGATCTTTTTACAGCAAATAGTTTCTACTCGCTAAGAAAAATATACCTGATCACGACAAGGGCAAAAAGAAGGTACATCATCCAATGCACCTGTTTTGCTTTACCAGCCGCAACTTTGAGTACCGTATAAAAGAAGATGCCACCAGCAATACCATTTGCAATGCTATAGGTAAAAGGCATGAGGACAAAAGTCATAAAGGCCGGAAATCCTTCCGTGAAGTCATGAAAATCAATGTCCAGAACAGAGGATGCCATGAGCACCCCAACAATAATTAATGCCGGCGCTGTAGCCGCATTTGGTATCATTGTTGCCAGAGGGGCAATCAATAGAGCCAGGAGGAACAACAATCCGGTGGTGATGGCTGTCAGGCCCGTGCGGCCACCTTCGCCAATTCCTGCGGCACTTTCAACATAGGCAGTAATGGTCGAAGTTCCCATCAGGGCCCCAAATGAAACACCGAGAGCATCTACCAGCATCGCTTTACCAATTTTTGGGGAATTACCATCCTTATCAATCAAACCGGCCTTGTTAGCTGTGCCGACTAGCGTTCCGAACGTGTCAAAAAGCTCAACGAAAGTAAAGGTGAAGACGACTGTCCAAATTCCCATGTTCAATGCGCCTCTGATATCGAGTTCGCCTATGGCAAGATTGTGAAAATCTGGAAGAGAAATGAAAGCAAAGTCTTTGGGAACCATCGTTACACCCATCGGAATCCCGATTATAGTAGAAATTACAATACCTATCAATAGGGATCCCTTGATCTTTCTTGCCATCAAAACGGCTGTGATCGTCAGGCCAATCAGGCACAAAAGCATGGATGGATTGTGAAAATTACCAAGACCAATGTTCCACTCGAAGAATTTCAAAGTGGCCATTCCGCCCGATTTACCAACTGCTTCGAGGGTAGGAGGAATCAAACTGGTTCCAACCACCATGATCTCCGAAAGTTTCAACCCGATGATGGTGATGAAAAGCCCAATACCTACTGTGATAGCCCTTTTTAGCGAGTTAGGAACCGCAACGACCAATATCTGACGAATCTTGGTTATAGTCAAAATGATAAAGATAACTCCCGAGATAAATACTGCTCCCAAGGCAACTCTCCATGGCATACCGACACCCGCTAGGGCCACTGTGGCGAAAAGTGCATTAAGGCCCATTCCCGGGGCCAAAGCAATTGGGAAATTGGCGACAAGACCCATGGCGATGGTTACAAATCCCGCCGATATCGCGGTAGCGAAAAAAACAGCATTCTTATCCATCCCTGTTGAAGCAAGGATATTCGGGTTCAGAAAGAGAATATAGGCCATGGTCATGAAGGTTGTAACGCCTGCAATGATCTCAGTCTTTATATTCGTCTTGTTTTCAGTTAATTTGAATAGTTTTTCCAGCATGTCAGTAGAATTAAATTAGAAAGTCCATTTTGCCGAAAGCATTGGATTTACCATAAATCCTTTGTGTCCGGAAAAATTGGCGCTAATGTCCTCCTCGGTACCCAGTGAGAGGTGTTCAGTGCAGTTGTACCACAATTGTGGTTTGGTTAGAAACACGTATTTGGTCATATCGGAAGTTCCAACAAAATTATCTTCTCTCCAGAAATCAGCGAATCCTGAAAAAGTAACTTTGTTTTTTAGCATCTGTATAGTCCAGACGCCGGTAATCTGAAAGGCAGCTTTGTTTTTGTCCTGAATGGTCTTGTACATCGCCTGAAGGGTAAATATTCTAGAGAAATCCTTGGTATTCCAGGTATATTCACCTCCAAACAGCCATGCATTATTGATTTGGTATGCACCATTCAGTGGCATAGAGGTTGTGAATTGTCCAAACCCGCCATTGAATTCAACATGCAATGCAAACGGACTTTTCCAAAATTTCAAAGCGCGTGAAATCTCCATGTAAGCCATACTTACACCATGAACTTCTCCTTCCCCGTAATTCATGTCTATGAAAAAGAAGTTGCTTCCCCATTTGTCGGGTTTGAACATCTCTATGTGGGTCCATGGGAACTTACGATCTTTTCCCAGATCATAATGCAATTGAACATTCTGGGCTTTGATTATTGAGGTTGATGCAAGGATCATTATAAGCAAAAGCGTTTTTTTCATGCGGACATTCTATTTTATGTATATTAAAAAAGCTACGCAAAAGTAAAAATTAATTTTTACTTTTGCGTAGCTTTATAACGTTGTGTAAGTGATATTTACGTCGTCACAATGACAGATTGAAAGGATCTGCAGGGAATAATATCCAAACTTAATCTTTCCCGCTGTCTTCGATTGCCCTGTTGAAAAAATGGTTTACAGGGAGCAATAACCGAAAAATCTGGGCGCTCTTTTCAATAAAATCATCAGCGAGCAACTCTTTTTCTGTGAGGCTTTTTCCAAAACCAAATGACCGGTTTTTGATCAAGGATATATGCTCCCAATCTTTGGGAAAACCTTTGGGGGCCGTCTTCAGCGGATCGAAATAGTGCTGGTCAAAAGTAGATTGAAACGGTTCTTTCTCAATAATCTGACGATATTCATCGGTGTGGTAATAGATCTCCTGACGGATGGCTGCAAGATGCTCCGGAAGTGGCATATAAACCCCTCCCGAGATGAAGTACTCACCAGGCTGTACGTGTATGTAATAGCCTGCAAAACCCGATTTTCTTCCACCCCTGGCGATGTAACTTCCGTAATTCGTTTTAAACGGTCGTTTGTCATTCGAAAAGCGAACATCCCTGAATATTCTGAACATGCAATCCTTTGGTTGAAGAAGTGGCACTTCTACATCAAACTTCCTGATTTCGTCAATGAAGGAGGCAGTAATATCCAGGAAATCCTTTTTTGTTTTTTCGTACCGGCTCCGGTTTGCATCGAACCATGCCCTTTCATTATTGAGATCAAGTTCCTTTAGAAACTGAAGAATATCTTTCATTTGAATGCGGATTTAGTGAAAATCAAAAATAATCAAATCAGGGGATCAATGTAAAGTCTGATAGCTATTTTTGTATAAGGATTTTACGGGACAAAGTGAAAAGGTAAAGCATGAGAAAAAGTGTCATCATCGTGGCAGGAGGAAATGGTTCCAGAATGGGGAGTGATCTTCCAAAACAGTTTCTTTTACTGGAGAACTACCCCGTCCTGATGTGGACTATTTTATGTTTCATTGAATTTGATCCGACCATTTCAGTGGTTGTTGTTTTGCCTGAATCACAAATCGGTTATTGGAATGAGCTGTGCATCAAATATGATTTTGACCACACCCATTTGGTTGTGACGGGAGGGGAAACAAGGTTCAACTCCGTGAAAAACGGATTGGATGCGATGGAAGAAACAGACCTGGTTGCCGTCCATGATGGCGTTCGCCCGCTTGTCTCTCAGTTGACAATCACCAACTGTTTCAACCAGGCCGCCGAAACTGGTGCCGCAATTCCGGCCCTTCCCTTGAACGAATCGTTGCGTCGCGGCACCCTGGAAGAATCAGCCTCTGTCGACAGAGGACTGTTTTATACTGTTCAAACCCCACAGGTATTTCGTTGGAAAATATTTAAAGATGCCTATTCTCAAAAATGGGACCTATCATTCACAGATGATGCCTCTGTCGTAGAAAAATATGGAGTACCTATCAGAATGGTGCCCGGAAACAGGGACAACTTAAAAATCACCCATCCGGAAGATTTGGTTGTCGCAAGTGAATACATAAAACAAAAGAAAGGCACCTTCTAATGCCTTTCTTTTATCTGGAAAATAGAATCCAATATACCATATTCCAGAGGGATCAAACCTGTATCGTCGTTTATGCCTTATACAAACCTGGGTAATAGGCGGCAATCAGGTTTAAATGTTCAAGTGTATCCGTTATCCCGGTTGCCAATACCCTTTGGCTGTAATATTCAGCTTTGTTTACACTATCCAGAGTGATTGGAAAACCGTTGTATAAAAGATCATTGTCCATCAACTTTACCCCGAAATAGACTCCATTACATTCATACTGGATGGGTAACTTGTCTGACAAAACATAATACTTTTTGCATTTTTTTATTTTGTCGAGAGCCACAATGACTTGTAAACCATTCTTTTCATAGGTAATTTGATACAGATCCAGCTCCTTGCCTTTAAAAGACATATGGTTATCCAATGCTTCAATTTTATAATCTCCGAATTGAGAATTAGAATGACCCTCAAACAATACCCGATTGGCAAAAGTGGCTAAACTGATTATGAGGATCAACGCGGTGGTTAAAACTATCTTTTTCATGACTAATAAATTTAAAAAAGTGATTTAAAAAATTCAATTACTGTTCAACTTGCAAGTCAACTATAAGACGCCCGACATTTCTATTCGTTACACCTTCAAAACATCCAATACAATTTTTATATGATCTAAATAAGATTGTTTTCGAGTATCGCAACGCCTTTTTTCTGACACGGAACAACTCATATGCAGTTGATTTTATGACATATACAAACTTTCATGCGCGTCGACCTGTCCACAAATTTCAGGTGAGCGTACAAGAAGCAACTTCACTATTTTAACCTTTTTTTAACCAATTTTTAACTATTTCGATGGATAGACAATAATTCGCTAAATTTGTTGACAATGGATTTTATACCTTGAGAACCAATCAATACACTTATCCAAATACAAAAAAATGAAAAAAAGAGAAGAAGACAGTAGACGAACTTTTTTAATGAACCTGGGGCTGTTGACTGGGGCAATGGTTTTACCTACGGGCCAGCTTGCCTTTGGAAAGGATAAAAAGCAACATATAAAACTTGGGTTTGTAACCTACCTATGGGGAAAAGACTGGGATCAGGATACGCTTATCAAAAACCTAACGGCTTCGTCCATTCATGGGGTAGAACTCCGTGTGGAGCATGCCCACAAAGTTTCCACTGCCTTAACTGCTGAAGAACGCAAGACTGTCCGAAAGAAATTCAGCGACAGTCCCGTTCAGATCATTGGTATGGGAACAAACCAGCAATTTGATTACCCTGAACCAGCCAAATTGCGTGAGTCTATAGAACAAACAAAGGCATTCTTCCAACTTAGCCATGATATTGGGGGATTAGGAGTAAAGGTAAAACCCAACCAGCTCCGGACGGGTATCCCGCACGAGAAGACCATCGAACAGATAGGCCTTGCATTGAATGAACTGGCAAAGTTTGGGGCCGACATGGGACAAAAACTTAGGTTGGAAGTACACGGCAACGAGACCCAGGAACTTCCCAATATCAAGGCCATCATGGATGTGGCCAACCATCCGAATGCTACAGTCTGCTGGAATTGTAATCCACAGGATCTTATTGGGAACGGTTTGGAGGCCAATTTCAACCTCGTGAAAGATCGCATTGGGGATATCTGTCATGTCAGGGAACTCGACGACACAACCTATCCTTACCAGGATTTAATGAACCTGTTTCTCAAAAACAAATACGAAGGCTGGATTCTGCTGGAGTGCAGAACTGATCCGGCAGACAAGGTCAAAGCGCTGATTAGCCAGAGGGAGATCTTTGAGAAGATGACAGGGAAGAGTTGAGAGTTGAGAGTTGAGAGATGAAAGATGAGAGTTGTAATATAATTATTTCTACCTTTATCAAAGATGTAACCTTATTTTAAGACTAAAATTTGAACGTATGAAATGAGCATGTTTGTAAATCACCAATCGAAGTGAATATAAACAACATGCGAATTCCATGTGGCAATTAAAAAACAAATTATTTACACATGAAAAGAAATCTCATTTCTGGAAAAAGCAGCCTATTACTTTTTGCCGGAATCCTATGCGCTTTTTATCTGCTTCCTTTGGCAGTGAAAGCACAAACCGGTGAGGTGGTTGGAAAAACCATGACCTCCCTGATGATATCTGATCCCAACAATCAACCTAAGCAGATTCCCTTTGTTGGTGAAAAGGTATTGCTCCTCCAATATACCGATCCTGATGTGAAAGATGTCAATGACAAGCTTTCTGATGCAGTTAAAGCCAAAAAATTCGACGAAAAACTTTACCAGGGCATCGGAATCGCCAATTGCAAGGATACGTGGATTCCAAATGCCGGTATCCGGATGAAAGCCAGACAAAAAGAGAAGCAATACGCCGGTTCAATCATCCTGCTTGATGAGTCGCGTGTTTTGCCAACCGCCCTGGGACTTGGGGATTGCAACGAGAAGGGGGTACTTCTGATTGTTGGAAAGGACAAAGTCATCAAGTACATGAAGAAAATTTCAACGGTTGAAGAGAGCCAAAAAGCTACTGACGAGGTCCTTGGGATACTTGAAACTGAGATAAATAAGTGAAAAGTAAGGATAAAGGATAAAGTTAAAAGGATAAAGTGTTGGACTCCATGTATTTGCACAATAAATGCAGATGAATTTCTTACCAAAAGAGGGAATGTTCAGTTTACTTGGATGCCCACTTTATCCTTTATCCTTTTAACTTTATCCTTTTGACTTTATCCTTTATCCTTATTCCAAAGAACCAAAATTTCAATCAATGAAAAACTTAGCGTATTGGTTCCATTGGATACCCAGGGTGCTTTGCATTTTGGCTATCCTGTTTCTCAGCATGTTTGCACTAGATTCTTTTGCTCCCGGATTGTCTGTTTGGGAACAGATTCGGGATTTCCTGATCCATTTGATTCCCTCTTATGTCTTAATAGCTATTCTTGTGGTAGCATGGAAATGGGAAAAAATCGGCGGAATCATCTTAATGGTCGTTGGACTTGGTTTCAGTCCATCCATTTTCTTACTGAATTATCATCGTTCAGGTTCGATCTGGATAGCGCTGGGAATTGTGTTGGTGATCAATCTTCCTTTCATATTGACAGGAGCCTTGTTTGTACTCAGCAACTACCTCAGAAAGAAGTAAAACCCAAAATAAAAAAGGCCTTCCGGCTCTTTTTATTACTTCAGTTTATCAAATAACCTCCTAAGGTTAACCTGACCGGCAATAATTGATTTTACCTGGTCGATGGCTACCCGCTCCTGTTCCATGGAATCGCGGTAGCGGATGGTTACGGTATTGTCTTCCATGGTTTGGTGATCCACTGTTACGCAGAAAGGTGTTCCTATGGCATCCTGGCGCCTGTAGCGTTTCCCGATAGAATCCTTTTCGTCGTACTGACAGTTGAATTCGAATTTAAGTTCATCGATGATTTCACGTGCTTTTTCAGGAAGGCCCTCCTTCTTGATCAACGGCATCACACATAGTTTGACTGGAGCCAGAGGTGCCGGAAGCCTAAGTACTACGCGGATATCTTTTTTGCCATCGCTGCCTTCAATCTCCTCTTCGAAATAGGAGGCAGACATGATTTGCAGAAACATCCTGTCGACACCAATTGAGGTTTCCACGACGAATGGAACGTATGATTCATTGAGCTCGGGATCGAAATATTGGATTTTCTTGCCGGAAAATTTTTGGTGTTGCGAGAGGTCAAAATCGGTGCGCGAATGTATACCCTCCACCTCTTTGAATCCAAATGGGAATTTAAACTCGATGTCGACAGCAGCATTGGCATAATGGGCCAGTTTTTCGTGCTCGTGAAAACGATAGTTGGATTCGCCAAATCCCAGGGCTTTGTGCCATTTGATCCGTGTCTCCTTCCATAGCTCAAACCATTTAAGTTCTGTGCCGGGGCGTACAAAAAATTGCATCTCCATCTGCTCAAACTCCCTCATCCGAAAGATAAACTGACGGGCCACGATTTCGTTGCGGAAGGCCTTACCTATCTGAGCAATCCCAAAAGGAATTTTCATCCGTCCTGTCTTCTGTACGTTGAGATAATTCACAAAGATACCCTGAGCAGTTTCCGGTCGTAGGTATATTTTCAACGAACTGTCGGCTGTTGAACCCATCTCGGTAGAGAACATCAGGTTAAACTGTCGAACTTCGGTCCAGTTGCGGGTGCCCGAAATCGGACAGACAATTTCGTTGTCTTCAATGATCTGCTTCAATTCTGCCAAATCCCCATTGTTCAATGCATTGGCAAAGCGCGTGTGCAAATCATTCCATTTTTTCTGATTCTCCAGCACTCTTGGATTGGTCTCTCTGAAAACCTTTTCATCGAAGGAATCGCCAAATCGACTTCGGGCCTTTTCAATTTCCTTGTCAATTTTGCCTTCAATTTTTGCCAAT
Source organism: Prolixibacteraceae bacterium (assembly GCA_023228025.1). Taxonomy (GTDB): domain Bacteria; phylum Bacteroidota; class Bacteroidia; order Bacteroidales; family Prolixibacteraceae; genus CAINVV01. The sequence goes on along the minus strand of JALOCD010000006.1, from coordinate 54,400 downwards.
TCCTCTTCTATCAGGACATCCGCACGGTATCTTTTTTTGGAATCCTTGTTGTCGATCAAGGGATCATTGAATGCATCCACATGACCGGAGGCCTTCCAGATAGTTGGGTGCATAAAGATGGCAGAATCTATTCCCACGACATTCTCATTGAGGAGAATCATGGAATCCCACCAATATTTTTTGATGTTGTTTTTCAGTTCAACCCCATTTTGCCCGTAATCATAAACTGCCCCCAGACCATCGTAAATTTCGCTGGAGGGAAAAATATATCCATACTCTTTGCTGTGCGCGATCAGCTTCTTAAAAAGATCTTCCTGGTTCATATTGAATCGTATTGTATTAAAGCTTAATTATAAGGGTGTTACGGGTGATTGAATTTGCAAAATGACTATTTGACCTCCTCGAAATCGACATACTCCCCGTCATTTCGCCGAAAGAGTTTATCCTTTTTCTCCGGTCTCTCAACCGTCACTTTTCCCGGTGAAGAGGGTTCAGTCCGTCGCCTGGCCTCATCCTGTGCCTTTAGGTCACGATATATTTTATCCGCGGCTTTTTCAACCACTTTGGGACCAAAATACCTCAAAAAAAATCTAAACCCATAATAGACAAGCAGCAGGATAAAGATGGTATCAAACAGGGTCCCTATATTCAAAATGATAAAGAGTGTCATACTTTAACCAAATAACAACTGCGCACAAAAATAGTAAATTTTATCAGAGGTTATCCCTTACGAGCGGACAGCCAGGACCTGCCCTTTTTGGACGTCGGTTGTAAACGCCTTTCCTCGATTTGACTTCATCGTAAAAGATCAAATTGATTCCAACCCTCAAATTTGTGTTTCTGGCAGTTGTCGGCTCGAAAAAAGAGGGAACATTGTCGGCTGCTGCATAAATTTGGACGGCTCCAATCCTATAGGCAGCGGCAAAACCAAGGTTGTCGTATGTCGACTCCATAACGGAATAACTGGCCGACATAGAGAGTTTATTGGATAACCTGGCATTGACAGAAGCTGTTAAGGAAGTATGTATCATGTTGTTAAACATCCTAACGCGACCTAATCCCCCAAAAGTCACCTGCTCGCTCATCTTGTATTCACCGGCAACATACAACTTCACCGGCAACACAGTTGAGAAGGTTTTCGTATTCTGATTCGGGTAAAAGGCGGTGCGCAGGCTATCCCTGAAAGCCAGAAACAAACCCTGAACATCCGTGGTAGTTGGAGGATTGTTGGTGGAAGTGGGCGTATTCAGATTTATTCCACGTACGATAAAATGCCCATTTTCTGTAAACGCATTCACATCCTTGGTCCAGGAGATGAAGCCCAAGTCTATCAGACTGACTGATAACTCCAACTTCTTACTAATTTTGTTGGTAAATCCCAGGTCAACCGCAAGCCCTGGATTTCCGAAGTTGGCAAGATAACTGCCGGTCCCAAAATTATTTTTTGCAATAGCCTGATAACCATTGGGATTATTTAACAACTGGATATCAACAGGAGCTGAAAATAGCGCTTTCCCTGTTGCTCCCACATCGATTTGGTTGCCATCAATGGGCATTCCCATGATGAAATTCAATCCCGAAGTTTTTGCACCAGCCAATCCAAAAAGCAATTTGCCGGTTATACCAATTCCGATTCCCTTCTTCAATTCCCTGGCGTAAGTGAAGGCAAATTCGCGGTAATGCGCAGCTCCTAACCCAAAATATCCTGATTGATAGACACTTCCCAAATATGGCTCATTCCCGTAATACAAAAGCTCAGCGAGGCTTTTTGTAAAAAAGGGTTCGGCATACTCGCGCTCTGTCCATGAAAAAGCATAAAAAATATCCTCCTTTTTATACCCCATTTCAAATAAGGTCCAGGCTGCAGATTCCATCAGGAAATTGTTTTTACCAAGTGCACCCAGATATTTTTTGAAGTCCCACACCATTGAATCTGCCTTCAAACCGGTTCCCCTGTGGATTAGGTCATTGAAGCTCCAGTTGTTGGTATTGGCAGAAAGATCAATCTTTGAGAGCAAGGGTAAACTGATGTAGAATCCACTTTCAATGCCGGGCCTGGCAGGATTCAGATCTTTGGTCTGCGGAACCCCTTTCAAAAAATAGAGCGTATTTGGCTGTGCATTAACCTCGTTTAAACCATTCAGAAGCAAGGTGAATACACCGATGAGCAGATATTTACCCCGTCTCATGTTTTGAGTTTAAAAAGGTTGATAGGCGCCCTGAAACCAATGTAAAATGAGATGGTCGAATTTTTTAACCCATTGGCCAATACGCTGCCTGTATCCGGTTTATAAAGCGTTATGGCAAGGTCTATTTGTGTTGCATTGGCAATTTTCAAGACACTTTGCATATCCAGTTTATATTCAAGTGAATCTTTCGAAACTTCAATGACATCTCCCGTTGGATTAAGAAATCCACCTGCCAGGAATTTGCTTTTACTCCTTGAATTGACCATGGTGGAGTCATCAAAACCCTGGCCATGGAATATCAGCTTATAACTATATTTCATTGGGGTTTCATTGATGGTCTTCACAATGACCACCATCGAATCACTTCCGCTTGTATTGAATGACATACCATTGAAGGGATATTGAATTTTTTTAAATACGATCGAATCAGCCAACACAGGTGTACTTCCTAGTTCCTTGATTGTTGCATAATCCTTCACAAGATAACTCCCAAAGGAAAATGGCCGGTAAACGACCGGACTTAGGCCGGTTGGAACGGCATATTTGGACAAATCAAATTCGGACAAATGACACGATCCAAACAAGAGGGTTATCGAAAGAAGCAGATACAAAATCCGATTATTTTTCATTTTTTAGCTGTATTTGATAGTTGGACAAATACCCTTCCGGTGATGCTACCAATAAATTTACAACCTCACCTTTGTCATTAAAATATCCCTGGACAGGAGGAATACCTTTATCCTGCTGAAAGATATCAATAATTGTACCATCTTTTCTTAGCAGGATGCTCCTATTGTCCACATTTGATGTCAATACAATTATTTTCTCCGCCCCATGATCCAATAACACCGGAGGTTGGTCAATATTCATATCCAACTTTAAATCAAAGATCATTTTACCTGAGGCATCGTACCTTGCGACCTTTTGCTTGTCGCAGAATAGAAAATCCATCCTGCCCTCTCCCGAAAAATCAACAGGAATAAAATAGTGGCCGGCAGAATAGTTTGAAGTTGTGACTTTTGTTGAAGAGCCATCAAATCCAAGAAGCCAGACATTTGCGCGCTCATCGGTTGTCACCATGCTGACCGGCATTCCCTGGAATTTGAACATCGATAACTCATTCCGGGAGTGCACAAATTCGTCATGTATTTTCACCCTCTCCCGTCCCTGCCTGTCTACGACGTAGGTGCGTTTTCGGTCAAAATAGACCACGTAATCTTTCGTACCAACCGTGAAAAGACGGACCGGAAATTCGACGACTCCCAAATAGGTTTTGGGCTGCCAACCGGGAATCATTTTGCCTGATTTATCAAAGTTGTAGATTTTATGATCGCTGCAGGCAACCAGGAACCTGTAATCCCTTTTACCATCGTAGTCAAATGCGACTACTCCATTGGTTGCCGGTGATTTTAACCGTACAGGAAATTTCTTGACTTCTGATCCATTTCCGTTGATCAGGTGAATGGCATCACGGGTATTGAAAAGCAACCGTTTGTCTCCGCCCTTATTGGCTTCGATCGCGTTGATGCCTCCAAGAACCAGTCCATCAAGATTGATTTTCCAGCGTTCTGAACCCTCTCGGTCCAGACAAATAAGGCAATTGTCCTGATCCTGAAAAATGATCCCCATTCCAATGCCTTGTGACAGATTAGGAAAAATCTGACATTTGTTCCTTACCTTTGCTTTGAGCGGATACATCCAGAAAGGAACAATCATTTGTTTGGCATCAGGATTGGTAAAAAGTGAAGCGGTATTGTAAAAATGTCCGTTTTCAAAACCCCACTGCCAAAATGCATTCTCCATTTTACCAAGACTTTTGTTCGCCTCCTCAATCCTCTTATATGGCAAACTTCTGATGATTGGTTCGAAAAATGGGAATGACTGCCCCGGAAGGGCCCACAGGTAAAAGTTGGAACTTTTTGCAAGCCTCGTGCTTGATTTTGCATAAGTCGGTTCACTTTGCAAAAGAGCGCCTCGTTGAATTAAATTCCGGTACCGTTTCAAAGAGCCGGCTGTAGGTCCCATCAGAATATACCCATCTCCGGCAGTTATCCATTTTGTTCTGACGGAGCCAAAATAAAGATCCCCCAAAAGTCTTCCAAAATAATTGACCGGGAACTTGAATATGTTGTTCTTCCTGGCGTCGGTTATTTCAACATCGTGAGGATCTTTGCTGCCGGCAAACCATTTGCTAACGGCATTCACCAATGGATCGTTTGAACCGGATTGAACCTTCAGCAGTAAAAACCGGTTGTCATAACGATCTTCCAGGTTCTGATTGGTATAAATAATGGCGGCTTCACCTGACCAGTTGTCCTTTAAGTATTGTGAAATATTGATGTTTAGTTCCTTTGATCCATCATCAATCGCTCCATCGTAAAGTCCTATTTTGTTGTTCTTCCGAAGGTAACCGGTGTAATCTTCGAGGTAACGAACCGGCTGAGATAGGTTTTGTGTGACAAAGAATGAGGTTGTAGTAGGCATCCATTGAATCAAGGAGTTTGGCATCGGTTTTTGTCTCCTAAAGAGATCGAGATAACAAGTCCCAAGACTATCGGTCACTGTAAATCCATTGACGAGCCATTGATTCTCCTTTTGGATGACATCCACCTCTGTCCATCTTGCATAATTGGGTTCCAGCATACCGGTAGCCAATGAATCCGTATAGAATCCGGACAAATAAGAAGGGAATGTCCTGTGGTTGATAAATAGATTGATATCGGCATTTTCTGCCGTATTCATATTGATCTTACGATAGTCAGGATCATCCAAAACTGAAGGTTGATCCATTTGATCAATCGCCTTGCGCAGGTTTGAACTATCCGTGGAGGCCATTAAAACTCCCATGAAAAAGGTATAGAGGAATTGTCTCTTCTTCTCATTGGATCTCCATTCGAATTTCTGGACCATTGCATTTTGGTAATTCTCACTTGTCGAAATGATATTTCTACCATGAAAATAGTTGAAAATCATGGAGTTGAGAGTGCTCTTTTCCGTAAGACTCTCTATTTTAAGCAGATAAAGATTCGCTTTCCCTTCGGGTACAAACAACAACTCCTTGTGAAGGAGAAAATTCCCCTTCATTTTGTTTTGTTGGACTAAGGAATCCAAAAAAACAAACCCAGCATAGATTTCATTTACCTCACCGATATCCCGCAGTGACTTCCAGCTACTGCTTTTGGCAGCCTTTTCTGCAAACTCACCGAGGTTGCGGATCCTGACAAAGAAAGGGGCTTCTACAGGAACAGCTCTGAGTGGCGATGTACCGAAATATCTTGATTCCTTGGCAAAGAAGTACCACCCGGCAAAAATCCCTGCGATCAGAACAAGCGTGACAACAAACAACATCCGCTTCCCCATAATTGACAAACTATTCCATCGTAAAAATAATATTTTATGAAGGATAAGGAGTGCCACAAAAAAATATAATCGAATCGGGTGTTAATCGAAAACTATTGTGATTTTACCTGAGAAGCATCCACAATTTTATACACTTTATCTGAGCGCCTTACTTTAGATGGAACCGCTACTGAACAGTAAGAACCCTTTGGCGCTTCATCTACCGGTTGCATCTCTACCCTAACCTCATCTACGGTAGTTTGCATCACGCCGCTGCTTGGTCCGGTAATCAGGATTTCATCCCCAGGGTGCAATGGGCCGGTTTCCAACTTTATCTCCCCAACGCTGATATTGGTAAAGAAATTGGTTACTTTGCCAAGATAGACCCTTCTTTTGGTTGCCAGTGACCCGTAATTTCCGCTCCACTCCCCAAGGCGCTGCCCCAGGTAATATCCGTCCCAGAAACCTCTGTTAAAAACGGTAGCCAATCTCGCATTCCAGTCCGCTATCTTCGCTTCTGTATAGGTTCCCTCCAGATAGGCATTGGCGGCTTCGCGGTAGCATTCTACAACACATTTCACGTAATCGGCACTCCTGGCACGCCCTTCAATTTTAAGAACCGTAACACCTGCATCGAGTATTTTGTTCAGGAAATGAATGGTTTTAAGGTCTTTGGGTGACATGATGTATTCGTTGTCAATCTCCAATTCCGCACCCGTCTCCTTGTCAGTTACAGTGTATGCCCTTCGACAGCTTTGCATGCAAGAACCACGGTTGGCGGATGAATTCATTTCATGCAGCGAGAGATAGCACTTGCCGGAAGTTGCCATGCACAAAGCGCCGTGGACAAACATCTCCAGCCGGATTAACCCTCCCCCCGGACCGCACAGGTTATCCGCTTTGATTTTGTTTGAAATTTCCCAAACCCTGCCAATGTTCATTTCGCGGGCCAACACCATCACATCGGCAAACTGGGCATAAAATTTCACCGTCTCGTAATTGGTAATGTTCAGTTGCGTAGATATATGAACCTCCATGCCAATAGCCCTGCATGTTTGAATGACTGCCAAATCGGATGCGATCACCGCGGAAACGCCAGCATCTTTGGCCGCATCGATGATCCTTTTCAGGGTCTCCGCCTCTTCATCAAAAACAACCGTGTTGACAGTAAGATAAGTTTTTACTCCAGCATTACCGGCTCGTCTGGCAATCTCCCTTAAGTCTTCAAGCGTGAAATTATTGGCCGACCTTGCCCGCATGTTGAGGTGCTCGACGCCAAAGTAAACTGATCCGGCACCACCTTGTATGGCGGCCATCAGCGATTCATAGGAGCCAACCGGGGCCATAATCTCTATATTGTTCTTCATACTGTCTTTTTTAGAAGTGCGCTGAAGTGACTAAAGTGAACTAATTTTTGGGTCAAAAGTAAGATTTTATCCGTTGAAGATTTATGAAGGCTTTGCGGTTAATGCTTTCGTATTAACTGTATATTTGAAAAATTCCTTAACGAATGTGAATGAATCTTTACTTCCAGGTTTATGAAGCAGTTAATATATTCCCTTTTTCTACTGTGCTTGCTGGTTTCGGCAAAGTCGGATAAAAAACTTTACAACGAAAAATACAGGCCACAATTTCATTTTTCACCTGAAAAAAACTGGCTTTTTGAATCCGGTGGATTTGTGCATTACAAAGGTGATTATCATCTTTTCTACCACAATGTTTCAATTACCAACAAAACTTATAGTGACCAAATTGGTCACGCGGTAAGCAAAGATCTTATCCATTGGCAACAATTACCAACTGCCTTTATCCTGGAGGAGAAAGCTGCCGGGTTGATGTCATCGCAATCCACGTCTGGAAGTGCCATTGTTGATTCATTGAATGTGAGTGGCTTGCAAGGGAAAGATGAAAAACCTATGCTGATCTTTTATTCTGATAGTATAGGAAATCAAAATCTGGCAGTTAGTCAGGACAAAGGGATTACCTGGAATAAATATGCAAATAATCCAATCATAGCCAATCCAGGAGGGAATGCCCATGATCCAAAAGTATTTTTCCATGCACCAACCGGCAAATGGATTTTGGCATTGTTTCGCAGCAGGGGGGAAAATGGCCAAAGGGGAGGAATCACATTTTACAACTCAGCGGATCTGTTGCACTGGAAATATTGCAGTCATTTGGAAGGATTTGGTGAGTGCCCTGATATATTTGAATTAACGATCGAGGGAAGCAGCAATGAAAAAAGATGGGTAACGCTAAGTGGTGAAGGGGAATACAAGATTGGACAGTTTGATGGCCTCTCTTTTAAACCGGAGACAAATCTTCAAAAACTCGATTTCGGCAAGAATTTTTATGCAACACAAACGCTATTTAACGCCCCCAAAGGAAGAGTAATTCAAATAGCATGGATGAGAGGAGGGGAGTTTCCCGATATGGCATTCAATGGTCAGATGAGCATTCCCACAGAATTGACTTTGCGATCGACAAAGAAAGGGATGGTGCTTTGCCGAAAACCAATTGAAGCCATATCCAGTCTCAATGACAAAGAGATCCGCAAAAAAAATAAGAACCTGATACCCGGAATTAACGGTAATCTATTGAACGGAATTAAGGGGGATGCTGTTACGATTCATGCCATTCTGCAACTTAAAAGCGCTGATAGTTTTGGATTTATCGTTCGAAGTGGCAAAGCCGCAAACGGTACGGACATACACTATGATACGGCAAAAAAAATCCTGGATGTGAACGGTGTAAAAATGCCTCTCGAACCAATAGATGGAAAAATAGAACTTGAAATTTTGCTCGACAGGTCCTCTATTGAGATATTTGCCAATCAAGGAGAATCAGGGATCAGCACCTGTTTCTCACCAATTGGGAGTCAGGAAGAGATGATACTTTATACCCAGGGAGGAGAGCTTTTTGTGGAGTCGCTGGAAGCAAACACCCTAAAAAGTGCCTGGACGGTCAAATAAATTAATTAAGTCTATCTTTGTTGCCGGTATATTATTTTGAAATCCGGTTCCGGAATAAGTTTGGTGTGAATGGCGAATTTGCTTGAAAATATTGACTACCCGTCTGATCTTAAAAAACTTAGAGAGAAAGATTTGCCCAAAGTCTGTGCGGAGATAAGGGATTTGATCATACGGGAATCCTCGTGCAATCCGGGACACTTCGGAGCCAGCATGGGAGTGGTTGAACTGACAGTCGCGTTGCACTATGTCTACAATACCCCATACGATAAACTGATCTGGGACGTAGGACATCAGGCCTATGGCCACAAAATCCTAACCGGGAGAAGAAAACAATTTCACACCAACAGACGATACAAAGGAATCAGTGGATTTCCAAATCTATCTGAGAGTGAATATGATGCGTTTGGGGTTGGCCACTCTTCAACATCAATTTCTGCCGCCCTTGGAATCTCAATTGCCTCGGCGCTAAATGGCGATAAAAACCGAAAAGTGATTGCCGTGATCGGGGATGGTTCAATGACGGGTGGTCTGGCATTTGAAGGGCTAAACAATGCAGGAGGTGTCAATGCCGATCTGCTTGTCATCCTAAACGACAACAATATGTCGATAGATCCCAATGTGGGAGGAATCAGTAAGTATTTTGTGCGAATGCAAACCTCCAGGGCATACAACAACCTTAGGACGGGTGTTTGGCAGGTCCTTAAGCATTTCAGAAAAGCAGGAAGGAATATGCAAACTCTGCTTAGGAGGCACCAGCACGCCGTGAAATCGATCGTATTCAATGACAGCAATCTTTTTGAAGCATTTGGGTTCCGGTATTTCGGGCCCGTTGATGGTCATGATGTGATCGCACTTACCAAAATATTCCATGATCTCAAAGATATTCCCGGCCCCAAACTATTGCATGTACTTACCAAAAAAGGGAAAGGGTTTACCCCCGCGGAAAATGATGCGACCAAATGGCATGCTCCGGGAAAGTTCGACCGGGTAACCGGGGAAATATTCAATGAACCCGATTCTTCTCCAAAAGGGACAAAATATCAGACCGTGTTCGGACAGACATTGCTCGAACTTGCCAGAAAGAATAAAGATATCGTGGGTATTACACCGGCAATGCCAAGTGGGTGTTCAATGAATATCATGATGGAAGAGATGCCGGAAAGAGCATTTGATGTTGGTATTGCAGAACCGCATGCAGTAACTTTTGCTGCGGGAATGGCTGTCTCGGGTAAAATCCCGTTTGTCAATATTTATTCTTCCTTCATGCAAAGGTCTTATGATCAAATCATCCATGATGTAGCACTTCAAAAACTGAATGTTGTCTTCTGCATGGACCGGGGAGGACTTGTCGGTGCAGATGGCGCCACACATCACGGCGTCTTTGATTTATCCTTCATGCGCAATATCCCCAATATGACCGTATCGGCTCCGATGGATGAGCTCGAACTTCGAAACCTGATGTACACGGCACAACTCCCCAACAAGGGGCCATTTGCAATCCGTTACCCCCGTGGCAACGGGGTTTGCTGTGACTGGAAAGATGATTTTACAGAAATCCCGGTTGGTAAAGGGCGCAAAATATCCGATGGAAATCGGGTCGCCATTCTCTCAATTGGCCATCCCGGTAATTTTGTTACGGAAGCTGTTAAAATTTTAGCAAGGGATAACATCCATGTCGCCCACTACGACATGCGATTTGTCAAACCAATCGATACCGCAATCCTGGATGAGGTTGGATCGCGCTTTGACTACATCATCACCATTGAAGATGGTCTTGTTGATGGTGGATTCGGGAGCGCTGTGCTTGAATATTTTTCTTCGGTTGGTTTATCCAAACCGGTTGTTCGTTTAGGTGTCCCGGATCGTTTCGTGGAACAGGGAACGCAACAGGAACTTTACCATGAATGTGGATTTGACATCGATGGCATCTGCCAGACAGTCAGGAAAATACTAAAGTGAAAATTATTGGTTTCCCAATAATTTTCACTTTAGTATTTTCCTGACTGTCGCATTTCCGTTTTGTATAATATTTTTATATACCTTTGCCAAGCTTTTTAACAGGGATAATTATGAATTACCTTTCGCAATATACCCTTCCATTTTCAGGATTGAGTGAAGGAAAGCATCAGTTTGATTTTACAGTCGATGATCGTTTCTTTGCAGAATTTGAGAATTCAGAGGTTGAGAAAGGTGAATTAAAGATTGGGGTAGAACTTGAAAAACGCTCTACCTATCTTAGTTTGACCTTCAATATTGACGGAATCGTTGAATTGGTTTGCGACCGTTGTCTGGAGAGTTTTGGTTACCATGTTGAGAGCAATAGAAAGCTGTTGGTTAAATTCAGTGAAAAGCAGATCGAAGATGAGGCCGAATTGATCTATCTTCATCCGACTGCCTTTGAGGTTGAGATTGCCCAGTATATCTATGAATTCGTGATTTTAAGTTTGCCCATCCGTAGAATTCATCCCGATGGAGAAGATGGAAGAAGCTTGTGCGACCCAGTTATGATCAAGAAACTGGAAGAGCTAAGGCACCATGGCAAAACTTTAGATGAACCGGAGGATCCAAGATGGAATGAGTTAAAGAAAATTATTGGTAATTAAGTAAAGTTTATTAAAAATGGCACATCCTAAGCACAAACACTCCAGTACGAGAAGAGATAAGCGCAGGACTCACGACAAAGCCGTACCCGCACAAATTTCATCCTGTTCCAATTGTGGTGCAGCGGTAAAATATCATACCGTATGCACTGAATGTGGTTACTACAGAGGTAAGTTAGCGATCGAGAAGAGCGCAGCAGTCTAATTGTTCGAATTGAAAATAGTATTTCAATTTTAGACAAAAACGTCTAAAAAATCCCGAAAGGGATTTTTTTGTTACTGACAATTGCTAAAAACCGGCATGAATTCGTATCTTCATCGGCGCTTTTAACTGAACAATAAATTACATCATGTCAAAACCAGTCATTAACGAAGTAAAAGCCCTGAACACCATCGCTCAGGATACCAAAATCAAAGGAAACATCGAGTCGGCCGGAGACATTCGGATTGATGGTATTTTGATCGGCGACCTGGATTGCAAAGGGAGGGTAGTTGTTGGTCCAGATTCCAGAATTGATGGTACCATTCGCTGCACAAGCGCTGAAATAATGGGATATGTGAAAGGTGAAATTACTGTAAAAGATCTTCTCTCTCTCAAAGGAACTGCCTCCATTACCGGAAATCTGACCATGGGTAAACTTTCGGTAGAACCTGGAGCACGCTTTGTTGGTCATTGCAAGATGATCAATGAGGAGATGCCGGTTCAGGAAGCCCTTCTGGCAGAGAAGTAGTTTGAAACCATAAACTATGCTTAGTTTTCAATATCTCCTGGAATCGTTCGAGAAAAGATTTCAGACCGAGATTCAAAACATACAAAACACGGCTCCGTTACAATTGTATGGACCGATCGCCTACTCCTTGGCAGTCGGGGGCAAGAGAATCCGACCTGTCTTGCTGCTTCATGCCGCCTCCCTATTTTCCCGATATCCCGAAACTTTCTTTCCAGCCGCTGCTGCCATTGAGCTATTTCACAATTTTACCCTGTTGCACGACGATATCATGGATCATGCAGCAATCCGTAGGGGAGTTCCTTCAGTACATGTCAAATACAGCGAAAACAGCGCTATCCTGAGTGGAGATGCCATGTCAATCCTGTCATTTCAAATGTTGTCACAATGTGAACCGTCCAAACTTCCATCTGTTCTTACCCTGTTCTCTACCACTGCCATCGAAGTCTGCGAAGGGCAACAATTTGATATGGAATTTGAAGAAAAAGATCAGGTGACTATTGTTGAGTACTTAGAAATGATAAGGTTAAAAACTGCTGTTCTTATCGCCTGCAGTTTAAAGACCGGGGCCATGCTCGCCGGAGCGGATGAGCTGAATTGCCAACTGCTCTATGATTTCGGTCTTGCGATTGGCATAGCCTTTCAGTTGCAGGATGATTGGCTGGATGTTTACGGTGAGGAGCGTTCTTTCGGGAAAAAGATTGGCGGCGACATTTGCGAGAACAAGAAAACCTGCCTTTTAATTAGCGCCATGAAGTTGTGCGATGAAAGGAACCGTTCAAAGTTACTGGAATGGACTAGCAAAAGCGATTTTGACAAGAAGGAAAAAATAGAAGCAGTCAGAAGAATCTTTTCCGAATCGGGAGCAGCCACTGCGACCAAAGCGCTCATGAAACATTACCATGACCTAGGCATCGAAAAACTTAACCAAATAGCAATCACAGATTCAGAAAAAACCGAGCTCAGAAATTTTGCTTCAGCGCTACTTTCGCGAGTAAAATAGATGCGCGTTTATCCTCCCAGAATGTTTTCCATCCTTGTAAGCGCCTCCTCCAGAACCTGCCGTGGACATGCGAAATTCAATCTGAAAAATCCATCACCCTCCTTCCCGTAGATCGATCCTTTGTTCAATACAACCTCAGCCTTGTCGATCAGCAATCTGTTCATCTCTGCTTCTCCCAGACCATATTCCCTGACATCGAGCCAGGCGAGATAGGTCGCTTCGGTAATAATCATTTTTATCTTAGGCATCTTGTCCCGGAAAAAAGCCATCATAAAGTCGCGGTTGGCCTCTAAATAAGCATTTTGTTGATTCACCCAGTCCATACCAAATTGATAGGCAGCCTGAAGCGCAACATTCCCAAATAAATTACCATTTGAAAGATGTAATGTACGGAGAAAATGATCGAACTTTTGCCTGATTTTTTTATCGGGAATGATTACGAACGAACTCGCAAGACCGGCGATGTTAAAGGTTTTGCTCGGAGCCATGCACACAATACATTTGGCAGCCAGCTGCTCTGATATTTTAGGTAGCGGAAGGTGCTTGTATCCCGAGAAAATCAGGTCAGAATGAATTTCGTCTGATACAATCAAGACATTGTTTTCTAAACAGATATCCCCCAATTTAGAAAGTTCCTCTTTCTTCCACACCCGTCCCACAGGATTGTGCGGATTACACAAAATAAGCATGCGGGTTTGCTTGTCAATTTTGCCAACGAGATCCTCAAAGTCAAAGGTATAGGAACCATTCTCCAATTTAAGTGGATTTTCGACGACGATCCGTCCGCAATTTTTGACACAAGTAAAGAATGGGGTATAAACAGGTGGTTGAATGATCACTTTATCTCCCGCCTCAGTATACGCCATAATGATAGAGGCAAGTGTTGACACGACTCCCTGGGTTGGAAGTATCATGTCCCGTTCAATTTGCCAGTCATGTCTGTTTTGCTGCCAATGAATGATGGAGTTATAGTACCCGTCCGATCTGAAGGAGTAGGCATATATTTCATGGTCAGCCCGATACCGTATGGCAGCCGTAATAAAATCAGGTACCCTGAAATCCCCGTCTGCCACCCACAAAGGGATAGCATTGCCATTCCCAAAATGGCTCTCCAGATGATCGTATTTTTCACAATCTGTGCCCCTGCGGGGAATTATTTCGTCGAAATCGTATCTTTTCATTTTATATGTAAGTCACTTTAAGTACTTTCAATCCATCCTCGTCGGTAAGTTTTAATACGAAATCAAACCGGTCAAGATCCAGACAAAGATCAAAATCTGAGGCGGGAGACCATGTTTGATTATTCGGATCCAGCAGGCGGGCCCCGTCACCATATCGCAGGATCTCCTTCATGCCTTTAAAATCAGTGGACTGATCCAATATTTTAGCCCGGATGTATTCGGCCAGAAAAGTATCTTCCTGGGTTGGCCTCTTCCCTTCGTAGCCCATGCATACCAGGCTGACGATCGAAGGATCTTTGATTTTCAGGTAGCGGACAGTTGCCCCGTCATTTACAAAGCTGCCACTCAGAATCTCGTCTGAACCCGTTGCATTCATCAATCCCTTGGTGCCGGAACTGGTGGTCATGACAATGGTTTTATCCCTGAAATCATGCGCAGCAATATGGGTTGGGGAATTCCCGAAATCGAATCCCTCCACTTTTTTTTCGTTTCTTTCACCCAGAAGTATGGCATTAGGAATTTGACCTTTCAAAACCAGTGCCTCTTCAACATGTTCAACCGGAATGATTCTTGCCGCTCCTGAAGCCATGAGATAGCATGCGGTAGAAAAAGCCCTGAAAACATCAATAACGACGGTTGTTCCTTTCGCCTTTTTTGCACCCTCTGTCAATTGAAGAATATCAATTTGCATCCTTTTATCTATTAGTTAACCACTTACCTGAACCGAAATACTGGTCTCTTTTTTCACCCTTCTGCCTATCTCCTCTAACTTCTGCAACTTGATGCCGATCAGATTGTCGGCTGGGGTATCCCTGGCAATGGAATAGATCATGACTGATTTTGGCTGAATTAGCTTCAAAAGTTTGATCCAGCTATCAATTTCCTGTTCTGTGGTGTTATCGAAAGGAACACCCTCAAAAGTCCCTTTCAGGAACATCGTTTGAATGACAAGCGCCCTATCAAATTTTCTAAGATGGTCGGTCAGTTTCGTTAAGTCAAACTTGCCAACCGGCTTATTCAGCAACAAAATTGTCTCCAAAATGCCGGAGTCGAGTTTAAGAATATTGTCGTCAACCTTTTTAAGTGCCTCAACAACTGATGCTTTGTGCAACATGGTAGCGTTTGACAGAACGGCTATTTTCGATTTCGGGGAGAATTCATTCCTTAATTGGATGGTATCATCAATGATGGCTGCAAAATCAGGATGCATGGTTGGCTCCCCGTTCCCTGCAAAGGTAATAACATCAGGAAGTTGGGATTCAGCAGACATTTCAATGAGCTTATTTTTGAGTTGTATTTGTACATCGTATCGCTTTGGCAAATGTACCTGTTGTTGTCTCCGGTCAGGATTCCATCCGCACTCGCAATAGATGCAGTCGAAAGAGCATAATTTTGTATCGTTGGGAAGCAGGTTGACTCCCAGTGAGATTCCCAGCCTCCTGCTTATCAGTGGCCCGAAGATGGTCTTGTCAAAAAGAAAGGTCGCCATGAATGTACTCTGATTATTTAAAAATTAGCATATTTTTTTCAGCCTGGTCCCGGGAAATAGTTTTCTTTCGGAGAAATCTACATTGGTTAAAAGATTGATACCCGGACGTTTACCAATCTCAATGGAACCTGCCCAGTCACTTATTCCCAAGGCATTGGCCCCATGAATGGTCGCCCATCCGAGAAGCTCATCCAATGGAATCGAAGGAGAGGCCTGCTGAATGATCTTCATCTCCTCCAGAATAGATAGCTGGTGATTCGATGCAAGACTATCCGTTCCCAGACAAATTTGCAGCTCGTTTCTCCTGAACAGGTCAATGTTGGGAAGCCGGTTCTGAATGTAGAGATTAGATCCCGGACACAAGACAAACCAAGTATTGCTTAGCTTGCGCACCGTCGAAATATAATCCAGGTCACTTTGTGTCGTAAATAGATTGTGAACAAGTAACAAGTGGTTTTCAACTGGCAGTAATTTCAGGGTACTTCGGAGAGCGCTTTCCCCTGTTGGGGTAAAATGAGAAGTTTCAATCCCAAGATTATCCCGAAGATGATCAACCATTTCCCCAGATCCAGTCCTGTACAGATCATCTTCAGCCAAACTTTCCTGGCTGTGAATTGAAATGGGCAAGCCCGATCGCGTAGCTTCAATTGCAACAGCCTCAAAAAGTTGATTGGAAACCGAGTATGGAGCATGAGGCACGATGGAACCTTTCAGTCCCATTGATTCAGCAAGCTTTATGCAATTATCTGCCCAATGAAAAGCTTTTTCCGAACGTCCCGGATTAAATCCAAGCGTTTCGAGAAAAGTGAAATAATAAATAGATGAATTTTTCTTCGCTTCAAACGCCGTTGTACCATTGGCAATATCCCCTACCGCGACGATACCATTTTTATACATCAGGATATCGGCCTTTTCGGCGGCTTCCGAAATGTATTCGGGTTCACTGGCCCTCGTTTCAACAACCTTTTTAAGGAATGGCACGAATCCGGCAGACTCAGGGAATGTATTGTGCATGTGCGACAATTCGAGATGGCAGTGGGCATTGATAAATCCGGGCACCAGCATGCCGCTGAAGAACTCAACTTCTGCCGATTCACGCAATGCACCACCCGTATCCTCTATGTTGAGGATTGTCCCATCCCAATCGAGTGTCACAATCCCTTTGGTATAACAGTGACCAAGCCCATCCAGGATCAGGTGTGCAGAGATTTTACGCATGAGTCAGTTTTGTCTGTAAATCCTCAATTTTTTTGGGGAGCATCCTTTGGGGATTTCTTTGTTTTGGAGGTGTCAAGATCAAATCCGCTGACACGGGCCGCCCTAAGGGTATCATTTCGCGATTTCACCTCCATCGCGCTCAAAACATCCAATACTTCATCGTAAATCGGAACATATTCATTGGGATGTTTCCCATAATATAGGAGCGATTTTTCGATGACAGACTTCTCAATTTTATATTTTTTGCAAACTGAGAGATACAATATTTCGGGTAAACTGTCCCTAACCAATGAAATATTGAATTTTTGGTTATTAATGGCTTCCGAAAGATGGATATCAACCAATATGGGGATCATTTTCTTTGCTGGCAAAACGCCATCAGGCAGTCTGCGGCCTGAACAAGCCATAATTGCCAGCAGAACAAATATTAAAAGATAATGTCGTCTCATTCGTCATCCTCCCTTTGTTTCAAATCGCGAATTCTTTTTGACAAGGGTGATGCAAAAACAAATTCGTTGAGTTTCTTATTTCTGGTAAAAAGCACTTGTGTGTTGTTCCCCTCCCATCCCTTTTCGCCTTCTGAGATAAAGAGGATATTGTCGCCAATCTCCATCACAGAGTTCATGTCGTGTGTATTGATCAAAGTAGTTATATCAAATTCAAGGGTAATCTCCTTGATCAGGTTATCAATAAGAATAGAGGTTACCGGATCGAGGCCCGAATTTGGTTCGTCACAAAAAAGATATTTAGGATTTAAAGCTATGGCCCTTGCGATGGCCACCCTTTTACGCATACCTCCTGATATTTCGGATGGATAAAGACGGTGAGCCCCCTTGATGTTGACCCTATCGAGACAAAAGTCGACATGCTTGTTTTTCTCGGCAGCTGACATGTTGGTAAACATATCCATCGGGAACCTAACATTCTCCTCTACATTGAGCGAATCGAACAGGGCGCCTCCCTGAAACACCATTCCCATCTCCTGTCGGAGAAGTTTGATGTCCTTGAAATTCATCTTCCGTATATCTCTCCCGTCAAAAAGAATTTCACCCTCATCCACCTCAATCAACCGTACAATAGATTTAAGGAGGACGGTCTTTCCCGATCCGCTCTGACCAATGATCAGATTGGTTTTCCCCTTCTCAAAAAGTGTAGTAATATCTTTAAGAATCGGTCGCTCTTCAAAAGATTTCTTTATGTTTTTAATTTCAATCATTTGAACAGCAATTGAGTCAAAATCAAGTCAAAAAGTAAAATTAGTATGCTGGTATTGACGACAGACCGGGTGCTGGCGCGACCAACCTCCAATGCACCACCCTGCACATTGTATCCCTGGTAAGCGGGTACAGTAGCAATCAAAAAACCAAATACCAGTGTCTTAATAATGGAAAAGGTGACGAAAAACGGGACAAACATTGTCCGTATACCACCCATGTAGGTCGCCACCGTTACTACCCCCGAAATTGGCCCGGCAATCAACCCGCCGATAATTCCACAAAAGACGCTAAGAATAAACAGTATTGGACTGATAAAGACCACGGCAATAATTTTGGGAAGAATCAGGAAGGCCGCTGAATTGACTCCCATTAGCTCCAGTGAGTCGATCTGTTCAGTAACACGCATGCTTCCGATTTCCGAAGCGATATTTGATCCAACCTTCCCGGCAAGCATTAGACTTAGTACGGTACAGGAGAATTCAAGGATGAGCGTATCGCGGTTCCCAAGACCGACAAGATAGGTCGGCATCAATGGGCTAGACATGTTGTAGGTTAATTGTAAGGTAATGATACCCCCCATAAAAACCGAGATGATGGCAACAATACCAAGTGAATGAATTCCCAGCTTTTCTATTTCGAGAATCAGTTGACGCCAATAGATACGGCTCTTCTCCGGACGGCTAAAGACCCTTGACAACAACAAAAAATAACTTCCGATTTCACTGAAAACCTTCATGAAATTTTTTTATAAAAGTACAAATTATTTAAATATTGGGTGGACTCGTTTTGCTGCCTGCATTTAAACGGAATATGAGTTGATTTTGAAAAAATAAGCTAATTTTGATAAAAATCGCCTATACATGGAAAATTGTAAAAATTTTTGCGTCATCATGGCCGGTGGAATAGGAAGCCGTTTCTGGCCTCTAAGTACCTCCGATTGCCCGAAGCAATTTATTGATATTCTGGGCATTGGTAAGACCTTATTGCAACTCACCTTCGAGCGTTTCAACAGAATTTTGCCCGCGGCGAATGTTTTTGTTGTTACCAGCGAAAAGTACAAGGATCTGGTAATGGATCAGTTACCCCTACTCAAGGAATCCCAGGTATTGCTCGAACCACTCAGAAGAAACACGGCCCCTTGCATCGCTTATGCAACCTATAAAATATTGAGTATTTGTCCTACGGCAAGAATAGTTGTTTCACCTTCTGATCATTTGATTTTGAAAGAGGACTTGTTTCTCAGCGAAATTGAAAAAGGATTAACCTTCGCAAGTGAAAATGAGGTATTGGTGACTTTAGGCATTCAGCCTTCCCGCCCGGAAACCGGATATGGCTATATTCAGGTGAACGAACAAATTGATTTCAATGGCTATGGAAATCTTTACAAAGTGAAGACCTTTACGGAAAAGCCTGATCGTGCCATGGCTCAGGTATTTGTAGATACCGGTGAATTTTATTGGAATTCTGGTATTTTTGTTTGGTCGGCACCCACCATACAAAAAGCCCTTGAAAAATATCTCCCGGATGTAAATGCCCTGTTCGAAAAAGGCAAAAAACTGATCAATACCCCAGATGAAGTCTTCTTTATCAACAAAAGCTACTCCGAATGTCCAAATATTTCCATTGATTATGGCGTCATGGAAAAGGCCGATAATGTATTTGTATTAACGGCAGACTTTGGCTGGTCCGATTTGGGAACCTGGGGTTCTCTCTACGAAAATCATCCGCATGACGACCAGGGGAATGCGGTATCAGGTACCAAAATATTTCTTTACGATTCGGAAGGGTGTATCGTAAATATGCCTCAGGAAAAGATTGCTGTTATTCAGGGGTTAAAAGATTACATCATCGTTGAATCACAAAAAATTTTACTTATCTGCAGGAAAGACGATGAGCAGCAAATAAGACAATTTGTGTCTGATGTTACCCTGGCGGATGAGAAAAAAGGTTGATTATCAAATCGATGATCTCTTTTTGGTACTGGAAGATTTTGACCCTTTCAGCTCTTTCAGCAATTTGTCCCTTACAGACATGAAGTTAGCTTTGTTGGCTGGTGTAACTGGATTTGCCGGAGGCGATTTCAATTTGAGCGGATCGACTGGAAATCCATTCATGAAGACCCGAAAATCAAGGTGAGGGCCGGAGGCAAGACCAGTTGCCCCAACATATCCGATTAAGTCCCCTTGTTTGACCCGAGACCCTGCCTGAATTCCGGCGCCAAATTTTGAAAGGTGCATGTATGTCGTAGTGTACACAGAATTGTGCCTGATCTTGAGAAAATTACCCCCACCACCAGCCTGATAAGTCTTTGATAGAACTACCCCATCACCGATGGTATAGACCGGCGTTCCGGTTGGCGCTGCATAGTCGACGCCAAAGTGTGGTCTCACAATCCGCAAAATTGGATGCATTCTGGCTGCTGAAAAACGGGAACTTATTCTGAACATTTTTAGCGGGGCTTTTAAAAATTCCTTTCGGATGCTTCTTCCCTGTTCGTCAAAATAGCTTTGCCCATCCTCCTGTTCAAAGTGTATCGCCGTAAAATCCTGTCCGGAAGCGTTGAAAATTGCTGCATGGATCGTCCCAATCCCTAACTTTTCACCTTTCACATACTCCTGGTCATACAAAACGGTAAAATGATCCCCCTTTTGAATGGCAAAGAAGTCGATGGACCACTGAAACAAGTCGGAAAGCTGAATCGCCAGCATCGGATCCAGATTGTTCTCTTTCATGGCATTCCACAGCGAAGAGTTGATCGTTCCGGATACCACTTTTCGTTCGGATGTTAACTCGTTCTTCCCGGGAATAACTTTGCAGGAATCAAGCGATAAATCGTAGGTATAATAATTGACCATATTCTCTGAATAGACAAAAAAGAGCGGTTTGCGCAGAGAATCCCGCGAATAGAAAACGGCATAATCGTTTCCCACTTTCATTTTTCGAAGATCAAATACCGACTTTGGAAGATGTGCAATTTTGTCGATAACCACGGAAGATACCCCTCTGTCAGTCAGAATATCCGAGAGGCTCTCGTTTGGCCTGACTGAATTCTCTTCGACATGAAAGGAGTCGACTGGCAAACCAAACATCAGTTTTGGTTCAACAATCAGAATATCCTCTTTTTGATCCACGGTAGGGATCATATAGTTGTACCACATAATCCGGGAAAAAGTAAAGAACAGTAGCAAAAAGATTGCAATTCCATGAAACCACTCAGGAAAATTTCTCCTTCGAATCGAACGCTTTCCGGTCCTTTGAAGCCTGCGGAGGAATTTAGTGTTAATGTCTGATTTCATCAAACCCCTTTCCATAAACCCCCATCACTGATCCTTGAGAGATAAAGGCATCCGGGTCTATTTGTTTTATTTTTTGAAAAATCATGGGCGATTCCCGCTTTTTGACAACTGTCATGATCATCTTTACCTGCTTTTTGGTATACCAGCCTGTGCCCTCGATGATGGTCAAACCACGACGCGATTCCGTATTGATAAAGTCTGCAATTTGCTCATATTTCTCAGAAAAGATAAATAGTTGAACAGATTGCTGTGCTCCGGTAAGGAAGGCGTCAACCGAATAGGCGACAACCCACATGGTCACATAACCATACACCAGTTTTTCGATAGATGAAACGAGAAAGAAAGAGCTGGTAATAATGATTACATCACAATACAGAATTATCTTACCAGGACTAATGTTTCTATACTTGTTGATGATCATGGCTATGATGTCAGTACCTCCTGTGCTGCCTCCCTGGTTAAAAGTAATTCCCAACCCAACGCCCCCAAGTATTCCGCCCAATACCGATGAGAGAAAAATATCCTTCACAAGTGGCTCTTTAATAAAAATCTGCATTACATTGAGTAACACAGATATAATTACCATACTAAAAAGTGTCTTGAGACCAAAACTAGTCCCCAGTATCCGGATGGCGAGGATAACCAAAAAACTATTAATAATGAGATATGGATATCCCGTCGGGATGCCGGTTGCATAAAAAATCAGCATCGAAATACCCGTAACGCCACCCGCAGTAATCTTTAACGGAATAAGAAAAGCGGTCACTCCAAAAACATACATCGCAAGGCCGATGATCATAAACGTGTACATTCGAATGATCGAAAATATTTTCTTACTCATGGGGAATATTTAGACGTGCTAAATTAAATCTTTTTTAAAAATTTATTTAATTTCACGACGATTTAGCAAACTAAACTTTTCCAGTAAAAAAATCGAATCGACCAAAAATCAATTTTTTCAGCGGTAAACTTATTTTAATCAAATTATTTAGATATGAAGATTCACGAATATCAAGCAAAGGAGATTTTTTCGCGCTACCGAATCCCGGTGACCGATGAGGTGGTTTGTTACACAGTTGATGAAGCGGTAGCGGCTGCAGAGAAGCTTGGCCTTCCTGTGGTAATTAAGGCGCAGGTACTCGCCGGAGGAAGAGGGAAAGCCGGTGGAGTGAAACTGGCCCGAACAAAGGCCGACGTTCCTGAGCTGGCCGGAAAGATCCTTGGCATGGATATCAAAGGGTATACGGTCGAAAAGGTATTGGTTGCGCAAGGGGTAAAATTTTCGTCCGAGTTCTATGTAGGACTTACCATAGACCGCAACTCCAAATCCGTTATATTTATGGCGAGCAGTGAAGGTGGCGTTGAAATTGAGGAGGTTGCGAAGGATAATCCGGATGCAATACACAAATTTATCATCGACCCCGATTTGGGTTTAACCCCATTTCTTGCCAGAAAAATTGCGTTTGCACTTTTCTCCGATTTCAAGCTGGTCAAACAGGGCGCAGATCTTTTCCAAAAGCTTTACCGCATTTTTATGGATACCGATTCCTCACTCGTTGAGATCAATCCTTTGGTCATCACAGAGGATGGCCAACTATTGGCGCTCGACGGTAAAATGAATTTTGACGACAATGCACTCTTCCGTCAAAGCGCCATCGAAGCATTGAATGAGCCGACGGAGGATGAGTTGAAAGAGCTTGATGCCAAAGAGAAAGGATTAACTTATATTCGCCTGGATGGTTCGATTGGTTGCATGGTAAATGGAGCAGGATTAGCGATGGCCACACTCGACCTGATCAAATATTTTGGTGGTGAACCGGCAAACTTTTTAGATATTGGCGGAAGCTCCAATCCCCAAAAGGTAATCGATGCCATGAACCTCATTCTTTCCGACAAAAATGTGAAGGTTGTCATGATCAATATTTTTGGTGGTATTACCCGTTGTGACGACGTTGCCAGAGGGCTGATCATAGCCCTGGATAAAATCAAGGTGGATGTCCCGATTGTTGTGCGTTTGTCAGGAACCAACTCGAAAGAGGGGCTTGAAATTCTAAAGCAGGCCAATCTTCCGATTGTTGAGACCATGAGCCAGGCTGCTCAGAAAGCCATTGAATTGTGTGGAAAAAATTAAGAACCAACTTATTAATTAAGCTATGAGCATATTAGTCAATAAAAATACAAAATTACTGGTACAGGGTATTACCGGCAGGGACGGCAGTTTCCATGCAGGAAAGATGAAAGCTTACGGTACAAATGTTGTCGCTGGTGTTTCACCCGGGAAAGGTGGTTCTACTGTCGATGGCATTCCGGTTTTTAATACCGTTGAGCAAGCAATAAATGCTACAGGGGCAAATACTTCCATCATTTTTGTACCTGCACACCTTGCTGCCGATGCAATCCTTGAAGCCTCTGAGGCTGGCATTGATCTGGTCATTGCCATTTCCGAGGGTGTTCCAACATTGGACATGGTGAAAGTCATGCCTTACCTAACTAAAAAAGGGACAAAATTGATTGGCCCCAACTGCCCCGGACTCATTTCTCCGGGAGAAGCATTGGTTGGCATCCTTCCGGGAAATATCTTTCTGAAAGGAAATGTAGGTTTGATGAGCAGAAGCGGAACCCTGACCTATGAAATGGTATACCAGCTTACAAGCAACAACATCGGTCAAAGTACTTGTGTTGGCATTGGCGGTGATCCGGTCGCCGGACTCTATTACCTCGAGCTTCTGCAGATGTTTCAGGATGATCCTGCCACTGAAGCCATTGTGCTGATCGGCGAGATCGGTGGGGACGCAGAGGAACGTGCCGCGCAATTCATCAAGGAGCATGTTACCAAGCCGGTCGTCGCGTTTATTGCCGGTCAATCTGCTCCTCCGGGAAAAAGAATGGGACATGCCGGTGCAATTATCTCAAGCGGAAGCGGAACTGCAGAAGAGAAGATCAAAGCTTTTGAGCAGGTTGGCGTGAGAGTTGCCAAGATTCCAAGCGAAATTCCTGATCTGATCAAACTGGTGATGAAGAATTAGTTGTAAGAAATGAGAATTAAAAAAGGGAGAAGCGTTCTCCCTTTTTTAATTCTCATTTCTTGCGGCTTTTAGCACTTCGTTGACTGAGCCGTGGAGCATTAACAGCCTCTTGGCTTTGTCTTCACTGTATCCCAATTCACTCACGATCATTCGGGTCCCCCTGTGAACCAATTTCTGGTTGGTTAGTTGCATGTTGACCATTTTATTCCCTTTGACACGCCCC
Organism: Prolixibacteraceae bacterium; assembly: GCA_023228025.1. Lineage (GTDB taxonomy): Bacteria > Bacteroidota > Bacteroidia > Bacteroidales > Prolixibacteraceae > CAINVV01. The sequence goes on along the minus strand of JALOCD010000006.1, from coordinate 29,919 downwards.
AGTTTGATCATGACGGAGGTGGTGATCATGTTCAGGATCATCTTTTGGGAAGTTCCTGATTTCATTCTTGTACTACCTGTAACAAATTCGGGTCCTACGATGGCTTCAATGGCAATATCTACACTTTTAGCCAGGATGCTTCCGGGGTTATTCACGATGCAGGCAGTCAAAATATTATGCTCACGGGCTTTTTTTACTGCACCAACCACATAGGGTGTGCGGCCGGATGCTGCAATTCCTACAACTGTATCCAATTCGTTGATCTCCAATTTCTCCAACTCCTTCCAACCCATCTCTTCATCATCTTCAGCAGCTTCGACGGCTTTACGGATAGCCCTGTCTCCTCCGGCAATCAATCCAATTACGAGCCCATGACCCACGCCAAAAGTCGGCGGTATTTCTGAGGCATCCAAAATGCCCAATCTGCCACTGGTTCCTGCACCCATGTAGAAGAGCCGCCCACCATTTTTCATCCGGATAAATACTTTTTCTACCAGTTCCTCAATTTGAGGCATCACAGCGCTGATGGCAGGCAAGACTTTTTTATCCTCCTCGTGAATGTGTTGGAGTAACTCCTTTACAGACATCCTCTCTAAATCGTGGTACAAAGAATCCTTTTCCGTAATGCTTTCGTAGTTCATGCGTATATAAATTGTTTTTTAACTGTCGTATCGAATACCCATCCCCCAACTGGCGGATTCGGTTAATTTGAACATATTCTCATGGGTATTTCATATGAAACAGCTTAATTGTTATTTTCCCGGTGATATTTTACAAGTCCCTCCATGGGTTCCTGTAGGATAGAGATACAATTCATTTGATAATTCGAGCAAATTTCAAGTACAAGCGCTTTAAAATGAAAAGCAATGGATCCAACAAACCCAATTTGGAAAGAACTATACCCGGGAATCTTGGTGACATTGCGCTCAAAGAATTCAGTCAGACTGGTTCTGACCAGATTTTGCGCATATTCCGAGGCAATTTCTTCCGAAAGAAATGGGGCAAAAGTGGCCAGAAAATGGTTGGGTTTCTCCGCTTTATAGACTCTTTGCAAAGCCTCTTCCCTTGTAAGCCTGTATTTGTTTTCAAATTTTTCCCTCAGCGACACTGGCATTACCTCTTTGAAATAATCACCCAGTAATTTCCTTCCTAAAACTGCGCCGCTACTCTCATCGCCAAGGATAAAACCTAGCGGGGAAATGCCGGCCACAACCTTTTCCCCATCATAAAGACAGGCATTGGATCCGGTTCCAATGATGCAGGCAATTCCCTTGGATGTCCCAAAAATAGAACGGGCAGCTGCTACAACATCGCTATACAGCTCGATCCGGGCATCCGAAAACAGTTTTTGAAGTGCAAGCCTTATGATGGATGCCTTTTCATCATTGATAATTCCTGATCCGTAAAAGAAGATTCCTTTGACCCCGGCATTTGAAAAAGGACGAAGTTTGAGTAAAAGCTCATCATAAATTGATGTAGTCGTACGAAAAAACGGATTAATGCCTGACGTATAGATGGCACTCGAATCCCCATTTTCAGAGATCAGTCTCCACGAACATTTGGAGGAACCACTGTCTGCAATAAGTATCACAATTGAAAAATTATATAATAATGAAATCCGGCTATTTTGCTCCCAGGAAACTCTTATTATCGTTTCCAATTGTAAAGATAAAAAATATTACAACAAAATAGAGGTATTATATAACATGTATTACCAATATTGCATTTTTCATTATTTAGGCTATTTTTGAATAATAATTGACCGGTCCCTATCTGAAATCTTTCTACTCAATGGTTAAATTCTTTGGTACATGGATAACGATGATTTGTCTGCTTTCCAATGCTGTCGCAGTGGATGTTATTCGGATCAATCAAATGGGCTATCTTCCACAGGCTAGAAAAATTGCCGTTTTCATCAGTGACAGGCATGTTGCGCTTAAAAAATTCAAATTAATTGACAACCTAACAGGCAAAGGGCTCTTCGAAGGCGTTCCATTGCCAGTTGATGGAACAGTTTGGGGTCAAAAGAGCGCCTACCGGTTCGATTTTTCTTCTGTCGTACAACAGGGTGGTTACCATTTGGAAGCAGCTGATGCAATTTCTCCAAACTTTTCCATCTCAACCGAAGTATACAAAGGCTCCGCCGACTATATCCTGACCTATCTGAGGCAACAGCGTTGTGGCTTCAATCCGTCTCTAAAAGATTCCTGTCATACCGCAGATGGCATCGTTGTAGACCATCCGGACAAATCGGGAAAATGGATCGATGTTACGGGTGGGTGGCATGATGCATCAGATTATCTGCAATATACGCTTACCTCCGCCAATGCCGTCTATCAGATGCTTTTTGCCTATCGTGAAAACCCCTCAGCCTACCGGGACAATTTCAGGGCCAATGGATTACCGGGATCAAATGGCATACCGGATATCCTGGATGAGGCCCGATGGGGATTGGACTGGCTCTTGAAAATGAACCCCGGCAAAGGGGAAATGTATTACCAAATTGCCGACGACAGGGACCACCGAGGATACAGGCTCCCGACGCTGGATACGGTCTCCTATGGTTTAGGGAAAAAATTCAGGCCTGTCTATTTCGCAACCGGAAAGCCACAGGGAAGTGGAAAACATAGAAACAGAACAACAGGAGTAGCCTCGGTGGCTACAAAATTTTGCTCATCTTTTGCCATGGGAAGTGAAATATTCGACCGTTTTGATCCGGCACTTGCAGCAAGACTGAGGACGAAAGCGAGCGAGGCGTGGGAGTTTGCCAACTCCGACCCGGGAGTCTGTCAAACGGCCTGTGTGGTTTCCCCCTATTTTTATGAGGAGGAAAACTATACTGACGATATGGAACTTGCCGCGATTTCCCTATCTCAGATTTCACATTCGGCAGAAGATCGCAATGCCGCGGCAAAGTGGGGAGAAATCGAACAGGTAACTCCCTGGATGGAACTTCACCGTGCCCGACATTATCAATACTACCCATTTGTCAATCTTGGCCATACATTTTTAGCACAATCTTCTGACAGCCTGACTTCCAAAAAATTTGCAGGATTTATGAAGCAAGGGCTCATGTCCCTACAAAATTTTGCCGCCGGGGATCCTTTCCCGATAGGAATACCATTTATTTGGTGTTCCAATAACCTGGTGGTTGCCGCAGCCACACAGGCCCGGCTCTATCGAAAGATTACGGGAGACCGCCAGTTTGAAGAGCTCGAAGCTGCATTGACAGACTGGCTGTTTGGGTGTAACCCCTGGGGGACATCCATGATCTGCGGTTTGCCTTTAACCGGCGATTATCCGGTAGACCCTCATTCAGCTATTACCTATTGGATGAAACAACCCACCTGGGGCGGACTCGTTGACGGACCAGTCTACAAGCAAATATTCAATTCGTTGCTTGGAATTACCCTTCACAGGAGTGACAGTTATGCGGCATTTCAGGGAGGGAAGGCTGTTTACCACGATGATAATGGCGATTACTCCACCAATGAACCAACCATGGATGGTACGGCCAGTCTCAGTTACCTGTTATCTTCCCTGGAAGCATCCAATCCGGAAAACGATGCAAATATTAAAACTATAGATAATCAGGGTGCCCTTGTCAGGATGAATCAGGCAGAAAAGAAAATTTATCTGATTTTCTCAGCACATGAATTCGGGGAGGGAGGTTTTGCGATTGAAAAGTCCCTGAAGAAGTTCGGTTCCAAAGGCTCTTTCTTTTTTACTGGTGATTTTTACAGAAGCAGGCAAAATTCAGGATTGATCAGCCAACTCCTGGCAGATGGTCACTATCTGGGCGCTCATTCAGACCGCCATTTGTTGTATGCTGATTGGAACAAAAGAGACTCGACACTGGTGAAACGAGAAAATTTCGAAAAGGATTTGCTGTCCAATTACAAAGAGATCATTGGTTTTGGAATACAAACCGGAAAAGCCAGATTTTTTCTCCCTCCGTACGAATGGTACAACCGGGAAGTGGTATCCTGGGCAAAACAATTGGGCCTGACCACTATCAACTTCACCCCAAACATCAGAACCAATGCGGATTATACTACTCCTGAAATGCCCAATTACCGGAGTTCAGAACAATTGATGAATGATTTGAAACAGTTTGAATCCAAAGATCCAAACGGCTTGAATGGCGCATTCATCCTTATTCATTTGGGTACTGCTCCTCAACGAACGGACAAATTCTACCTGCAGTTGGATGATTTACAGAAATATTTAACAGCAAAGGGTTACCAACTTTGCAGCTTATCAGATGTCAACCCTTGAGAAACAAGCGAAATTCAACCAGATTTTAACTAATTTTATCCTATGACCGGCATTTTAAGAAATATTGTTTTTGCAATTGCCGTGCTTGTTCATTTGACTGGTTGTGCGAACCATCAAAAGAGCAAGGGCGTCACTGATGCTGTCAAACTTTTGGCTAATGGTCAACTGACGCAGGCCACCGCGATGGCAAACGATCTTTTAAAAACGCAACAGCTCACGGGTGGAGAGAAGAATACACTTGATTCAGTTCTCGATCTGAGCGATCGGATGCGAAGGGATTTTAAATTATCAGAACATGATGTTCTTCAAAAATTATCAAAATACAATCCACTGATAGACAGCACTGAACTTAAACGACTGGCGAAAGAAGGCAAAATGGACCTGCTTACCTTGGATGGCCAAAGGACCTATTTCTCTTCCTGCGTCAATAATTTGTTTCGCCTTGATACCGCTTATGCGCGGTTACGAAGAAACCTGGAAGGAGCATCGGTTGATTCCTTTACCATTTTCAAATTGAAACATACTGCATCCGTACTGGCAAAATCGAATCATTCAGGCAAACCGGTCAATCCGGTAAAGATGAAGCTTTCTTACACCATAAGGGTAAATGCTGACGCTGTCCCTGCCGGTGAAACCCTTCTATGCTGGATGCCATTTCCAAGAGAGAACCACAAACGGCAACAGGCGGTTCATCTGATTCGGACAGAACCCAGGATAAACCAGATCTCACCTGCCACTGATTTACAACGCACCCTATATCTCGAGAAGATAGCGGTTGCTAACCAGCCTACCATTTTCCATGCCGAAATGGAAATCACCTCTTTTGCACAGTCCTATCAATTGTCACCTGAAAAGATTGCCCCTTATCAGAAAGAGAGTCCATTATACAAAGAATTTACGGCTGAGAGACCGCCCCAAATCATTTTCAATTCAAAGATCAAATTGTTAGCTAAAAATATATTACAAGGCGAAACAAATCCTTTACTTCAGGTAAAAAAAATATACACCTGGATCAACGACTCTGTTACCTGGGCCAGCGCCCTGGAGTACTCGATCATGCCGGATATCCCCGGGTTTGTAATGGAGAAACGCCACGGCGATTGCGGAATGCAGACACTCCTCTTCATGACGCTGGCAAGATCGGTAGGCATCCCGGTCAAGTGGCAAAGTGGTTGGATGCTTCATCCCGGGGAGGTGAACCTGCACGACTGGTGTGAGGTTTATTATGAAGGAATCGGGTGGGTGCCACTCGATCAATCCTTTGGTTTACAGGAAAATAAAAATGATGCAATCCGTTATTTTTACATGACCGGGATTGATTCCTACCGGATGATCGTCAACGATGATTTCAGCAGACCACTTACTCCTGCCAAAAAATTTTACCGAAGCGAACCATACGACTTCCAACGGGGTGAGATTGAGTGGAAGGGAGGGAACCTTTATTTTGACAAATGGTCGTGGCACATGGAGGTGACTTACGAATGACGGAGGGCGGAATGACGGTAGGACTTAGGGACTGGGAGACGGAAAGAATGGAGAGACTAGGACGACTAGGATGACTAGGACGACTGGGAAGAGAGATAATGTGAAAACTGGAAAATGTGGAAATGTGGAAATGAACGCATGCCCAGTACACTCCCTGAGCCTGTCGAAGGGATAAGTTCATAACAATGTCACCTTGCGGTCCCTGAGCTTGTCGAAGGGCATCTGCAAAGTTGGAATCAATAATGAAATAGAATAATGCTAATAAACTAAAAACATTAAATATCAAATAACTAAAACATTTTACCTCGTGAATAAGATGAAATATTTTTTCGGATTCATTCTTTTGTTTGGCTTTTCACTTTCAATGATGGCCAAGGAATATCCCAAGAGGGAAATGAGGGCGGTTTGGATTGCTACCGTTGAGAATATTGACTGGCCATCAAAGACCCAACTCACCACCGAGCAGCAAAAGGCAGAAATGGTCTCCATACTCGACGCTGCCAAAGAATACAACATGAATGCCGTAGTTTTTCAGATCAGGCCTGATGCCGATGCACTTTATGCTTCAGAACTTGAACCCTGGTCTGAATGGCTTTCCGGAAAGCAGGGTGAAGCTCCCTCACCTTTTTATGATCCCCTGCAATTCACCATTGATGAGTGCCGCAAACGAGGACTGGATGTTCATGTCTGGCTCAATCCCTACCGTGCCATCCAAAATATCGACAAAACTGTTCCGGCGGCAAACCATGTGGCAAGAACACATCCCGAGTGGATGCTCACCTATGGGAAGAAAAAATATTTCGACCCGGGTATTCCAGCCGTACGAAACCACGTAGCCCGGGTAGTTAGCGATCTGGTGAAACGATACGATATCGATGCCATCCATTTCGACGACTACTTTTATCCTTACAAAATCAGCGGTGTTGAATTCCCCGATGAGAATTCTTTCAAAAAATTTGGAGGAAGTTTTGGTCCCCAACAAAAAGAGGATTGGCGCCGCGATAATGTGGACCAGATTATCCGGCAACTTCACGATAGTATCAAATCCATCAAACCCTGGGTGGAATTCGGTATTTCGCCCTTTGGCGTCTGGCGTAACAAGAAAAATGATCCTAATGGGTCTGACACCAGGGCAGGGGTCTCCAATTATGACGACCTGTATGCCGATATTCTCAAATGGCAACAGGAAAAATGGATCGATTATGTGACACCGCAATTGTACTGGTACATAGGTAAAGAGGTGGCTGATTATGCCATCCTGGCAAAATGGTGGGCAGAACACAGTTACGGATGCAACATTTATATCGGGCAAGCGCTTTACCTGATTGATCCAGCTTCAAGAGATCAATCCTGGAGAAATTCAGACGAAATTACCAAACAACTCTCACTGAACCGCTCCATCCCCGGGGTGAATGGAAGTATGTATTTTAGCGCCAAGTTCCTGAACAAGAACCCGCTTTCGGTAAAAGAGAAACTTTTGGCAGATCATTACCGCTTTCTAGCCCTTACACCTGTCAATCCGATGGTTGTTCCGGTAATACCTGTTAAACCGGTTAATGCTATCGTGCAGAAGGAAGGAAAAAACATCGTATTGTCATGGCAAAAACAGGAAAATAATACCCTCTTTGTTATTTATCGTTTCAAATTCCTGCAAAGGAAAAAAATTGAGAATCCCGACAAAATCATTTTCACCACCTCCTACGAAAAGATTCTATTGTCCGCAGCAAAAGGGTATAGACCTGCCAGATACAGATATGTAGTTACGGCATTAAGCCCATCTCATACCGAAAGTGACCCCGTGAAATTCAAAAAGCATTGAAGCAATGACCGACCAAACAAAGCAAAACCAAAGGTACCTTGCCCTGGATATCCTTCGCGGGATGACCGTTGCCCTGATGATCCTTGTCAACAACCCGGGGAGCTGGGCCCATATCTATGCCCCTTTGGAGCACGCATCCTGGCAGGGATGCACCCCAACGGACCTGGTTTTCCCATTTTTTCTTTTTGTTGTGGGGGCTTCCATGTTTTTCTCTTTTTCAAAATATGGCAATCAACTTAACCGGGAATCTCTCCTGAAAATTGGGAAACGCACCCTGTTGATATTTGCCATTGGACTCTTTCTCAACTCGTTTCCACAATGGAATTATGACTTTTCGAAGCTCAGGATCATGGGTGTTTTGCAACGGATAGCACTGGCTTATGGCTTTGCAGCCCTGATCGTATTGTCCGTAAATAAAAAATATCTGCCCTACATTGGAGGAGCGATCCTGCTTGTTTATTGGAGTTTGGTAGTGTTGGCGGGCGGAGCAGATCCATATTCTTTAGCCGGAAACCCTGCCAGTGGCTTCGATACCACGCTATTTGGCATATCCCATCTTTACAAAGGGTTCGGAATACCATTTGATCCGGAAGGGGTCTTCAGCACATTGCCTGCCATTGTCACGGTAATAATTGGATATTTGGTAGGTTCCGCCATCAAAGAGGTACCCAAGGCAAAAGTTCCTACCATTCTCGCGCTGGCAGGCATAACTGCCATTGTAGTCGGTTGGATCTGGGGACTCTGGTTTCCGCTTTGCAAACCAATCTGGTCAAGCTCATATGTAATCTATACTGCCGGATGGGCCTATTTGGTACTTGGATTATTGATCTGGCTGATTGATGTGAAAGGCTATACCAAATGGAGTTCATTTTTTGTTGTCTTTGGCATGAATCCCCTCTTCATTTTCGCTTTCTCCGGACTGTGGGCCAGGATCCTGGGACGAATGGTCCACATAACCATGGCCGACGGCAAGGTTGTGAATGGCTCTACCTGGCTTTTTAATGAAATCTTTCTTCCAATGGCTGGAGAGCTGAACGGTTCGTTACTGTACGCCATAGCTCACGTGGTTCTATTCTGGATGATGGGATACATTTTATGGAAGAAGAAAATTTTCATTAAAGTGTGATTGTGGATTTGGATTAGTGGATTTTGGGATTGTTGGATTAAAAAAAATATTGTGAGATGGGATTAAAATATAGTTTTTTGGTGCTCGCATTTCTATTGTCGGGACAGGTTTTGGGGGCCGACAGGGCCAAAAGACTTTACAACAAAGCCAAAGTTGCATCCGTTCAGTTTGCAAAAAACGCTTCGGTTGGAAAGGTCTATAAATTTAAGGTGGATACATTGAAAATGGATCCCAAGGGAGGGAAAATCGACCTCCAAATGACGGCGACATTTGCAGAGATTCCCTTCCGGCCGGAGGATGTTCAAAGATATTACACTGATTACAAGCAACTTCTCGGTAGAAAATTCAGAAAGAGCAACCTTACCATCACGTCCATGGGCAAAGAGATCAGCCAATTGGTTCCCAATTTCTATCGGACAAATTCATCCGAAGTTGATTCCTCACGGCTTTCTATACCGGCAAAGAGACCTTCCCCAATTGTCATCAACCAGACCAGAAATGCAAAATTCTCGAAGGGGCTTGACAGCCGCAATATCGCGCTGTGGCAAAGTCATGGCTGGTACTATGAAAATACGCTGGATCGGTGGGAATGGCAGCGGGCAAGGGATTTCCTGACTGTCGAAGATATCTGGACCCTGAGTTTTGTCGTACCCTATCTCACACCCATGCTCGAAAATGCTGGCGCCACTGTTTGGCTTCCACGTGAAAGGGATTTTGGATCGAAAGAGGTGATTGTGGATGCTGAAAAATCTTCAGCAAATTCTGAATATAAGGAAACTGGCGCCTGGCAAACTTCTGAAAAACCCGGCTATGGAGTGAAGTATCCTTTTTTGTTTGACGGGGAGAACCCTTTTCAGTTTGGACATTCCAAAACCATTGCATCAAAAAGTCAGGCTGATGCCGTGACCAGGTATTTGCCCGATATTCCTGAAACAGCGAATTATGCTGTTTATGTCTCCTATTCGATTGATGATAACAATGTTACAGATGCCCATTATTCGGTTCACCATGCAGGTGGCACAACTAATTTCACCGTCAACCAATCAATCGGCGGCGGCACCTGGATCTATCTCGGCAGTTTCAAGTTTGAGAAGGGCAAACATCCTGAAAATGGATTGGTAGAACTCAGCAACAGCTCCTCCGAACCCGGTAAGCGGGTTTCAGCTGATGCCGTCCGCTTTGGCGGTGGAATGGGTAACATTGTCAGGGGCAAAGAGGAGCAGCTAAAACAATTGTATGATATCAGGGAAAAAGATGGGTTTGCCATGGATTCAGCCATCTGGATACCATTTGCAAGTCAGCGGCCAAGGTACCAGGAGGCGGCAAGATATTATCTTCAATATGCCGGATTCCCGGATTCCCTGGTCTACAGCCTGAACCGTACTAAGGTGGACTATTCCAACCGTGGCGCTGATGCTGCCTTGTACGCAAGTCGCGAAAGTGGCAAGGAGGATTACAAGGACGATTACATGTCGCGAGGGGAATGGGTGAATTACCTGATGGGAGCCCCAAATGGTCCGACGAAATCGCCAAACGCCAAAGGATTGGGAATTTCCATGGATATGTCGATGGGATTTCATACGGACGCCGGGACAACCAAAGATAGTTCGATCATTGGCACACTACTGATTTATGACACCACCTTTGACAAGGACCAATTTCCCAATGGACAGTCGAAATGGGCCAGCAGGGACCTTGCTGATCTTGTTCAAACACAGGTAGTGAATGATTTACGGATATTGCACAAACCCGATTGGACCCGCCGAGGCATGTGGAACAAGAGATATTTTGAGGCTGCCCGGCCGAAAGTTCCGGCCATTTTATCGGAGCTGCTCTCCCACCAGAATTTTGCAGACATGTACCTGGCACAGGACCCACGGTTCAAATTTGATGTCTGCCGGGCTTATTACAAGGGAATTCTGAAATTTATTTCCTACCAGAATGGCTTACCCTTTGTTGTACAGCCACTTCCGGTAGATCATTTCGGTATGAAACTTGAAGGGAATGCGTTGAAGCTTTCGTGGACTCCTGTCAATGATCCTCTTGAACCAACTGCTGTGCCCACAGGCTATCGGGTATATAAGAGAGTAGAAGATGGGGGTTTTGATGAAGGATTCCTGGTAAAAGAACCTACAGTCACCCTCACGGATCTCAAACCGGGTACAATTTATAGTTTCAAAATCGCAGCCCTAAACGAAGGAGGCGAAAGCTTTCCATCTGAGATCCTGTCCTGTTCGCTGCCCGTTAACAACACAAAACCGGTGTTGGTGGTCAATGGTTTTGACCGGATATGCGCACCCGATGCATTCGACAATGGCAAGGAAGCTGGTTTCAGAATGTCTGAAGATGAAGGGGTTGCCTGGCACGAGAACATGACCTACATTGGCGAACAATATGATTTTGACAGAAAATCGCAGTGGCTGGATGACGATGCATCCGGATTTGGTTCCAGTTTCGCAGATCAGGAGACCAGGATCGTACCCGGAAACAGCTTCGATTATCCCTATGTTCATGGAAAATCGATTCGGAACAACGGATTTGGCTTTATCTCTACCAGCGACGAATGTTTCGAAATGGGAGACTATCCTGCATCCTCTTTCTCACTGTTCGATCTGATCTTCGGTGAGGAAAAGACAACTAAACGGTTCATTGGCATTCCTTGTAAGGACTTCACAATTTTTACACTAGCCATGAGAGAAGCCATTTCAAAAATATCGGAGCATGAGGGGGCAAAGTTTTTGGTATCAGGGGCCTATGTTGGTTCGGATCTTAGTCTGTGCGGCGACACCCTTGCCGGAAAATTTGCCAGCGATGTACTTCATTATAAGCACAGAACAGCTCATGGCAGTAAATCCGGATTGATTTATACAGTAAATAGTCTGAAGAAGGGCATTTCGGAGCAATATCACTATGTAAACAATTGGAACCCTTCCATTTACAAAGTTGAAGCGCCGGATGCGATTGAACCGACAGGGAAAAATGCTTCTGTGCTGTTTCGATTTTTTGGCGACAACAAGAGCGCCGGAGTGTGGTACAAAGACAAATACCAGGCAATTATGCTCACTGTCCCACTCGAAACGATTGCAAGCGACAGCGAAAGGGATGCCATCATAAAGCAATTATTGCAGCAATTGGAAGTGAAATAGTTAAAAATAGAGTATAAATTTAACCGCAAAGGAGACGAAGGGTGTCACAAAGGAATACATAAAGGATGAAATCAAGTTTAGTGTTCCTTCGTGTTTTCCTTTGTGACCTTCTATGTTGAAAAATTATAAAAAATGAAAATCACCTGTTTTATCCCGTTTGGGAGTGAAAAAGAGACAAAAGCAACGATTCATGAGCTCGGAAGCTCAGAATTGGTTGCCAAAATATTTGTAACGGGCTCCGACAAGGCGCTCTTCGACCTGGAGGGTGCTGAATGGCTCAACACCGGAAGCCTGAACGCCGGAGCTACGATCAAAACCATCTCGGTTCAAAGCCGGACTGAATTTGTTATGATCTATACCCGGCACAGTCCGCTAAAAATGAGTCAATATGCCCTGGAGCGCTTTATCAAGGTAACTGATGATACAAATAGCGGCATGGTTTACGCCAATTTTTATGCCGTAAAGGCAGGCGTTCCGGAGCCTCATCCCGTGATCGATTACCAGGAGGGAAGTTTGAGGGACGATTTCAATTTTGGTTCGCTGCTTTTCTTCAGGAAAGAAAAATTTAAAGATGCAGCTGCCTCGGTGGATGATTCCCTGAAACATGCCGGTTTGTATGACCTGCGGCTCAATCTTTCACTGATTGCACCTCTCTTCCGCATTCCGGAATACCTCTACACCGAAGAAGAGTCAGATTTACGGCTTTCGGGCGAGAAAATCTTCGATTACGTGGATCCCAAAAACAGGGGTGTACAAATTGAAATGGAACAGGTCTGTACCCGGTTTCTGAAGAGAGCCGGGGCTTACCTTCAACCTGAGTTTAAACCTGTTGACTTTGACAAGGAGCAATTCCCGGTTGAAGCATCCGTTATTATTCCGGTCAGAAACAGGGTGCGGACCATCGAAGACGCGATCAAGTCGGTCCTATCACAGAAGACGAATTTTGCTTTCAACCTGATTATTGCCGACAACTACTCTACCGACGGAACCACCGAAATCATTGAAAAATACGCTGAAAAGGATGCAAGACTGATCCATTTGATTCCCGATCGCAAGGATCTCGGAATCGGCGGTTGCTGGAACGCGGCTGCAGCTCATGAGGCCTGCGGAAAATTTGCCGTTCAGCTCGACAGCGACGACCTCTACCTTGACGAAACAACGCTTCAACAGGTAGTTGATACTTTTTATGCGGAGAAATGCGTCATGGTGGTTGGTTCCTACCGGATGGTCAACTTTGATTTGCAGGAAATTCCGCCGGGAGTGATCGACCACAAGGAGTGGACCCCCGAAAATGGAAGAAACAATGCCTTGCGCATCAATGGTCTAGGCGCCCCAAGGGCTTTTTACACTCCGGTCCTCCGTTGCATCAAAGTTCCCAATGTCAATTACGGCGAAGATTATGCACTAGGACTTGCCATCTCCAGATACTACCAGATTGGCAGAATCTACAACCCGATCTACCTGTGCCGCAGGTGGGACGACAACTCGGATGCCTCCCTCAGCGTCGAGGTGATGAATGGCCACAACTTGTACAAAGACCGGATCAGGACGATTGAGTTTCTGGCAAGGAAAGCGATGAACAAATCAATGTGAAAATTGGGAAATGTGGAAATGTGAAAATAGGGAAGATGAGAAGGTGAGAAAATGAGGCCGGTCCCTCTGTGTAGCCAATGGGTGAAATGAATTGGCATAGGTGAATTCGCATTTTCGACCATGAGGTTGAACTTGCTCAAATTCCAACCTGAAGGGGTCAAACGTCAATAGCCCCGGGTGGAGCGCAGCGGAACCCGGGGAAAATGTGAAATGTGAAAATTGGAAAATGTGGAAATATGAAAATTTAGATAGGGCACTAGTCCCTGAGAATTGCAAAAAGGTTGTGAGCTGAAAAATTGCAGAGGTGAATTTGCATTTTCGACCATGAGGTTGAACTTGCTTAAATCTCACCCTGAAAGGGTCAAATATGAATAACCCCGGGTGGAGCGCAGCGGAACCCGGGGAAAATGTGAAATGTGAAAATTTGGAAATGTGAAAATATGAAAATTTAAATAGGGCACAAGTCCTTGTGAATTGCAGAAAGGGTAATGAGCTGAAAAATTGCATAGGCGAATTTTCATTTTCGACAATGAGGTTGAACTTGCTCAAATCTCACCCTGAAAGGGTCAAATATGAATAACCCCGGGTGGAGCGAAGCGGAACCCGGGGTAAGGGAATGAAGAAAAAAAGCCGTCCGCGGTAGCTGGATGAAAAAAGAGATTCGTTCGATCTCGGACGGAAAAGAACAAATTTTGAAAAAAGAGTATTTTAACTATGATGGCAAATCAAAATAGCGATCGGTTCAGGAATTTTCTAACGGACCAAAACCATACCTGGAAGCTATCGGCCGATAACTACCGTGGATTGGATTCTGTGGAAGAGAAACTCTTTCTCTTCGATGGTTTTGTCATCAAAGTCCAATTCAATCCCGAACGCATGCGATCCTCCGCTGCCAAAGTGGACCAGGACTCGATTGCCGCCCGAAAGTGCTTCCTCTGTTCCGAAAATCGGCCGGAGGCTCAAAACAGCATGAATTTGCTCCACGATTTTCTCCTTCTGGTCAATCCATTCCCCATATTTAAAACCCATTTCACCATTCCTTCCATCCACCATATCCCTCAGCGTCTGGACGGAAATCTGGAAGCCATGTTCTCCATCTCCCGGCGGATGGAGGGTTTCCAGTTGTTTTACAATGGACCTGAGTGCGGCGCTTCTGCACCTGACCACCTTCACTTCCAGGCTGGTGAAACCGGATTTCTACCCGTAGAATCAGAATGTTCATCGCTTAAAAAAGATTCTAATGCCATCCTCTTCAATTCAGGATCAACCACGGCATGGGCATTTGACTATTATCTGCGAAAGATGATTTCGATCGAAACCGGATCGCAGGAGCACGGGGTTCAATTGCTGGAGAGGATCCTTTCCCGGTTAGGGGAAATTCAACCCGAGAAAGTAGAACCAATGGTCAACCTGCTTTGTACATTTACAGATGGGAAATGGATCCTTCATTTGTTCCCGAGAAAGTTGCACCGTCCGGCCCAGTATTTTTCTGAAGGAAAAGATCAGCTATTGATCAGTCCGGCTTCCGTCGATTTTGGCGGAGTATTTATCACCCCTCGCCGTGAGGATTTTGATAAGATCACAGCAGAAGATATTGCAGATATATTTGATCAGGTTAGTTTGGATGAAGATGCATTTCAAAAGTTGAAGGACACGGTTAAAAATATTAATTGAATTTCAGAATGGAACAACCAAAATTGAAGATTGGGATCATGTCGGAGGTTGAAATAGCGCTCTGCTTCAATGGAGAATATTCTTCTTCCGCGAAAGGCATAACCTATTTCGGAAATCAGACCGTACGACTTGAGAATAGTCAAATCCTGCTAAACGACCTTCCAGTGCAAACTGATGAGCTTCTATTTGAACCGCTGGACAAGAAAAATGGCTCCTTCGAATTGAAAGATGTGACCATCGGTATACAATTTCACTGGGAGCGAAAAGAAAATCAACTCTTTAAGGGAGCCCTTCAATTTCTGACTGAAAACAACAAGTTAGTTGCGATCAACATTTTACCATTGGAAGATTACCTTATCAGCGTCATCTCTTCAGAAATGAGCGCAACAAGCAGTATGGAACTGCTGAAAGCACATGCCATCACTTCACGTTCGTGGTTGATTGCGCAGGTGGTGAAAGGTAAAGAGCTGAGACAAGCCCGCGAAAAATACCAGACCATCTTCGAGACTGATGATGAATATATTCGCTGGTGGGACCGGGAAGATCATGCGCTTTTTGATGTTTGCGCCGACGACCATTGCCAGCGATACCAGGGAATAACAAGGCAAACCAGTCCGCTGGTTGAGAAAGCCGTGTCCGAAACCGCCGGTTTGGTGCTGATGTCGGGCGGGCAGGTTTGCGATGCACGATTCTCCAAAAGCTGCGGGGGAGTCACCGAAACCTTCGAGCAGGTATGGGAACCTATCGAACACCCGTATCTGCAAACGCTGTATGATTACAACGAAAAGGTGAGCGATATAGGAATGAAACTAACAGAAGAGTTCTCTGCAAAAGCCTGGATTCGTTCCTCCCCGGCCGCCTTTTGCAATACAACGGACCACAAGGTGCTTTCCCAGGTCCTGAACGATTATGACCAGGAGACGGTCGATTTTTACAGATGGAAAGTTTCATATACCCAATCGGAAATCGCTGAATTGATAAAACGAAAAACGGGAATCGATTTTGGAAATATAATTTCTCTCAATCCCATCCAGAGAGGACATTCCGGCAGGATAATCAAACTGGAAATTGTTGGCACTTTAAAGACGATGGTTTATGGAAAAGAGTTGCAGATCAGGAAGATTCTCTCCAATTCGCATCTTTACAGTTCCGCATTTGTGGTGGATCGCAACGATATTTCCGATGGAATACCTGCCCAATTTGTGTTGACCGGAGCCGGTTGGGGTCACGGGGTCGGACTCTGTCAGATCGGCGCGGCCATGATGGGAGAGAAAGGATATTCGCATGAGGCAATTCTGAAACACTATTTTGTGGGAGCGGAACTTAGAAGAGCTTACAACAAAGAGATATGAGTTATAAGTTATGAGATATGAGTTATGAGATATGAGTTATGAGATATGAGTTATGAGATATGAGTTATGAGATATGAGTTATGAGATATGAGTTAGCGGTAATAAAAAACATTCCTATGAAAGTCCAATTAATATTAGTAATGCTTTTTGTTTCAATTTTTGCAATAGCTCAAAATGAAAACCATAAAATTGAAAATCATTGGTTTAATCTAACTAATAAAAATGGTAAATTAGTTCTATTTGAACGTTGCGATGCTGAGATTCCACAAATTATTATTGATCCTGAAAAAAGGGAGATGACCATGAAATATGGGAATGAAGATGCAATCTTTAAGATAAATAATACAACCTATATATCAGATAAAGAATTGAATATAAATATAATATATTCCATATTTGGCCGACCTCAGGAGACTACAGTGAAAGTAATATTTATCGATATTGAAAAAAGAATTACAAAATGGTCTTTTACGCTAATTGATGGGAAAACAGTATTGGAAAACGAATATTTAATGGTTTCTGAAGCAAAATCAAAGAATTACAAAACAATAAAGCAACCATGCTTAGAATGTTGGCCAAAAGAAATATGTGACAGTATAAATAAGATTAAAAAATGAATAACCATATTACTACTAACAACAACTACCCGCAACCAAGGCAATCTTGCCAGTCAAAAAAAAAATTAACTTTAATAACCCTGTCTGCGTGTAGTCGCAAACCGATATAAGCTATGAGTTATAAGATTTGGTTTATTTTCAAATGCTTTACCAATGAAATGCTTTTTTTATTATCGCAAATTCTGATTAAAATGCTCAGTATTCACCTTCCTTCATAACTCATAACTCATAACTTATAACTCATATCCAAATTTTGATTCGATTAAAACAAACTATATGAAACCAACTACCCGCAATCCATGGGCCTGGATCCCAACGCTTTATTTCGCTGAAGGGATTCCGTATGTGGTGGCCATGACGGTTGCCGTGATCATGTTTAAACGATTTGGGATCTCCAATACGGATATTGCGCTCTATACCAGCTGGCTCTACCTCCCCTGGGTCATCAAGCCTCTGTGGAGCCCGGTAGTTGACCTTTTTAAAACGAAGCGCTGGTGGATCATCATCATGCAACTGATCATCGGAGCCGCCTTGGGTGGTGTTGCACTGGCCATTCCCCTGCCGGGATACTTCAAAATCACCCTCATTTTTCTCTGGCTGCTTGCATTCAGCTCGGCCACCCACGACATCTCGGC
This sequence comes from Prolixibacteraceae bacterium, assembly GCA_023228025.1. GTDB lineage: Bacteria > Bacteroidota > Bacteroidia > Bacteroidales > Prolixibacteraceae > CAINVV01. The sequence goes on along the minus strand of JALOCD010000006.1, from coordinate 12,194 downwards.
TGATGGATTCTACATGCTTGGATTGAATGAGCACCAGCAGGCCTATTTTGTCGGGATTCGAAGCACCTTCTACCGTATTGCCATGATCACCGGGCAAGGGCTGCTCATCATTCTGGCCGGATATTTTGAGACAGCCACCGGTTTGCCACCGGTAGAAATAAAGGTGCAGGCCAGTCCGGGTTACGCCAATACAATCGAACTTCCACAGATAAATAAGGATGCTGCATCACAATCCGGCAACGCAACCTTTTCAGTTTTCCCGGGTATAGCAAGCCTTTCAACACAAAATATTCCATTTCGGCAGATGGATTCCATACGCAAAATAGTTTCAACCCATAACCTTTCACTGGGCTTTGTTGGCATTGGAAAGCAGATGACCTCTTTGGGCAAAGCCGACGAATCCTCTGTTTGGTCGGATTATATTTCCACTCCACTAAAACTTTTCCTGCAAAAACATTTCCAGAAATCAAAAGGAGTCCAATCGGGTGAAGTTTTGTCGGGAAATGTCGCAGTAGTAGCCATCAAGCTGAATGGCAAACCGGAAGCAGGAAAAGAGATGATCCTGAATTTCAAATTGACGACTGGCGACAACAGCCTGAAACTTTTGGAAGGTGAACGACTCGCCTTCAACCTGGAAAACTGGGAACAACCGGCCTATCTGCTCTTTCAGGCGGATCCCAAACTTAATTCACCGACGGATGCCAGTTTTAAAGGAACCTCCGGCAATATTCACTTGGCCTGGAGTATTACCTTCATCATCTTGGCAATCCTTTTTGTCATCTTTTCGTTTTACCACCGCTTTATTCTGCCCTACCCGCTTACTGACGGGAAGGTAATAAAGGGCGAAGAGAGCATTTTAGGCGCTTTCTTCAAAACATTTGCCTCCTTCTTCAGGCGGAAAGAGATTTGGGTCATCCTCTCCTTTTTGATGTTCTACCGTCTGGGAGAGGCTCAGTTGATCAAAATGGCCTCCCCGTTCATGCTCGATTCCAGGCAACTGGGCGGCCTTGGACTTACCACAGGAGAGGTAGGCCTCATCTATGGCACCTTCGGGATACTTGCCCTAACTGCCGGTGGCATTCTAGGTGGATTAGCCGCCTCCCGCAAGGGCTTCAGGTACTGGTTGTGGTGGATGGTACTGGCCATTAACATTCCCCACCTCGCTTATGTTTACATGGCCTATGCACAACCATCCAACTATTTTGTCATCAGTTTATGTGCTGCCATCGAACAGTTCAGCTACGGTTTTGGTTTTACCGCCTACATGCTGTACATGATCTATATTTCTGAAGGAGAGAACAAAACCGCTCATTTCGCCATAGCTACCGGCTTCATGGCCCTCGGCATGATGCTACCGGGTATGTTCTCAGGCTGGCTGCAGGATATTATCGGATACAAAAATTTCTTTGTTTGGGTGATGCTGTGTATGATCCCGGGCATGATTCCGGTCCTATTTCTGAATGTTAAGCCGGAGTTTGGAAAGAAAGCGAAGGAAATTGGAAAATGAGAAAATGTGAAGATGTGAAAATGAGAAAATCATTAGCTCCCTGAGCTTGTCGAAGGGTAGAGGTAAATTACAGCCAAATGCCGGTCCCTGAGCTTGTCGAAGGGGGAAGATGCAGAAAATTGATCGGTTGCTTAGAAGCTTGTCGAAGGGTCAAAGGGAAATTGTAAAAATTATATAGAGCACTGGTCCCTGACCGTAGCCGAAGGGGTGAAAAGGAACAGATAAAACCCGGGGTTTGGTAGTCCCGTCAGGGACGACCAATCTTGTAGCCCGGGGTAAAGCGACGAAGGAGCGACACCCCGGGTTGGTGAATGACGATCAACCACCGTCCGCGGGAAAATGTTGAAAAGTGAGATTGGATCGTGTCGGACGGAAGGTGGAAATAAATGAAAATGTGAAAATTGGGAAATGTGAAAATATGAAAATGAAAAAATCATTGATATTCTTTGCGATAATCTTGTGGGGGCATTTCTCCTATGCACAGGTCGACCTGGAAAAACTACTGCACCATCCCTGGGTCGATTCGGTTTTTAATTCACTGACGCCGGAGCAACGGGTTGGCCAATTGGTATGGATCGATGTAACCGCAAAAAAAAATCTTTCGAAACAGTTCAAAGATGCTGAACTGATTAAAAAGTATGGCTTTGGCGGGATCGTCTTTTTCGAAGGCGAACCGGTAACGCAAGCCAGCCTGACCAACTTCTATCAATCCATCTCAACGACCCCACTCCTGTCGGTGATGGATGCAGAATGGGGAATCGGAATGCGGTTGCCCGGGATTATGGCGCTTCCGTATAATATGGCGCTTGGGGCTACCGGCGACATCTCACTGGTTCATGAGGCAGCCTTGGAGATGGCCCGTCAAATGAAAAGAATAGGTATCAACATTGCACTGGGACCCACCTGCGACATTAACACGGAACCAATGAATCCGATTATCGGCATGCGCTCATTTGGTGAATCACGTAAAATGGTTACCGATTTCAGCATAGCGGCCATGCAGGCCTTGCAGGAAAACGGAAACATGGCAACGGCCAAACACTATCCCGGGCACGGCGATACCCAATCCGACTCCCATTTGATGCTCCCACTGCTCCCCTATTCAAAGGAACGGATCGACTCGCTCGAATTGTATCCCTTCAGGCAGCTCTCCAAAGCCGGGATCGGCTGCATCATGACCGCCCATTTGAATGTACCAGCGCTTGATAGTACAAAAGGTATGCCTTCCAGCTTATCCCCGAAAATCATCGATCAGATTTTGAACAAAGAGTTGAAATACAAAGGATTGGCAATTACCGATGCCATGAACATGAGGGGAGTGAGAGCATATGAAAATCCCGGAAGGCTTGAAGTGCTTGCCCTGAAAGCAGGGAACGATGTTGTCGAATATCCCGAAGATCCTGAGCTGGCGGTGAATTCTATTTTGGCCGCGTTGAAAACAAAAGAGCTTTCGCAGGAGGAGCTCAACCTGAAATGCCGGAAAGTATTGGCAGCAAAATTATGGTGCGGTTTGAACCACCTGGATAAAGTGGAGACGGCCAATTTGGTTCGCGACCTCAACACACCAATGGCAGAGCTGACCAAACGAAAAATCATTGAATCCTCGCTGACCCTGCTTACAAACAAGAATGAAATTATTCCCATCGGTCACCTGGAAGACACCAAAATTGCCGCTTTGTCAATTGGTAGTAAAAATGTAACGCCTTTCCAAAAGATGCTTGCAAAGTACACCAAAGTGGATCATTTCCAATTGAAGCAGAACTTTTCGGATGCCGAAAGGGTTGAAGTACAAAAGAAATTGAGCGGGTATGACCTGGTAGTGGCCGGTATTCACTCGATGTACGAAAGCAAACTGCGCCAGTCGCTTCAGGTTGGCATCCTGCAAAAAGAGAAACCGGTGAGGCCCTATGGCGTAAACAATCAGCTCGATTCACTTTTTGCCTTTCTCTCATCAAAACCTAAAACCATTGCTGTATTGTTTGCCAGTCCATACGGACTGGGTGAAATTAATCCCGGTTTGTCTCCGGACGCTCTCCTGGTAGCCTATCAGAACGATTCGCTGGCCCAGGAACTTTCTGCCCAACTGATATTTGGAGGTATCGCTGCCAAAGGGAAACTTCCTGTCTCCGTAACCGGGAAGTTCAAGGTTGGAGACGGAGTGGAAATCAAGAACCCTATCCGTTTAAAATATACCATCCCGGAGGAAGTAGGCATCCAATCAACACAAATTAACTGCAAGATAGACTCTATCGTTGCTCAGGCTCTTGATCGGAAGGCTTTTCCTGGCTGCAATGTGCTTGTGGCGAAGGATGGAAAGATCATCTTCCGAAAAGCCTACGGCTTCCATACTTTCGATAAAATGATCCCCGAAAAGGAAGATGATTTGTACGATCTCGCCTCCGTGACCAAGATCACAGGCGGATTGCCTGCCTGGCTGAAGCTTTATGATGAAGGGAAGGTCAATCCAGACGAATATGTATCGACCTACTATCCCGAATGGAAAAACCGGATTTTCCACCGCTCCAACAAATCGAACATTACCGTTAGAGAACTGCTTTCACACCAATCCGGGCTGACCCCATTCGTCCCATTTTGGAAAAAAAGCCTGAAAGGAAGTAAACTTTCACCCAAATGGTATGCTTTCGAATCCGACCAGTTTCATGGATTACAGGTGGCCAGGGGAATGTATCTCGACAACCGTTTCCCTGAAACAGTTTACAAAACAATTCGGAAATCCGTCCTAAAAAATAGGGGAAAATACGTGTACAGCGACCTTCCATTCGTGCTGACGCCCAAAATCACCTCCGGCATTTCAGGTAAACCATTTGTAGAAGAATTGGACAACAATTTTTACAAGCCTTTGGGAGCCTACAGGATTACCTACAATCCGATGTTAAAGTTCAAGGACGATGAGATTATTCCGACCGAAAATGACAACTACTACCGCAAACAGCAGTTGCTTGGAACGGTACACGACGAATCTGCAGCTGTTCTGGGAGGAATCTCAGGCAATGCCGGACTATTTGCCACAGCAAACGATTTGGCTAAACTCTATCAAATGTACCTGCAAATGGGCAACTATGGGGGTAGACAATACCTGAAAGAGAGTACCATGAAGGAGTTTTCAAGGGTTCAATTTCCACAAAACAAGAACCGGCGAGGGCTAGGATTCGACAAACCTTCGCTGAATAATGGTCAACTTATTGAAAAAGATGCTTATCCTATTAAAGCTGCTTCGCCTGAAAGTTTTGGTCACTCAGGTTATACAGGTACTTTTATCTGGATCGATCCAGACTATGGTTTGGTCTATATCTTCTTGTCGAACAGGGTCTTTCCGACCAGGGAGAACAACAAGATCAGCGAACTGAATGTGCGCACCGAAATTCAACGAATAATCTACCAACAACTGACAAAAAAATAATTGGTATTATATCTTACAGAAATCCTTAAATAATGTAAAAATTTGTTACATTAGTACCCATAAAACGGACAGGAAATTTCATTCTGGAAAAACCGCTTTTAAAAATTTTAAGCGTATCTATCATTTTTTTTGGATTAAGACATTCTTCCTTGCTTTTATACGCCCTTTGAAACTCTTGATTCATTTAATCTGTATTACCAAAACAAATTTTAATGTATCGTCTTTTCATAAGTCTGGTGAGTGCAACGCTGTTGATCGCGTGTCAAAATATTAGCTCCAAGCTGAAAGATGCAGAGCTTATTTCACAAAGTGTGTCCGACCAATTTATACCCGATTCACGCGAAGATCTGTACCAAATCCATTTCAAGACGGACGGAAAGGTATTGATCGCTTTTGGTGAAACAACCAATCCGGAAGCCAGGCATGCACTCTTGTCCCACTTGAAAAATTTAACCCTTCCCATCGAAGACAGCATCAAATTGTTGCCTGATCCCGCTTTGGGAGCAAACAATTGGGGATTGGTTACCATTAGCGTCTGCAACATTCGTACCGGACCTGCCCACAGTGCCGAAATGTCCACACAGGCTATTTTGGGAACTCCGGTTAAGGTTTTGAAGAAGTCAGGTTCGTGGCTGTTCATCCAAACACCCGACAGCTATCTTGGCTGGGTAGATGACGATGCCATTCAACCGATGGATACGACAAGTATTTCGGCATGGAAAAAAGGGAAGCGGTTTATCTATCTACCTCTCGTTGGCGCTGGTTTCGATCCGATCAAGAAGGAGGCTGTGACAGACCTTGTAGCTGGAAGTATCCTAAAACTGGACACTCTGTTCAAGGGAGAAGCGCTGCTCGAAATGCCGGATGGACGTAAGTTGACTGTTCCATTAGCTGATGGAATGGAGTTTGATTGTTGGAAAAAGCAAACCGAAGCTAGTGTGTTCACATTGAGCAATACTGCAAGGTCCCTGACCGGCAGGCCCTATTTGTGGGGTGGGACTTCTGCCAAAGGGGTCGATTGCAGCGGCTTCGTGAAGACCGTCTTCTTCCTGAACGGAATTATATTGGCACGGGATGCGTCGCTACAATTCCGACATGGCACGTTTATCGATCCGCAAAAGGGGTACAATGCACTGAAACCTGGGGATTTGGTATTCTTCGGACGACAGGCCAAAGGCAACAAGCCGGCCAGGGCTACCCACGTGGGAATGTATCTCGGAAACGGAGAGTACATCAACTCATCAGGGTACGTGAAGATCCAGAGTTTTTCCCCAGACCAAAAAAACTACGCCAAATACAGGGAAGGAATGTGGCTGGGAGGCCGTACCATCCTTGGATCCGAGGAATCAAAAGGGATTGTGAGGGTGAGGGAGCATCCATGGTATTGAAGGATAAAGGGTAAAGTAAAAAGGATAATGTAGGGTTGGTCCTCCGTGACCAACCTTTCACTACCGATCAAAATATTGAAGGCTAAATACACTATGCATAGGAATTATAGAACTCCGTAGGAGTGACATATTTGTAGAAATGAAGGTTAAAATTGAGACCCGTCCGCGCAGGAATTTAGAAAAGGGAGAAACTCTCACTCCGGACGGAATGAACTCAATAATTGAAAAAGAACTACTGCATTGAATAGAGAGTATTGATAATGAAGACCAATCGCAGAACATTTATAGGAGCAACGACCATGGCAGCTGGTGCTGGCCTCTTTTCATCATTTTCGAAAGATGGGAAAACACTACCGCGATATAAACCAACCGGTAACGGTTTGAAATTTACTTTCAGGCCTTTTGAGCTTCAGCTCAGACACGTGTTTACCATTGCCTCCAATTCCCGGACCACTACCGCAGTGATGTTGACGGAGCTTGAGTGGGAAGGGGTAACCGGCTTTGGTGAAGCATCCATGCCACCTTATCTGGGAGAGTCGCACCAGACAGCCACAAAATTTCTCTCTTCGTTGAATTTGTCTCAGTTCAAAGATCCATTCAAAATGGAAGAAATCCTCGACTATGTTGATGCTACCCTACCGGGAAACTGTGCCGCAAAAGCGGCTGTCGACATTGCGCTGCATGATTTGGTCGGGAAGTTGCTGAATCAACCCTGGCATCGGATTTGGGGCTACTCTCCGGAAAATACCCCTTTGACCACTTTCACCATTGGAATCGACAAAAGTGAAGAGGTAATTGCAAAAACCAAAGAGGCCTCGGCATTTAAAATATTGAAAATCAAAATTGGCGGTGGAAACGACGAAGAGATGATTAAAAGCGTTCGTGCCGTGACCAAAGTACCACTTTGCGTGGATGTCAACCAGGGATGGAAAGACCGGCAGGAGGCATTGGACAAGATCTTCTGGCTAAAAGAACAAGGTGTCGTATTCGTGGAACAACCCATGGACAAACACAACTTTGACGATACTGCCTGGCTTACCCAGCATAGTCCGTTACCTATCCTGGCAGACGAAGCGCTGCAAAGGGTGGGGGATTTGGAACATCTTCATGGAGTTTACTCCGGCGTGAACTGCAAACTGATGAAATGCACCGGCATGCGCGAAGCCCACAAAATCATTGAGATGGCCCGAAGCCTGAAAATGAAAACCCTGATGGGATGCATGACAGAGACCTCCTGCGGAATTAGCGCTGCAGCCCAGCTTTCACCCATCGTCGACTGGGCAGATCTGGACGGAAACCTGTTGATCTCCAACGATCAGTTCGAGGGGATGAAGGTCGTTGACGGAAAGGTAACGTTGAGTGACCTTCCGGGAATCGGCATTGGTAAAATGAGGGCAATGTCTGATTAATATCATATTTCAATCTTAAAAATTCTAACTAAAAAAATAAATTGGTAGTATATCTTACAAAAAAGTTAATTAATGTAAAAATTTGTTACATTAGTACCCATTATTCAAGTCAAACATTTCGTTCAGTGAATTAAACGAATTTCAAAGAATGACAATATGTCAATTTTCTCTTCGTAATCTTTTATCAGATTGAATTTTTCAACCCTAAAATTTGAAACTTTACAAATCTATAATACCAAAAGACTCCAACTGAACGAAAGTTTAGCAAGGCATAATAGCTAATTATTCCCATGGATTACTTAAAACCAAAAACAAAATGAAATGAAAAAAACTTTAGCTCTCTTTTTCATTTTGTGCATGGTCATTCAATTGACCTTCGCGCAAAAGCGAACACTCACCGGAACTGTTCGCGACAATGCAACCGGAGAACTCCTTGTTGGTGTTACCATTGTAGAAAAGGGTACATCTAACGGGACCATAACGGATGCCAGCGGTAACTTCAAGATTTCGATAGCACCCGAATCATCACTTTCGGTCAGTTTTATTGGAATGAAAAGCAAAGAGGTTAAACCTGGAAGGGTTTCCAATATTACCATCGATCTCGAGTCTGATATTTCACAGGTTGAAGAGGTTGTAGTTGTAGGATATGGCACCCAAAAGAAAGCCAATCTTACCGGATCAGTTTCTACAGTCGATGTCCAAAAGACATTAAAGTCAAGGCCAATTACCGACGTTGGTCGCGGACTTCAGGGATCAACACCGGGATTGATTGTTACAACAACAACAGGCGCTATTGGAGCAGCACCTACTATTACTATTCGCGGTGTAACCGGATCATTGAACTCTTCTGCCACACCTTTGATCTTACTGGATAACGTCCCAATTCCGGATCTTAATTACATAAATCCGGATGATATCGAATCGATTTCCGTACTAAAAGATGCTGCCTCAACAGCAATATATGGTGCTCGTGCAGCTTTTGGCGTAGTGCTGATAACTTCAAAAACCGGGAAAAGGGACGAAACTGTCAGGGTAACCTATTCTAATAACTTCGCATGGGCTACTCCTGCCAATCTTCCCGAAATGGCACCAGCCTGGCAAAGTGGTTTGGCTTATCTTACAGCAGCGCGTCATAATAATCCATCCGCACAGTATGTTGGTACAATCGGAGGTCTCCGGTACAATGACGATATCATTGCCAAGATGAAAACATGGTCTGAAACCTATGGTAAAGGAGAAGGACTATCCAGGGAAATGGAACGTGGTCGTGATTTTGAGATGTTTGTTGGATATATGGAAGCCTATCGGGACTGGGATATAGCTAATTTGTTTTTTAGTAAATGGACACCTCAACAGAATCAAAATTTTTCGGTAAGTGGCGGTTCTAAATCAACAAGTTACAGTATAAGCCTTGGTTATCTTGACCAGACTGGTATCTTTAAAGCAAAACCTGATAGCTATAACCGTTACAACGTCAATGCCAATATCAATTCTGATGTCAATAAGTGGCTTACAGTGAGACTGAGAACCCAATTGTCCAAAACTGATTTTGCCACTCCCTTTTCTCTGAGTGGTGGAACATATACTCCCCTATTTACTTTATATCGCTGGCAACCCTCTTACCTCTATGGTACTTTCCAGGGTTTGCCTTTCCGCAATCCTGTAAATGAGTACGAACAAGCCAAATACCAAACCAAAGATATTTGGTACAATCGCTATTCTATGGGTGCAACATTGAAACCAATAAAAGGACTTTCAGTTGATTTTGATTATACCTACATAACGAATCATGAAGGTAACAATACAGTCGGGGGAATACCTTATGCATTGGATATTTATACAGCGCCAAATGCTGCTAACGTAGCCGATCCGACTACCATGTATAAAGCATATACTACATCTTATGATTATGTTTCAGCCGATGATGGCCGTACGGAAGGTTATGTTATGAATAGTATTATCTCTTATGAGAAAGCCATTAAAGAACATAGCTTTAAAATTATGGCCGGTACCAACATTGAGTCTTCAGAATACAGATATCATTGGTCCCAACGGAAAGGAGTTCTGGATTATACCCATCCCGAAATATCCCTGGCAACTGGCGACCAGTTTGTTTCAGGATCTCATTCGAAAACTGCCGTTGCCGGATTCTTTGGCCGTGTAAATTACGCTTACAAAGATCGGTATCTTGTTGAGTTTAATGGTCGATATGATGGTACATCCAAGTTTTTTGGCAAAAATCAATGGGGATTTTTCCCTTCTGTATCAGTTGGATACCGCATTACGGAAGAACCTTTCATGAAATCTTTGAAACCTTATCTTACTTCTCTAAAGCCAAGAGCATCATGGGGTAGAGTAGGAAATCAGGATGTACCTTCCGGACAGTTTTTGTCAAATATTGGTGTAGGAACATCTTCCTGGTTAATTGGCAACAAGAATACCTCTTATGCGGGAGTTCCATCCACCCTGAATCCTGTATTAACCTGGGAAACTGTTCAAACATTAGACTTTGGAGCTGATGCCCGCCTGTTTAAGGATAAAATGGGTGTCAATTTCGATTGGTTTCAACGGAAAACACTTAATATGTTAGGTGCAGGACAAGTTGTGCCCAGTTCTTTCGGTGGAAGTTCCCCAATGGTAAATTATGGTGAATTAACTACGAATGGCTTTGAAATTGCCATTGATTACAATCATACTTTCAAGAATAACCTGCACATCTTACTGTCTGCCAGTTTATCTGATTACAATACCAAAATAACGAAGTTTGCTTCAGCCTCTGACCCCAACGTTTATAACAATTACGAAGGGAAAACAATTGGGGAAATTTGGGGTTATACCACTGACAGACTTTTTCAGGTCTCCGATTTTGATCTGAATACAACTACCAATAAATATGTTTTGAAAGCGGATTTGCCCGCTCAAACCTTGCTGGAAAGCAGTAGTTTTACTTTTGCCCCTGGTGATGTTAAATATGTCGATATGAACGGTGATAGCAAGATTGGGTACGGAATCAATACCCTAAGCGATCACGGCGATTTATCAGTGATTGGAAATTCACAACCCCGGTATCTGTATGGATTGCGTGTTAATGCCGACTGGAAAGGCTTTGATGTCGATGTATTCTTTCAAGGTGTAGGTTCCAGAAAATACTGGGCTACAGGAAATACTGCAATTCCGGGTTGGGATGCTGCTGAAGCATGGTATGCACACCAAATGGATTATTGGACTACCGACAATACTACTGCCTACTACCCGCGTCCATCGAATTTAGGACAGGCAGGAAGTCTTTATAACTTCCAGACTCAGACTAAATATCTTTTGAATATGGCCTATTGCAGGTTGAAAAATGTGACTTTGGGTTATTCTCTTTCTCCTAAAATTGCAAAAAAGGTGTATGTACAGAAATTCAGGGTTTATGTAAGTGGTGAAAATCTATTCGAAGTTGATGGTCTGGGTAATGTTCCACTCGATCCCGAAACCGGTTTGCATAGCACTGCCGACTCTCGTATGTTTGGTCGTGGTTATCCATACCGCAGAACCGTTTCATTTGGAGTTCAATTAACCTTTTAGCAAAAAACTAAAATAGATATTATCATGAAAAGAATATTACTTATACTAACTCTTACGACGCTTTTTGCGACGAGTTGTTCAGATTTTCTGGACAAGCCACCTCTTTCTACGCTAACCGATGATGGATTCTGGGTTTCCGAATCCAATGTGCGTTTGTATGCGCAAAACTGCTACACTGACTATTTTACGGGATATGGAAGCGGTTGGACCTGGGGTAAGTTTTTCTCCGGAGAAACATTCAATGATGATTTTACAACTTTGGGCGCATGGACAAAAACAACACCCGCAACTAGTACTGCATGGACTTTCACCTATGTCCGAAAAGTCAATATCTTAATCGACAGGCTTGAACGTGTTCCGATGGCAGATGCTGCAAAGAATCACTGGAGGGGAATTGCCCGTATGTTCAGGGCTTTGGAATATTCCGATATGGCTCAAAAATTTGGGGATGTGCCATATTATGATACCCCATTGGATATTGCCGATAATACCGCATTGTATAAAAAACGCGATCCTTTGGCAACAGTCGTTCAAAAAATCATTGAAGATTTTGAATTTGCAGCTGCCAATGTCAGGCTAACGGATGGTGCACTTCAGGTAAATCGAGCTACAGTTCTAGGCCTTATGGCAGATAGATTACTCTATTTCGGTACCTTCTTAAAATATCAGCAAAACAACACAGCATTGGCCAAAACCTGTCTGGAAAAATCAAAATGGGCTGCAGGACAAATTATCGATGGAGTTGTGGGTAATTACCAAATTGAAAACAACTATAGGGCAATTTTCTCGTCCAAAGACCTTACAAGCAACAAGGAGGTTATCTTCTTCCGCCAATATGAAACTGCAATGACTACGCATTGTCTGATGAGTTATAACAACAGAGAACCTCAGACTGGCAT
>JALOCD010000131.1 GCA_023228025.1 Prolixibacteraceae bacterium | reverse complement strand
GCTTCAGGAAAAGGTGAACGAGCGGGCCTGGACACCTTGGGGAAAGGTAAAGCTGGTAAAGGCAAGATTTCCCGATTCTGCTGCCTTGTATGGAGCGGATTACCTGGTTCGAACATCTGTATTAAACTGTTAAAATAATTTTAAAGATGAACACAAGTATTCAAAAGTTTATCGTTTTCGTATTGATGCTGATGGTTACTGGCGGCGTTTATGCTAAAAAGGATAAACTACATGCTGAAGGTACCCGAAAAATAATCTCGCTTGATGGTACCTGGCAAATTGCAGAAGGCGGAATGTTTAATATCCCGGCTAAATTTGATCGTACCATTATTGTGCCAGGTTTGTTGGATATGGCTAAACCGGCATTCACGGAGCCGGGACCAAAAGTCGCGGATCGCGGGGCTTTTTTGCAAAAAGATCCGCGCAGGGATGCCTTTTGGTATCGCCGTACATTCAAGATTTCCGGTCCGATCCCGGAATTTGGGGAACTTAAGATTGGAAAAGCAATGTATGGTACGCGGGTATATCTGAATGGATTGCTGATTGGCGACCATATCCCATGTTTTACACCGGGATGGTTTGACGTCAGAAATGCGCTGAAAATTGGTGAAAATGAATTGATCGTCCGAATCGGAGCAGATCGTGATGCTGTGTCCAGCCTTGTAGAGTCGGGTCAGGATGGTGAAAAGAGCAGGTATATTCCCGGAATTTACGACCATGTCGAATTGGTTATGGCTGGTTCGCCGCATATTACAAATGTCCAGGCAGTACCCGACATTGTTAATCATTCCGTTACGGTCCACACCTGGATAAAATGTTCGCCAAATCCCGTCGGGACGAAGTTGCATATAACCATCAGGGAGGCCGTCTCAAAGAAGGTGGCAGGCGTGGCAGACTGTCTGGTTCCTGCCATTGCATCAGGATCGGAGCAGACGGGTAGCATAACCATTCCACTAAAAGGATGTCGTCTCTGGTCACCGGAAGATCCGTTTCTTTATGAACTGGAGGTTCGTAGCGAAGCAGATAACTTCAACACACGATTTGGAATGCGCTCTTTCCGGCTCGATCCGGCTACGGGTCGTGCCATTCTAAACGGAAAGCCCTATTTTATGCGTGGCAGTAACGTTACTATGCTTCGCTTTTTAGAGGATTCATTACGTGGAAACAAACCCTGGAGTGAAGATTGGGTACGGCGTTTGCATAAAAAATTTCGCGATATGCATTGGAATTCATTGCGCTACTGCATTGGTTTTGCCCCTGAACTTTGGTACAGGATCGCCGATGAAGAGGGACTTCTTATCCAGGATGAATACCCGGTTTGGCATGGATCTACCAAAATTCCTGCAAGTCTGAAAGCAGAGGTTTTGGCGGTAGAATTTCGTGAATGGATGAAAGAACGCTGGAATCATCCATGTGTAGTCATTTGGGATGCCTGCAATGAAACCTATTCGCCCGAAACCGGGAAAGCGATCCGGGAGGTTCGGGGACTCGATTTCTCCAACCGTCCATGGGATAATGGATGGGGAGAGCCTGTAAATGAAAGTGATCCTGATGAATGTCATCCATATCATTTTATTTTCGGGCCCAATCAGCCTTTTAGAATGGCTGATCTGGCGAAGGATCTCGGTACGAAAGCCGGGCTGCTGATTGCCCAGCCTTATGAAAAAGAAAAATTGTTTCGAAAAAACCCGCTTATTATCAACGAATACGGAGGATTATGGATTAACCGGGACGGTACTCCAACCACACTATCAAAACCGTTGTACGATTATTTGATGGATCCTTTGGCAACCAAAGCAGAACGTATGCAGCTTTATGCCCGCAATACGGCTGCTATCACTGAATTTTTTCGTGCCCACAGGCAGGCTGCGGCTGTTATGTATTTCTGTGGACTAGGTTACTCCCGTCCCGACGGACAAACAAGCGACGATTGGTCCGACATTGAAAAACTTACCTGGAATCCTGAGTTTTATACCTATGTCCGTGATGCTTTTGCCCCGGTTGGTTTGATGCTGGATGTCTGGGCAGATGAATTTCCCGCAGGTAAAACCCTGGAATTCCCAGTTATCATCTTTAATGACCTGGGAAATCCATGGAAGGGCGATATATTATTCAGGTTGTCGCAAGATGGGAAAATCATTTCTGAAAAAACGGTACAAACAGAGGTAACCGGACACGGAACAACCAAGCTTTTCTTTCCGGCTACTATTCCCGATAAGGCATCAAAGTATCAGGCTGAAGCCATACTCATAAATACACCCACCGGCAACGTTCACAGTCTACGGGACTTCGCCGTACTAACTTCAGCTCAACGGGAAGCCCGTCGCAATCTGGCTTTAGGGAAACCGGTAAAGGCATCGTCCGATTTAGTTAGAGGGAGCACCTCCTGTCGGGCCGAATTCGCTGTCGATGGTGACAGAAGTTCCTGCTGGGCATCAGCCATGGGAAAACAAAAATGGCTGGCAGTGGATCTTGGTAAAATGGAAACGATCTCCCATATCGAAATAGCGTGTGATTGGAGTTCTTTGGCAACGCCATATTCTATTCAGGTCTCAGAAGATGGTCAGAGTTGGAAGGATATTTATGCTTCAGATCAAGGTATGAGTTACCTGCGAACTGAAACCGTGCGCTTTGCAGCAATTCAAACACGATGGGTCCGTATTGCATTTCCGGGGCATGAAAATGAGGAAGGACCATCAATTTACGAATTGGCAGTTTTTCATTGATCGGTTCGGTATAAAATAATAAGGAGGTACAGTTTAATATGTTTGTTATTCTATGAAAAGTTCAACAAGGAAAAGATATTTAGCCCAAGCTTCGAAGTTCAACAATCTTCCGGTTGTTGAGGTGAAAAACAGCCTGTTCGAAGTAGAAAAAGGCTGGGAGGCCATTTGCGACAGGTTAAATAAAGAGATTTCGGCGCTGCCGGGGAGGAAGAAGTTAGTCGTGGTTGAAACCTATCAGGGCGTCATTCATGAAGAATTGATTGCAGGCCTTGAGACCGGGATCAAAACACAAAAATTTATCAGGGCTTCCGATTGTATGCTACCGGAAACTGAAATTAAAAAACTGGTTTTCCAAGATGTGACCAATGATCGGATTTTTGGTTTCCTCACGCGCCTGACAATGGATGCTTTTTTTGATCAGCAAAAGGTGCATGAAGTAAGGGGAGAATTGGAATCAGCGGAGGAAGGAATTTTCCTGGTATATGGCTGTGGCGCTTCATTGCTTTGTTCTGAACCAGATTTGTTGGTTTATGCAGATATGGCCCGCTGGGAGATCCAACTACGTATGCGGAAGCATCTTGTCGATAACCTTGGCGTAAACAACAGGGAAACAGCCGACTGGATGCTCCTTTACAAACAAGGATTTTTTGTCGACTGGCGCGTTTGTGACAGGTTGAAAAAGACCTTGTTTGACAGATGGGACTTTCTCCTCGATACCAACAAAATTGGTCAACCTAAAATGGTTGAGGGCAGCGCCATCATGGCAGGGCTAAAAATTGCCACCAATCGTCCGTTTAGTTTGGTTCCTTTTTTTGACCCGGGGCCATGGGGAGGGCAGTGGATGAAGGAGGTATGCAACCTTGATCCCTCGGCTCCCAATTATGCATGGTGTTTCAACTGTGTCCCCGAAGAAAACAGTCTATTGCTTAAGTTCGGCGAAGATGTGATTGAAATACCATCCATCGATCTGGTGTTTCGTCATCCGCGCGAGTTGATGGGTGATCCGGTTCACGGTCGTTTCGGGGATGAATTTCCGATCCGTTTTGATTTTTTGGATACCATGGAAGGAGGCCATTTGAGCCTGCAGGTACATCCGCTCACCGAATACATTCAGGAGAAATTCGGACTGCATTACACCCAGGACGAGAGCTACTACATGATGGATACCGAAGAGGATGCCATTGTTTACCTGGGTCTGCGCGAAGGAGTCGAGCCCGAGAAGATGCTTGCAGAACTGGAAGAGGCTCAGGCTGGGAATAAGCTCTTCGAAGCTGAAAAACATGTGCAGACCTGGCCGATGAAAAAACATGATCATGTATTGATCCCGGCAGGAACAATCCATTGTTCAGGAAAGGGTAGTATGGTACTCGAAGTAAGTGCAACGCCCTTTATTTTTACGTTTAAATTATGGGATTGGGGCCGTTTGGGATTGGATGGCAAACCCAGGCCTATCAATATTGAGCATGGTAAACGGAATATTCAATGGGAGCGTACCACCCAATGGACACGCGATAATCTGGTCAATAGAATTGAAAAAATTGCCGATGGGGATGGGTGGACAGAAGAACGTACCGGTTTGCACGAAAGGGAATTTATCGAAACACGTCGTCATTGGTTTACCCAAAAGGTTGAACACCATACCAACGGAGGGGTGCAAGTGATTTGCCTGGTTGAAGGGGATGAGGTGGTCGTTGAAAGCCCGGCAAATGCATTCGAACCTTTTGTGGTGCATTACGCCGAGGTATTTATTGTACCAGCCAAAGTCGGAGAATACACCATTCGGCCTTATGGATCAGGTGAAAATCATAAATGCGGAACCTTAAAAGGGTATGTTCGGTTTTGATATTTGCGGCGTAGCCGTAATATCTTTGTAGAAAGTGCAATTGTGACAAACTAAGCAGCGGAGCTGCGATATTAAATGCAAATTAGGACATATTTTTGTTCGAATGACACAATTGTTTATATCGCAGCTCCGCTGCTTCAAGCGTGCTTACAAGCATTTGCTACAAAGATTTAGCAACTACGTTGCTTGGTTTGATGGCAGCTTTGTAGTTAAAAGGTCTGAAATTGAATGTTTAACGGCGTAGCCGTAATATCTTTGTAGGATATGTAATTAAAAACTAAACGTAGCAGCGGAGCTGCGTTATAAAACTAAAAATATGGCAAATACTTATTCTCAAATGTATGTACAAATTGTTTTTGCCGTTTTGTGTAGGGCAAATGTGATTAAAGAAATTAATCGAATAGAACTTGAGAAATACATTTGTGGAATCATTTCCAATAACAAATGCAAACCATTAGCGATATTTTGTAACCCGAACCATGCCCATGTATTAATAGGATTACATCCAACAATATCCGTATCTGATATAACCCGCGATATTAAGGCAAGTTCTTCAAAATTTATTAACGATAAAAAATGGGTAATGGGTAAATTTGCTTGGCAGGATGGTTTTGGGTCGTTCACCTATTCAAGATCGCAAATTAATGATGTGTCAAAATATATTCTCAATCAACCTGAGCACCATAAATCAAGAACATTTAAGGAGGAGTATTTATCAATTCTTCAAAAGAATGAAGTTCAGTATGACGAGAAATATTTGTTCGAATGGTATGACTGAGTATGTTGTGCTTTCATGTATTAGATTGATTTGAAAATTAAAAAAATGAATTTTTATCCCGGCTTTGATATAATACCCACCAGGCAACCCATGGGATTTGCATACGGACTAGGTGTTTTTGGTCCGGAAGTGGAAAACCGCACCCTTGATTCCATTCGAATGAGTTTACGAAATCCTCTGTGCGCCGGGCCTGATCCGGTCTATTCCATTGCAATGGATGTGGGCAAGAAGGAGCACCTCCCCCAACTGGAGCAACTTCACCTGCTTTATGGTGCGGTAACTTATGCTGCCGGACGTTTGGGCGAGGAACCGGTCCGTAGCCAGGGACATATCCACAAGGTTTCGCCTCTTTCAGGATGGTCGACTCCCGAAGTTTACGAGATATGGTCTGGCAGGGCCATCATCTACATGCAGGAAACGGCCAACGATCGGCCCGGAAAATGTTTTGCCGTGATTGCCAATCCGGGAGAGGTGGTGATTGTTCCTCCGTACTGGGCGCACGCCACCATCAGTGCAGATCCGGAGCAACCGCTGACTTTTGGCGCCTGGTGTGACCGTGAATATGGATTTGAATATGACGGCGTCAGGGCCCACAACGGACTGGCCTGGTTTCTCCTACTTGCAGAAAATGGTGAAATCCGCTGGCAGAAAAATCCAAATTATTTGGATAGTGAGTTGATTGTCAAGAGTCCGGAAATATATAACCAACTTGGGATTGAACCGGGGAAGCCCATTTATACCCAGTTCGAGGAAAATCCCAGGAAATTCTTATTTGTGCCGCAACCTCAGTCGGTAAAAGAGGTATGGATTGATTTTATACCCTAATCCAACTTTTACCTGGCCTATGCGTATTGAATATTGATGAAGGTGAAATTTATTATTAACTTTCTCGTTTAACCCTGGATTGTTAATCAAATAGTAATTATATGAAAAATTCAATATTCCCTTTTGGTTTGTTAATGGTGGTAGCTTTTGGAATTTCAAGTACAGCAGGCTCGTACGCAAACCAAATGCCTCAAAAGGCAAATACTTCAACGAAAGACACGTTGCAATTGATATGGGAAACAGTTAAAGAATTTAAAAAGCCCGAGTGTGTATTTTACAATTCAAAGGTTAATGAGTTATACGTATCGAATATTAATGATACGGTTCGTGGCGACGGTTTTATCTCCAAAATTTCACCCGATGGAAAAATTATTGATTTAAAGTGGATTACAGGTTTGGATAACCCCTGTGGAATGTGTATTTACAAACAAAAACTTTACGTTGCAGATAATAAAAATGTGGTCGAAATTGACATCAAAAAAGGAAAGATTGTCAGGAAATTTCGCGCTGAGGATGCAAAAGCGCTAAACGATATTGCCATAGATTCAAAGGGAACCCTTTATATTTCAGATTTTAAGGGGAGTAGTATCTATCGCATGAAAGGTGGAAAACTCGAACAATGGATATCCGGGCCGCAATTGAAAGATGTGAATGGAATGTTGTTTGATGGGAATAAGTTGTTGGCAGGCACTTCGACCAATATTTATTCTATCGACATTAGTTCCGCTAAATTGGAAGTTTTTATTGAACGAAAAGGATTTGTCGACGGTTTATCATCTTTGGGTGATGGCCGTTATATCGTTTCCGACTGGAGAGGAAATATTACCATGGTCGAACAAAAAAAACCTGATATTCTTATCTACAGCAGTGTTGATAAAAGAATTAATCAGGCCGATTTCTATTATTTAAAAAGTAAGAAAATTATTTTCTCACCCAATTTTTCGGATAACAGGGTAAGAGCTTACAGTTTCTAAGTTTCATGCGAGATCATAAAAAACCAGCGAAATTTCACAAACATGCAAAATCATAAAAATTGGCACGAAAAACACAAGGAAACCCTAAGCTTTGGCGAAAAAATTGAATTCGATCGAGGCTGATAAGCTGGACAAGATCATTAAACTACTGGAAGAAGGCAAAATTTAATAATATCCGTTTTAAAGAAACCGCGTTCTACATTTTTACAGTCACTGACTGCCCTTCCCCTTTGACCTTCAGCTTGATATAAGTCGCTGTTCCATAGGTGTCTTCAAGGATGCAATACCCTTCTGAATCGCCATCAAGCAATTCGTTGTATGAATTGAATTTCTTCAGAATGGCTTTACCGGCGACCACCTCCTTGGCCTGGTCTCCGTGTACCTTTGCGAGATAGTGGGTGAAGGTAGGCGTATATTTTCTTTCTTGCCTTGAATATTCAATCTTTACCTGATCCCTGTTTTTTGAGAGGGAAATATTCTGTTTGAAATATTGCCCTTTCTCGTAATTATAGGTATGGCCATCGTCATCGTATAGTGGGAAACTGGTTGTTTTTTCACTTGGGAACATGTCAAGGAATATCATCTTCGTCTCTTTCTCCCCAACGTACAACATAATTTCCTGGGAAGGAATAATTGCCCCCTCTTTGATAAAAATCGGAATATCCTTCCATGAACTTTTATCAATGGCATACTCAATCTGTTGTTTGCCTTCATACGTTTTCCCCTTGGTGTAGTCGATCCATTTGCCCTCTGGCAGATAGATTTTCTGCGACACGACAGCGGAGTCCAGCACTGGGGAAATGAGTAGATAGTCGCCATACATGAATTCATTGGTTATATCCCGGACTTCCGGATCATTCGGGTATTCGATTACCAATGAACGGGATATCCCGATCATATTTTCGTGTTTCTCGCGATCATACGAGTAGGCATAAGGTATCAGACGATAGCGCATATTTACAATCTCCCTGGAAAGGCTTTCAACTTTTTCCCCAAAGAACCATGGCTGCTTCTGTTCATTCAACGTTCCATGAAGGAAAAACAAAGGAGAGAATGCCGCCAGTTGCAGGCTCCTGACATAAAGCTCGTTGCTCAACTTTGGCTTATTCCCGAAGGCGCTTGAGCAAAATCCCCAAACCGGGATTAATGCATTGTTGGCAGCTATAAGTTTTAAACATTGTGCCTTCAAATCGGTAAATGTGGGATAATTGTCGCCCGACCATAACCCATAAGCGTATTGCTGTGAACCCATGTAGGCAGTACGGTTGATTGAATAAACGCGTTCGTTGCTGATCTTTCGCTGCTCCTCGTAAATGGCCCTTTGCATGTAGTGGTTGTTCAGGTTTCCCAAACCAAACTTCCCGGGATTTCTTATGTCTGCCTCATCGTTTAAATATCCATGCATCCCTTTTTCAAATCCGCCTTTCATAAGCTGACCTGCCCACCATTCGCGGCATTCAGGGATTCTGAAGTCAAGGGTTCGGCATGGTCGTTTGACAAAATAGTCAATGTCAACATTTAGTTCAGGGTACTCAAAATGGTGCGTTTCGGCGAACTTGCCTTGTTGGGTATCGGTACTATCGGCATTTTTTAGAATAATACGCGGTTTTGTAATGCCAATCATTTTTAATCCGTTCTCTTTGGCCCATGTGGAAAGCTCTCCGGTAGCTCCACCCGGGAACTTCTTTGCCCACCGTACTTCACCAAAGTTATCATCCCCCCATGCCATCCAATCGAAATCAAGCATAAACCAATCGAAGGGGATTTTCTTTTCACGGTAATTTCTGATGTGTGTTTTGAGTTCGGTTTCGTCGATGCCCCATTCCAGTTGTCCAAAGCCGGTATTCCATTTCGGAAACATGGGAGGCAACCCGGCAATATTTCCTGCCCCGCTGATAATTTCTTTGGGGGTTCCCACCAGAACATAGTACTCAGTATTCTTTCGCGAGCAATTTGAGAAGGTAAGTTCACCATTGTTATTTGAGATTTGTCCGCCGTTGGTATTCACCACGATACCGTATCCACTGGATGACCAGATAAACGGAGCGCCCGATCCCCCTTGAATAAATGCCTGTATGGTCGAATTCTTATTTCGAAGCAATGTTCCATCGTTCGAGTGGCTTCCATATGTATAAACCCCGTAAAAATTATCCGACGCTTGATGGGTAAAAGTTATGCCTCCATTTTGATTTACCTCTTTGGAAGCGACCAATAGCTTACCATTTTTATCATATACCGAGACCTGTAGCCGGTTTTTTGAAATTCTCACCAGCATGGATGAAGTCCGAATTTCCACAAACTCTTTTTGCTGATCGATTGTTGCCTTCACAGGATCCCATTTTTTAGTTTCATCAACAACGGGAGTCCCGGGGGATACTTCTCCATCCGGACGGTAATCAATCTTTAGGATCTTTTCCGTGCACACTTCTATAACCGATATGGTGCTCCCGGATTTCAAAGTAAGCTTTCCCTGATATGGATTTCCAATAGCTTGGATATTAATGAAGAAGGCAATGGTTGCGCACATCGCCCGAAAGAATCGCGATACATGGTTAATTTTCATCGTGGTTAGTTTTTGCTGCTCGTGGCTTTATCAACTATGAACTCAAACAACCTCATTTCATTGGTTTGTAGATATCCCATTTTCAAGCGACATGATGCATTTACGCTTGCTTCTGAAACAACTGCACCAATCTCGTTGTAATGCTTCATTTCATATTTCCCGGTAGCCGATTTGATCCAGGGTGCAAGATTTAAATCAAATTCAAAAGTTTGATTTTGGTTAGAGGTGTTGATGATGATCATGATTGCCCGGTCGGGCAAAGTGTAAGCGCAGGGATGAATCTCTTTGAGTGGCTTCGTGAGGAGGCATTCCCCGATCAATTCACCTTCTGTAAAATAGGGTAGAAATTGTTTTTTTAACCCGGCGCATTGCTTCAGCGCTTTGCTTAATCCGGGATAGTTGGCAATGTAGTCCGAGCCATTGATCGACTCTGCCTTACGGGGAAATATATTCATGTACAGGTTGTCGGCAAAAGCTTTTTTTACTGCAAGGGGGGATGAACTAATGCA
Source organism: Prolixibacteraceae bacterium (assembly GCA_023228025.1). Classification (GTDB taxonomy): domain Bacteria; phylum Bacteroidota; class Bacteroidia; order Bacteroidales; family Prolixibacteraceae; genus CAINVV01. Next base: position 233 of record JALOCD010000131.1, on the reverse strand, counting down.
GGAATTGATCCTGGGGGAAGGAAATGCGCTGGTCAGCACTTTACGGTCCATGTAACCATCCCAGTTCCAGGTGTAGTCAAGCAAACTGGCATCCAGTTCGAAATTCAACAACTCCTCACCGGAGAAGGTACAGTGCGGATCGCGCTTCTTGGCTACATCCAATATTTGTTTGGCAAGAGAGATCATATTTGGTTCAGGATCCGGGGTTGTATAGAACTGGTCCCAGCAAAATG
>JALOCD010000130.1 GCA_023228025.1 Prolixibacteraceae bacterium | reverse complement strand
TCTCATTTCATTTATCTCATAACTCATAACTCATAACTCATAACTCATATCTCATAACTCATAACTCATATCTCATAACTCATAACTCATAACTCATATCTCATAACTCATATCTCATAACTCATATCTCATAACTCATATCTCCTTTGCAGCGGTTCCCTTGTAAAATAGAATGCATAAATTGTTACCATTACGAAACAAAAGAGCGGAATAACGTAGGAAACCTGAACGCCATGGGCATCGGCAATCATACCCTGAATTGGAGGAAAGACGGACCCTCCGACGATTGCAAAATTGAGCAGGGCCGAACCTTTGCCTGTGAATGAGCCAATATCTTCGATGGCCAGACTGAAAATTGTCGGGAACATAATGGACAGGAAAAGTCCGAGTCCGGCCAGAATGAATTCATTGTAACCGGTATTGAATGCGATAGCAAGCAGATAGAGCAGGATCATACCGATGCCAAAAAAGCCGACCAGCTTGTGCGCTTTGACATATTTAAGTGCAACAACCGCCAAAATGCCCATCACAGCGGTAAAAATATAATAGAGGGTAAGGTAACTGGCAGCTTTCTGATCGGTAAATCCCAGTACTGTTTTCAAATAGGGGATAAAGAACCCGCAGGTGGATGCCTCCGCCCCCATGTAAAAGAACATGGCAAAAACGCCATAAAATAGGTGCTTGTGTGAATATCCCTCACTCATGATACCCTTAAGTGTGAATTTGTCACCCTCTTCTGGTTTCATGGAAGGCAATTTCGACACAAACATCAAAAGTGCAATCATCAACAAAACTGCGGCTAGCAGAAGATATGGGAAATGGTACCTGATCTCGCCGATCTGGTTGTATATCAGTGTGGTGGCAACGGCAGGTGTAACGGCATATCCAACCCTTGAAAACACCTGTACAAAATTGATCCGCTGATGCGCTCCTTCCGGATCTCCAAGCATCGAAGCAAATGGGTTGGCGGCCACATTGATGATGGTTAATCCGGTAGAAATGACAAAAATTGCAGCAAGGACCAAAGGATAGGAGTCGAAAATTTTTGCAGGGAAGAACAGTGCGCACCCTACGGCACAGGTAACCACCGCTGTAAGCAGGCTGATTTTGTAGCCGTATCGATGAATCATCCAGGCGATGGGAATTGGAAAAATGATGTAGGTAAGGTAAAAGGTAAACTGAATCATGGTTGCCTGGGTATAATTCAGCTTGAAATGGGTAATCAGTGATGGCAACAATATGTCGTTCATGCAGAAGAGAGATCCAACCATGAAAAACATCAGGGAGAGTAAAAGTAGCGGCTTGTATTGATGCTTCATTTTCAGTTGTTTGGTGTCAATTTGTATAAATGGACCTCGTAGGGTTTGTAACTTTCTGTCAGATTGTTGTTTTGAATGTTAACCTTTCTGTTCTCGAACAGTACTTCTGCCTTTTTCGACCCGCAAGGCAAGATGATATCTGCCTTAACAGGATAGCGTTCTGTATTGGCCGTGAATAACCAGGAGGTCTTTCCGTCTTGTTTAACCATTACCACGATTCCTTTAATGATAGAGTGGCCCATTTCCTGATACCTAAATAGAATGGGGTAGGATGTGGAGGGCAGTGAAAGAATGCTGTTGATGGAGGCGAGATTGTTAACGACTCTTGCCAAATCTTTGTGAAAGGGATGTCCTGGCGGAGTGAATGCGGTCCCCCACCAGATCAGTCCATTGGCGCCATGCAGAATGGCATCCCATGCCATAAACCACGATTCCTCGTAAGTCGGATAGCGGATCTTAGAGCTGTCTCTCTCGGCTGCAGGCCTCAGCATCTCCCAGGCAAATCCTTGCAAAACCATCAGTAGAGGCCGGTTTGGACCACATACCTGACGCATTTTATCGACATAATCCCCAACCTGGCTTAGCGTGGTATTGGGAAGGTCCCCCTGATTTCCATCCGCATTCAATGCGTACATAGGTTTGATACCGGCAGGAATGACAGGATAGATGTCGCAGGCGGTGATATCGTTCGATGGGTTGTATTGCTTCATCGTCTCAACCAGATTGACCGGAGCATGGTTTAAATAGATCAGATGTTCTGGATCGGCTTTTTTGACCGAATCGCGGGTTTCCGTCATGATGGCGGGAAGTATCCTCAATTGGGTGCTGTTCCAGGTGTAGGCCGGCTCGTCGGCCAGTTCATATGCCAGGATGGAGGGATGATTTTTAAGTAAAGCGACAGATTGTTTGATTTTCTTCCATGATTCTTTCCTTTTTGCGGGATCAATGGTCCCAAGAGTAACCCATGTATTAATTCCGGCTGCTTTTGCCGAATCAAGCGTTGTAATGTCAGTAGGTAAATTAACCAGGTTGAAACCGGTTTTGACCATTGTTTCCAAACTTTTTGGTTGAATTGGTCTTTGGTACAATCCAAGTAGGAATGTGCGCTTACCATGGATATTCATCATCCCGTCGGCGCCATATGAAGATTGAGTCTTTTGAGCCTCACTTGAGGCAGGTGAAAATGGAAGGAGCAGTATCAGAAATATTATTCTGATTACAGTCGAAAGTTTAATATGCAAATTGAAATACCTGCTCATCACTGATCTAATCTCCATTTTGCGAATTAATCAAAAATACAGCAGAATTAAATCCAATTAATAATCAATTTATTAATATATTTTAACTGTTTGGGGTAATTTATAGGGTCAGCCCAAAATAATGGGTTGATGAGTATATTTCTCGTTGTCAAAATATTGGATCCTGGTTTAGACTTTTGAATACTTTGATTTTCATTTGCCAGCTGTCAATTCTCAATTATCAGTCCAAAAATTGTCGCAAATAAGTTATTAACAATTGTTGATAACTATGGTTCATACATGGTTTATACAATTTGCTCAAAAAGATAGCAGGATTGGAATCATAATTATATATTTGATACATCAGGTCAGCCATAAAGGGTCGCCCGAAAATGGTGGAAGCGGCCAAAAGTTTTTAATTAAACTGGAGGACAAATCGAACGGATCGCAAGATCTGCATCACAGACGGGCCGGAGTTCAGGATCACAAGGAGCAATCCGATGTTATCCGGGCCACCAAAAAGTGCTGAGTGTTCTTATCCTTGTTGTAGCTATAGAAACGCAACCCAAATGCAAGTTTGGGCGTGCATCCAACGGCCGGCAGGAAAAAGGCACAACGTTCTTCAGGTAGTTGAGGCCAAAGGCGAATAACGGAGAGAGACGCAAGTCTCACGAAGTTTTCGAAGGAAACCAAAGTCTCAGGACGGCGGAAGTACCCTAAAAGCCGGTTCATCGCAAGATGGAATGGCCGGAAGGACCGGAAGCAACTCCCTCAGGGAAGGGATCCGCAAGGATTCCGAATGGAGAGCCGGAAATTACAACTGTAACAGGTTGTAACGGAAGGTATGGGTCGGAAAGCAGAAAACAAAGCGCAAGCACCGTCAATGCAGGAAGGCCAGCCGCAATAACCGTAGCCTGGCACCATGGCAAGTTCGCTTGTCAGGTAGGATGGGGACAAATTCAAAAGATTTGTTCCCATTTGTGTTTTTAACCCCCTCCTATCTGGCCGCCCGGCCGGGCGGCTCCTGTGTCATTATGAAATTTATGTGAAATATTTTAAATTATTTAATTATTTCATTGTAAAATTCGAATTTCTGCACTATCTTGTTGTAACCAAATAATCAATCTCAGGAGGTGTATTATGGCACAAAAAACTTTTAATTTTTCGGTGACCCTGGACGAAAATGAATTTGTCCAGGTTGAAGAGCATATTTTTACTACCAGGGAAATTTTGAAAAGGGAACAGCCCAATGTTGACATGATTGGCCCCAAGTATCTGAAACTGCTTAAGAATTTGGAAATCAACAATCTGACAATGAAGGCTGTTCAGGAATGGTTGTTGCTGTCGCTTGCACTGGATCAGTGCTGCAGTTACCATTCCAAGTGGGACGATCACAAAATCCTTGAAGAGTTGGTTGCCGGTAGGGAACATTCCATCTCGTGGTACATGGACAATTGCCAGAAGCACAATTAGTACAATGGCAATAGCCTATTGATGTCCAAACTGGGCATGACCAAAAAAAAAGCAGTTGGCGATCCAACTGCTTTTTTTGTTATAAGGTTGATTACAATGAATTTAGGTAGTTGATGATTGCCCAACGCTCTTCTTCGTCTGTAATTTTCTTTTCGAAATTTGGCATGTCACCACGTCCGACAAAAGCCATGAAATACTTGTTTCCATCTGGAAGGGCTTTGAAGGCAGGAGTTGTAATATCATCAATTTTAGTATTCAATGCAGCGGCTTTTGCACCATCCCCTTTACCCCCGCCATGGCATGACTTGCAGTGTTTGTTGTACAAAGTTTTGCCAAGTGCGATGCTGGCAGCATCTCCTTTTTTCTGAATTTTCATTGAAGTATACTTGGCGGGAATATTCCAGGCAGCTTTTTTCTCAGCAGCGATAAATGAAAACAGGCTCATTGCAAATACAACAGTTAGAGCAGCAAATAGAAATTTTTTCATGACACATCAAATAAAATTAATATTTAAGAATTGAAATAATTCGATATCAAAGATAGCAGCAAAAAGTTTCGATGTTTTACCCTGCATTAATTTAAATTCCTTCTACATAAATATTAACCCTGTTATGAAGTGAATTGAGTTATTATCCGGTGATAATTAATTGATATAAAATAGTTGACGAAAAAAAAGCAGCCGGGATTGCCGGCTGCTTTAGAAATTCGCTTGAGGGAAATTATAGCGAATTCAGGAAATTGATGATGGCCCATCGCTCCTCCTCATCAACAATTTTCTTCTCAAAGTTGGGCATTTCATCGCGTCCCACGTAGGACATGAAGTACTTTGATCCATCTGGTAACGCTTTGAAAGCAGCTGATGAGAAATCGTCCATTTTAGTTTTCAAAGAAGAAGCTTTGGCGCCATCTCCTTTTCCAGAACCATGGCATGACTTGCAGTACTTGGTGTACAATGTTTTACCAAGGGCAATACTGGCTGCATCCCCTTTTTTCTGAATTTTCATGGCTTTGTACTTCGCAGGAATATCCCATGCTTTTTTCTCAGCTGCTACAAATGAGAACAAACTCATTGCAAATACGATCGTTAAAGCTGCAAAAAGAAATTTTTTCATACTAATTCTGTTTTAAATAGTGATTGAAAATGAACAATTATTTATTATAAATATAACACCTTAAAGGTGAAATTTCCTTATTCCTGATCGATTTTTTTACCTTCTTTTCTGATTTTTATCAGTTGAACAATGGCGTAAAGATAATGTGACCATACCCCTGTTAAAAGTATGATCAGTGTGGTAATCATCCAGATAGGTGCACCTGAACTCCACAGCGAACGTGAAGGTTCGACAAAACCTGAACGGTGGTTTCCCCATTTTGCATTACCTGTTTTTTCCACTTCTCCATAAATCTCATTCTCTTCCAAACGAACGAATATCTTTAGGTTGCCATTCGAGTCTCCGGGAATATTTTTGGGAAACTCAAAGGTGCCGGCGCCTGCATCAACAAAGCATTCCCCAATCTTGAGTTTGGAGAACAATCCCTGAACATAAATATTAAATGTGGTCTCTTTTAACGGAACGGATTCACCATTGGGACCTACCGTAGAAGCCTGAAGTTGTATTGTATTCAATGAATCTTTCTCTGATAAATTGATTTGAAGATTTATCTCCTTGAATTTTACATTCGCCTCGGCACTGTTCAATTTTCCAAGTCCTTGAAATGATGCCGTTACCATGGATATTCCCTCTTTGTCCTTTAAAAGACGGGTTCCTTTTTCAACTTTGAATGTCGCGCTTCCATCACGGTCGGTTGATGCCGATCCAAGTAATTCAGATTTCCCGTCTGCCGTGGTGAAAAAGTCCACCTTGGCCTGAAAAACAGGAATCGCACCGGATTCGTTTTCGCCGGTCAGTTTTATACCGAAAATTCGGCTGTCGTCACTTGCTTTTAATTCTTTCAGTTCGAGGGTCGAATTAATATTCTGGGCCGCTAGCTGAAGGGAAGCCATGACCGAACAAAGAACAATGATCAGGCTTCGTCTGGATAATATAGATTTATAGCTCATTTGCTTCTTTTTTAAGTACGACCTGTTTTTTTGCCGGAATGGTGATGGTAGCTGCATGATTGTCCTGCCCTTTTGCTAACGCTTCACTCATTTCAAGTTCTGCGTCTGCCACTTCCGAGACCGGAATAATGGGTACAAATTTGGCTGCCAGTGTGAATAGGAGGCAAAAAGTGCCAACACCACCGAAAGTCAGGCACCATTCAATCCAGGTAGCTTTGTAAAGCAACCATTCCAGACGTGTATCCTGAATGGGCATATAGGGTGTTTCAAGCGTAGGAACAACGATCAGATAGCGGTTCATCCACAATGCGAGTACCGCGACAATGGCCGCGAAGGTGATGGTATTGATGGTCCTGAACCTGGGGATTCCCATGATGATTATCGGGAGCAGGGTACCTACGTAATTTGAGAAAAGAAACTGCCAGAAATATTGGGTGAAGAGGATCTGAATCAGGTTGTCATCCAGCTTTTTGGAACCATACCATTTGGTAAGGTATTCGCTAAAAGTGAAATAGGCAAAAAACATAGAAAGAACCATCAATATCATTCCAACGCCTACAAAGTGTTGCTTGGTGATATATTTTTCAAGATGATAGACTGACCTGAATACACGCATCAAAATGATGATTACACCTGCACCCGAAAAAACTGCCGCTATCACAAAATAAGGGCCAAAGATGGTACTGTGCCATCCGGGCTGAAGTGTAACGCTGAAAATCCATGCCAAAACCGAATAAACGATGATGGCGATGGCGATGATCATGGCTGACATGATGTTGGTTACATTTTTGATGCGCTTCTTTTGGGTAGGCGTATCGTGATAACCTAGTGCCAATACCTTGTAAATGTTGATCCTCCACTTGGGAAGACTGGTGTCGCCCGAGTCCCTCAACAAGGCAAAATCACGTATAAATGAAAGATAGAGGTAGATTAAACACCCAAATAAGTCGGTGGTGATCGCAATAACGTCCCAGGTGATTGGGGATTGTATCCGGGGATACATAAAAAGGAATGGCAACCGATCCAACCTGCCAATGCACAACAAAATATACAGCGGCCCAATGAACAGGGCGATAATGGTCGTTAATTCGGCAATTCGCAGAATTGGACCCCGCCAACTGGTTTTAAACAGGTGCATGGATCCAGAGACCAAGGCCCCGGCATAACTGATCCCCATAAAGAATATGAAATTGACAATGTAAACACCCCATACCACATTGTCACGCATTCCTGTAATGATATGACCTTTAAGTATTTGTAGGACAAGGCAATAGACACCCAAAAATATGGCTCCTAGTAGAAAGGTAACCCACGCATACCATAGGAAGCTTGTTTTTTCAAGCTGTGGAAGGAATTCTTTCAACAACTCCTGTTTTCTTTTGTTACTTTCCATCTTCTCTGGTTAGTTTTTATGCATTTTTTTCACATAGGGAACATCTTTGTAGCGCTGGTTGATTTCATCCTCGTGGTCGAATCCGCGATCAACCGGAAACTGTCTGTTTACCGGTGGCAGATAGTAGACGCTTGGCTTGGTGCCGAGGTCTTCCAAATGTCGGTAACCGGAACGAGAAGCGATCAATTCAGAAAAGCGTATTGTTTCTTCGCCGTTGGTCACAATGTCTTCGAGCTGATCGCCAAAATAGATGACACCCATTGGACAGGCCGAAACACAATGCGGCATCTTTCCATCCCGAATCATGTCGGGACAGAAATCGCACTTGCTGACGGTTCCCTCTTTCCCGGGAACACTTGTTTCGGGAGAGTAGGGCTGATCGACGTGCAAATAGGGACTGTCGGCCCAATTAAACTGACGCGCCGAATAGGGACAACCTGTCATACAGAACTTACATCCGATGCACCGTTCATTGTCGATCAGGACGATACCGTCCGATCTTTTGTAGGTAGCGCCCACCGGACAAACGCTTACACATAGCGGTTTATCACAATGGAAACATGGTTTGGGCATCCAATATGGAGCAGCCTCTTCTGATTCCTGCATCAGATAAACCTTCATGAATTCCTGGTGTGGAGGCAGATGATGGGCTTTTTGACAATTCTCAACACATTTTCTTGCATTTTTGCATTTAGCCAGATCAATGACCATCACAAACTTACGGTGTGGAATGCCCTTACGGGAAGCTTCCGGCGAAATATATTTTTCCATATAGTTGATCTTTTCTTTAGCTACTTTGACCAATTGACCATCGGGAGATAACAGTGTTACCATCTCCCCGGTCTCCTTTTCCGGATCTACAGGTATGTCGGCACAAACAGTCTTAGCGGCCACCGCAGATAATCCTGTAAGAAAGCTGACCCTGAGAAACTTTCTGCGGTTGTTTTTTCGTTCGTTTGGTGAATTGTCCATAAATAATTGATATTAACTTTATCCTTTATCCTTTATCCTTTATCCTTTATCCTTTATCCTTTATCCTTTACCCCTTTACCCTCTCAATGTCCCCCTTCATGGTACCCGGTAACAATGGATTTAAAATTACTGTAAGGTTTTGCTCCAAAAGTGCAGAAATAGAGGTGAATAATTAAAAAAAGTGATAGAAGGAAACCTATGGTAATATGAATGATGTCGGTTACAAAGAAGGCATTCGAACCGAGCAATTGCCTGATAAATGCGCCCGAAAACAACATAGGCAATCCTGTTAAAAAGATGAGCGGCATTAACACATACATGGTCACGAAATAGGTTACCTGCTGAATGGGGTTGAATTTCATTTTCTTGGTAACAGGGAACGGAGCTGTTTCATGTTTGAATATTCCATAGGTGTAGTACCTGAATTGCATAACCAAACGATCTTTCAGACCTTTTAGCGTAATTCTGTAATGACGTCCATTCTTCGAAATAGTATTGCCAATGATAAAAAGAAGATAGTTGAAGATCAGGATAAACCCGGATATATTGTGCATGCTTACTGCCAGGTCGAAGCGAAAAAGTGGATTGAGTGGGTCAGAATACTGCATACTTAATCCACTGATAATTAATAATATAATTAACAAGGCATTTAAAAAGTGCCATATTCTGATCAATCCAGGATAGAGGTATAATTTATTTTCCATAATGTTATTTTTTTGTCAGTATTCGAAGAATGGTGTGTATGGAAATTCCAATCAAAACCAACAGGAAGATAGCGATACTGACCCTGTTCAGATAAATATTTCTATTGGCGCCAATGACATAGGAGGAGTTGAGGATTACTTCATTGTCGAAACCCAGGCCGGTAGCTTTGGACTTTAGCTGATATTGATAGAGCGAATTCATCAGTATGGAGTTTTTGGAGTGGCACTCCTGACATAATTTGACTGCCTTTTCTTTGGGTTGGATGTTGTGGGCAACCAGAAGGGAGTCTTTTACATGTGCATGACATTCGATGCATCTCACATTCTGGAAGTGGCGTGCCTGGTTGGGAAGCCAATCATGTTTGGCAATAATGTTGGGTTTTTCACCGCTACTGATCAGTTCAAACTTATTGATATTGTTATGGCAGCTTAGACAGATATTGTTATCGTAGGCGATTATTTTGTTGATGATGGAGTCGTTACGGGCGCTGATCTTGTAAGTGTGTGGCTCGTGGCAGGTCCAGCAATTGAAGTCGCCGCCATGTTTGGTGGCATGGGTACTTAATGCAAATTCTTCCTCAATTTTTTCAAATTGAAATTTGGCATATTTTTCATCACCTCCGTGACAGTCAATGCAGATCATTTTGGGCTCCATTCGAACCTCAGCCGAATGCGGCCATTTGGCAAAATCTTCGGAATGGCAGTCGGTACATTTAAAACTTTTATGGTTGGATTGGTAGAACAGGATCGTATCAATCTTCATACCCGGTTCCATCTTGTGCTTTACCAGTTTTTTCGCAACCGGATTGTCATAGTTGAAATAGTTGTGGGCATGGCAATTTAAGCAGTGGTCGTTGGTCTTCTGGTTCTCTGTTTTGAGGGGTATGGCTTTTTCTTCGGCATGTACAAGCATAACTCCGGAAAGTACAAAAACCAACAAGAGTCTACCAATTGACTTTACAACATACTTCATATTCGTTCAAATTATTGTTAATTTCCGGATATTTAATCTAGAGATAATTCTAGGTACATTTATGAATAACCTAAATTAAAAAATGAGAAGCCACACGAACAAATCGATAGTGGCCCCTCATTAAATATCCAAATACTGCATTTTGTTTTGACAGTTATTTTATTAGCTGCTAGATCTAAAAAATTTAGAATCCCCACAGTCTAGTAATGGTAAATCCAACAGCAAAGTTGTCCCAGCTAAGTTTCCTCAAGTTGTTCAACATCATGTCCTGAGGCAACAGGGTGTCGTTGCTCCCGACATAAATCTGGAAAGCGTGCGTACTTGTTGAGACTTCATAGCCAAAAGAGACGATTGGTTCCGGATGAATGGTGA
>JALOCD010000129.1 GCA_023228025.1 Prolixibacteraceae bacterium | reverse complement strand
CAATTTGACAGAATAGCCGGTTCACGATTAAATTTCATTCATCTAAATCTGCTTACCGGAGTGAACTGTTGTACAACTGACGGGGTGACTCTTAGTGACCCCGTCAGAATTTGGCTTATCTGCCCGCAACTCATATACACTCAGGTTATTATGTAATTATATATGAAAGGTAAAATTTCACGATAGGTATTGAAAAGAAAGAGGATATCACCAGATCAAGTGTATCCTCTTCATGTAATGTTTTTGCAGTTATGATATACCGCTATCTCGACCTGATCTCCCTTCGCATAAAGGAGAAATAGGAGAGGGCGAAGCAGAGCAAGGTTGCAGCAAGCAGTCCGGTTACCTGGGGCCAGACAAGCAGCAGGCTCTGCCCAAAGGGAAGCGGTCCGGGTATGGTGCCATACACCTGTTCCATCGAAAGGGGACCGAGACTCCGCACAGAAGGCATCAACAAGGTTGAAGTTGCCTCACTGAAAAGTTGGTTTGGCATGACCCGCAACAGTCCAAGTTTAAAAGATTCAAATGCGATGACCTGGTTTTCTCCTGCTAATTCGGATGGGGCAAAGGATCTGGTGATCAGATTGACGATCATCCCATAGAAGATGGAGAAGAAGATCCATACCGCAATTCCGGCAAGCGCCGAGGTTGCAGGCTGACGAAATTGTACGGAAAAGAGGATCGACAGGTTCAGCCAGAAGGCGACATAGAGAATACTCAGGGCCACAAATGTGAGAATGCGTAAAAATTCCTCCACCGTTGGCGGGATACCAATGTTGACCAATCCGAATCCCATGACCAAAAAACCGAGAGCAAAGAACATCACACTAATGACCGTCAACGCGGCCAGAAATTTGGCATTGAGCAGATAGTCGCGATAGATGGGCTGTGAAAGGATCCGGCTTAGTGTGCGGTGGTTGTACTCGGAATTAACGGCATCAAATCCAAGGCTAATCCCCAGCAAGGGTCCCAGAAAACTGATAAATACAACAAAGGAGGGGAGTGTCCCATCGGTGATGGTGAAAAGTTTTAAAAAGAAGAAGGCACCATCTGGATCGTTGGGTCCTGCGGCCTTACTGAAATTGGCCAGCGCTGTATAAATCGATCCCAAACAGGTGAGTGAGATTAAAAGAATCAAAATAATGAATCGCCAGCTCCTCACATGGTCGGAAATCTCCTTGTTGAGAACTACCCTGAATGGATGAATGACTTTCTCCTCATTCCAGTTTTGGCTAAGGCGGTTGATGAAAGGGAATATATTTGCAATTGCCTCTTTCCGTAGGCCCAAAAATGTGGTTTGTCGATATTCTGGTTTATTCATGACCGATCCCTCCTTCAAAATAACGATAATAAATATCTGCCAATCCGTACTCTTTCTTGTTCAGGTGAAGGATACCGATACCGGCATCCACCAGAACGCGTGCAATTTCGGCCGTGGTATCACTCGAGCAGCCTATCTCAAAGAGATCGTTGGTTTTCGTCACCTCATTTACCCCTGAGATGTTTATCAGTAGCGCCTGCAATCGTGCAGCAGTAAATATTAGCTCCCCTTCGGATTTCTCTTCCTCTTTTACAGAGAGCCTGGCTTCAATTACATAAGGGCTCTTGGCGAACAATTTCCGGGAGAGACTTTGAATATCCCCTTCGGCCAGCAGTTTTCCGCCAACGAATAGCCCCACCCTGTCGCAAACCTGCTGAACATGATGCAGATCATGGGAAGAAAAGAGAACAGTGATCCCCTCTTCGCGGCTGAGTGCAACGATAAGATCCAGAAATTCGCGGACACCGGTAGGGTCAATTCCCAGGGTTGGTTCATCCAGGATGATCACCTCCGGATTTTTTATCAGCACATCGGCAAGGCCAAGCCGCTGCAACATGCCGCGTGAATATTTTCCGGTTTTCTTGCCAGATTCTTCTGATAAACCGACACGGGCCAGCAGTTGCTCAGCGCTTTGACTGGCCAACTTTTCAGGGGAACCGTTCAGTTGTGCAGTATATATCAGATTTTCGGCACCGGTCCGGTTGTAATAAAAGCCTACATCCTCGGGCAAATAGCCAATTCTTCTCTTTGCCTCAATCGGGTTGGTGGTTGGATTGATGCCGCAGACCGTCACCGATCCGGAGGTTGGGTCGGTCAATCCCAGCATCATCAAAATAGTGGTAGATTTCCCTGCGCCATTTGGCCCCAACAATCCAAATATCTCACTCTTCCGAATGGAGAGGTTCAGTTGGTTTACTGCCGTAAATGACCCGTATTTTTTGGTCAGATCAACGAGTTCAATGATATTTCCGTCCACGGGTTACCTCCTTCCGTATTTGCGGAAAAGATACCAGACGCTGCCCAAAGCAGCCAGGATAATGAGTACCCCGACCCATCCCCAAAGCAGAGGTGTTTCGACCGAGATCCTAAAAGAAATTTTTGAGGATACCTCCGGGGTTTTGCACTCCATGTTCAGCATGTAATCACCCGGAATTGCTTTTTTATCTGCCTTTACGGTTGCATAGACCCTTGTGGAACCGCCCGAAGGGAGTTTGTCAACTTTTTTGGGATCGAATGTTACACTCCAATTGGCAGGCGCTGTATATTCAGGTTTGATGTCAGTAAGTTCTGAAGAGCCGGTATTGGTGATCATCAACTCTATTTGTTTGGTCTCACCTGCTGTAATCCGGGAGCTCACCATCCCGGTAGGTGTGGTTAATTCCATGTTGTAAGAGCCTGTTATCACTACCTCCAGGGCAAGGTCGGCAGAGGAGTTGCTGGTCGAAGCGCTTACAGGTATCTTGTATTTACCGGCCTCTACCCTTTCCGGGGCTTTGATCTCAATGGTGATGGCCTGCGTACTGTTTGGTTCTGTAACGACAGATGTAACAGGCTGATAATTTGATTTGAAGGTGACGTTCCATCCTCGCGGGACCTCGGCAACAAAAGCATATTGCTGTTTGTCGGCTGTCTGGTTTTTCAAATTGGCATTGAAGGTAAAGGTAGAAGTCGCAATCCCTTGCATATTGGTTTGACCACATGAGAATTCTGTTTTAAAAGTACCCTGTTCGGAGACATTGATGATCAGGGGGAGGACAGCAGTTCCACCTGCTTCCAATTTGAACTTGTAAATTCCCTTGTTCACTTTCAACGGAACATTGACTTTGAGGGAAAGGCTTTTCCGGTCTCCCGGCAGGACGGAAAGCTGACCAATGGTCCAACCGCCCGATTTTAGGCTGTAGGACCAGTCACGGGGCATTCCTGATACAGACAAGCCGACATTTTGCATCTCCTTGCCATTGTTGATGACCTCGATGGCATAGTCGATGGATTCGCCGGGTGGTACAGAGATTTTGGTGTAAGGGGTGTAGAGGATAACACTTTCGTTCGTCTGAACTGCGTGACTAAAAGTGCAGCTTATCCCCAGTACAAGGGTTAAAAACAGTCTTAACCATTTCGTTTGTGTTGACATAAATAATCCTCCTTAATTTTTAAAGATTTAAAACTCGGGAGGCAAAAATAAAAAATCAGAAAAAAAAATCAAATAGTGGAAGAAAAAATTGAATGAAATGAGCATGATTGTAAAACACCAATCGGAGTGAATATAAACAACATGCGAATTACATGTGGCAATTAAAAAACAAATTAGATACACATGAAACAGTCAGGCTTTAGCAGGAATTCACTGCAAAGCCTGACTGTTTCTTCTTAATCTGAACTTTCTAAAAGTAGTTGTGATTACTCCTGTTTAACCGAAGGCCCACACCAGCCTCGCCACTCCGATTTCATCTTCTCCCGCTCTTCGGGAGTCATTTGCATCCATTTCCCGGCCAGGTCGTGGTTGCGGCAATGACAATGGCACCGGTGACCGCTCCTGAACCCTCCAAACAGGATCTTGGCGAGGACCAGGATTCCCAGTGCCTGCCAAAAGGTGATGGCGCTTATTCCGAACACTGCCGGTAGGATATTGTTCCAAAGCAGCATTACGACACTTCCGAAAACAAACACTCCGGCCACAACCGCAATAGGGATAATAATGGCCCATTTAATCCAGGAGCCTCTTCTTCTCTCATGTCCATAAAATCTCATAACTTCTATTTTTTTAATGGTTAATACTCGTTGTAAATTTTTTGAAGCCGTTTGCGCAGGTGCACGACTGCGTAACGTTTTCGTGAGATGATCGTTTTAATGCTTTCCCCAGTTTTGTCGGCGATCTCCTGAAGTGTCTGATCTTCCAACTCGTTCCACACAAAAACATCCCTTTGTTTTTCTGGTAGTTCGCTCAATGCGGCGAAGAGGGAATCCCTTACAAACTCTTTTTCGAGTTCTGATTCAGGGTCGGTACTGTCCAAAAGCATGGCTTCAGGATAGACCATGTCGCCCTCCTCATCTTCATAGGCAAAATCTGCCAGAGATTGCGGCGTTTTTTTGCGGTTTTTGTCCACAATCCGATTTTTACTGACACGATAAAGCCATGAACTGAGCTGAACAATGGGTTCTGTTTCGATGATTGAACTAAGCTGGTACCAGACATCCTGCAGGATATCTTCGGCGTCCTGATCGTTTTTAACGCGGCTGCGTATGAAACGGAGCAAACGCTTCCCATATTCCTGCACGGCATTTTGAATACTCTGCTGTCGCTGCGCCATCGGTAAAGCAATTAATTCGTCCATAATGAGGTAGACGAATCAAAGGGAAAATTACTTTAAAAAGGGGATATTTTTATAAACTGACGGGGTGACTCTGAGTCACCCCGTCAGTTTATGAAAAATACAAATTTGCAATGTCTGCAATTTGTTAATAATAAGGATAATATGAGATAAACTTCGTCAATATGCGCTTTACCGCAAAATCAATTATTGTAGGTCATAATAAACCCGCTACCGTGGATGTTGCGAATCTCGACGGAGGGATCATCCTTAAAGAACTTCCTCAATTTGGTGATAAAGACATCCATGCTGCGGGTGGTGAAATAGCCATCGTCGCCCCAGATTCTCTTGAGGGCCACCTCGCGAGGCAGAAGTTCGTCGCGGTGTTCACAGAGCAAGAGAAGCAGAGCCGCCTCCTTCGGACTGAGAAGCTGTTTGGTTTCGCCCAGTCTGATTTCGCGCAGCTTCGAATCAAAAAGATATTTACCGATGGTATAGAGATGGTTGCTGTTTCCCTGTTCACCCTCCGCCCGTTTCAGCAGCACGGCAATCTTGTATATCAGGACATCCGCATCAAAAGGTTTGACAATGTAATCATCAGCTCCAAGTTTATATCCCTCCAAAACATCCTCCTTTAAGGATTTGGCAGTCAGGTAGATTATAGGGATTCGCGCATCCATCGAACGGATCTCCCTGCCGATGGTGAACCCGTCTACGTTGGGAAGCATCACATCGAGCAAACAAAGATCATAACTGCCTTCCCGGAAGGAATTTACGGCATGTTTCCCGTCCGAAAGCCAGGTGATGGTGAAATTGCAAATCTCGAGATAAGATTTTAGGACGGCCCCAAAACTCAGGTCGTCCTCCACAAAAAATATGGATTTGGGATGGCTCATCGGCGGTTGTTTAGAAATGGGATAAACACCACAAAACGACTCCCTTTACCGGGCTCACTATGAACCTTTATGGTCCCGTTGTTGGCATCCAGAATTGCTTTGATGTAGCTAAGCCCTAGTCCGAATCCTTTGATTGTATGAATGTTGCCGGAAGTGAGCCGGTAAAATTTATCAAAAATCCTGGCTTGTACTGCCTTGGTCATGCCCATTCCATTGTCTTCGACAGAGAGCAGGATGCCGTCGGATGAGTTGGTGGTAGATACGGTGATCAGCGGCGCCTCAGGCGAATATTTGTTGGCATTGTCGAGCAAATTGCATACCAGGTTAGTGAAATGAATGGGATCGGTAGTCACAACGGGATTGACAGCCTCCAGCCGGGTCTCAATCCTTCCTCCGCGTTGCTCAACCTGCAAAATAATTCCATCGATAGCAGCTTCGATCAAAGGATGTATGTTCGTAGCCTGGAAGTTGAACTCAAACTCTTTGCGGTCGAGCCGGGCAATCTGCAGGATGCGTTCTACCTGCTCATTCATGCGTTGGTTCTCCTTCTTGATCATCCCTGCAAAGAATCGGACCTTCTCCTCCTCACCGATCACCTTCTGGTTCGCAATCGAATCGGCCGCTATCGAGATGGTTGCGATGGGGGTCTTGAACTCATGCGTCATGTTGTTGATGAAATCCGATTTCATCTCTGAGATTCTCTTCTGTTTAAGGATCAGGTAGATGCTTAGCAGGAAGGTGAGGAAAATAACAAGGGTAAAGGAGACCGAGAGTCCCAAAAGCAAGGTTGTTTTGCGTCCTATAAATAGATCCCTACCGGGGAAATGAACTGCAAAATCAAGCTTCTTTCTAAATATATCGTCAGGGAAGAGATTAACCATATACCATCGCTTCCTGGCATTGGCGGCTGAAGTTTGTTCTGGAATAGAATCCCCTCCAACCACGGATATCTCGAAGTCAATTGGAATTGCCCGGTCATTAAGCTCCTCTTTGAGCAATTTTCTCAATTGCGCCTCGTCAATGTGACGGCCTGTCTCCCAGCCACTGTACTCTATTCTGATCTGGTTGGTAAGTTGTTTGAGTTGTTTGATTTTTTGTCCGATGGCGGGATCAATGGTTGGGACCTCAACTTTAAAAGCCGAATCACCAAGATTCCCATACACATTTTCAGTGATGATCTTTGCCTTCCCGGTTAATTTTCTGATTTTATTTCCTGCAACCACAACATAGCTTAATTGATTGGCATGCTGCTTTTTGGATGTGGTAACGCTGATGGTGCCATGCACACTGTCCCTTCTCACAACTACATCCAGGTTTTCGAGATCCTGGGGTGGGGGTGGAGGCGGTGGTGGAGGAATTGGTATTTGGTTGTTCCAGTTTATCGTATCGCCCTTGGCGAAACCGCGTATGACCTTGAGGTCGTGCCCTGTTTCCAGTCGCCTCACGGCTTTGTTCATGGCCTCGTTGACCGACCGGTCGAAGAGTTCGTTCCGAATTGCGACCGAATTGTTGAACCAATAGAACTGCACCGCTACAATTCCTAGCAGTGAGATTCCCATAAGGATAGCCAATCCAATGATGATGCGTCTGTTCACTTTTTACTTTCTATATTCTCTTATCACAATGCCCATAATGGGAGGCGGGTAACAACCGATCATCCAAAATTAGACATTAAATTAACCTCATTTTCAACTTTAACTTCACCTTAACACTTTTTAAATCGACCTTAACCCTTTGCGGGCATAAAAACTACTAACATTGAATCGTCAAAAGTTTAATTTTTTACTTAAAAAAAGCTAACATGAAAGTCGTATTTTTTTTAGGATTATTCCTGGCAACAACACTCCTTTCTTTGGGGCAGACAACCAAGAGCACCACAGTCACCAAGAGTGACAAGAAGGAGGGGCAACATGTAAAGGTAATGGTCAACCAAAATGGCAAGGTGACGAAAATCGATACCACCTTTAATTTTGCCGACGAAAAAGTGATCCAGTTGAAAGTGGATTCGCTCCTCAAAAAACTGGAAGTCGTAAATGGGAAATCCGGTGATCCCAATATAGTCATTATACGCGGCATGAAACCAGGCACCGGCAATCGGGAATTCCGCGTGATGTACAACAATTCCGATTCGAATGGTGTTAAGTGTGAAAAGAAGATTGTCATGATCGGCAAGGGGGGTGGCATCACAACCTTTGATTCAGATGGCGACATGATGGTGCCACCACCACCTCCACCGATGCCCCCTTTTCACGTAAGAGGCTTTAAAATTGCCGGAGGCGATCCTTTCGCCATGGATCCAGACAACAAGGATATTGTCTCCTACGACAAGAAGGATATCGGCAAAGGATTGGAGAAGATCACCATTGTCCGCAAGAAACATACCCCGGCAGCCGATGAAAAGAAAGTTGAAATGAAGGTCGAAGTTACTGACGATCAAAAGAAATAGCGTTCAAACAAAAGGGATCTGGTTGGCAGATCATTGAAGGAAGATGCTTTAACCGGCATCTTCTTTTTTTGTGAACAAGGAGTGCGGCTGGCGTGGATTTGCATGATTTGAACAACCTTATTTTTGAAGGCAACCTTAGTAGAATATAAGTATAACTATCTCATCTAAACCTTATTACCTTATTTTCAATTCTATAACTGCTGCATCCATGTGTTAATTCAAAATGCACCATATCATAAGGTAATAAGGTTAGTTCAATCAACTCTCTCTTTCTATTAAGGTTAAAAGCCGGAAAAATAAGGTTTTCAAATCCCAACATTACAATTTCTGTAATTCCTAAGAAAGTCAATCATTCTTCCGAATACTCCTAATTACAAATCGCGCCAGAGTAATTAAAGACCTCTCATTGTTTCAGTAAATAGGTTATATTTGACAGAATATGGGTTAAAATTATGACGAGATGAGAAATATATTTCTAATCCTTAGTATGTTGATCGTTCATTTCTCCTCTGGGCAATCTGGGAATGGTACGGGGAGCAAAATGAGCAGACAGGACGCCCAGGAATTTCTCGCGCATCACAACCGGGTAAGGGCAGAAGTTGGCGCGCCGGGTTTGGTTTGGAGCAAAGAGCTATCGGCATATTCCCAGGAGTGGGCCGACCATCTGGCCCAAAATGGGTGCAGGATGGAACATCATAAAAAACCAAGTCTCAAGGGGGAACCTGTCGGGGAGAACCTGTTTTGGGGAAGTTCATCCACCTATTACCATCCAATTGACGCGTCAATTTCATGGTACAGCGAGAAGAAGATTTACAGATATGGAAAGTTTGGAAAAGGGAACTGGCACGAAATCGGACATTATACCCAAATGATCTGGAAAAATACCAAAGAGGTTGGGGTAGGTGTTGCTGTTTGCAAGGATGGAGGGATCATTGTGGTGGCCAACTACTATCCTGCCGGAAATTATGTTGATCAATTTCCTTATTGACAGACACTTTCACAAATTTGAAGCAGGATCCAAAATAGGGAAGAATTATTTCGTAGGTAGCCATGTTTTGGTAAAGAGTTGGTATTGAGATTAAATTGGTATCTTTGGGTATGATTATCAAAGACGAAATATTAAAGCAGAAGAGCCGTTTTACCTTGTTGTGCAAAAAGCACAATGTGAGGTATTTGTATGCTTTCGGTTCTTTAACCACAGATAAATTTGATAAGCTATCAAGCGATATTGACCTGCTTGTTGAAATTGATGATCCTGACCCGATCGAAAGAGGTGAGAAACTGCTTTCCCTTTGGGATACTTTCGAGCAATTCTTTCAAAGACGAGTTGACTTGCTCACTGAATCATCCATTCGGAATCCATATTTAAGAAAGAGTATTGATTCAACCAAAATCCTGATATATGACGGAAAAGGGTCAGAAATATTTGTCTGATATACTTCATTCAATTGACTTAATTGAAGATTTACGAAATCAGAACTTCTCAAAAATCCCCAACCCAAACAACGCAAAATCATACTTAACAGGATCCATCCTGTCCATCTGCCTTAAGTTGAAATCCAGCTCTGCCAGGGCTTTCGCGTCATTTTGCGTTCTAGTCAACAACCCTAATTTGCGGGCAACATTTCCCGAATGTAGATCGAGCGGACAGGATAGCTGGCTGGGGGATATGGATTTCCACAAGCCAAAATCGACACCGCACCCATCGTTCCGTACCATCCACCTCAGGAACATATTGATTCTTTTTGCCGCGGAACCATTCGCCGGATCGGACACATGCTTGGTGGTCCTTTCCGGGTACGGCAAGGAGAAAAAGAGCTCTTTAAATTGATGAATTGCCGGCTGGGTGGAGGTTTCAGAGGTAGATCCGGCAAACACCTTCTCCAGCCCACCATGGAATTGGTAGATGTTTTTAAGCGCCTTGATGAAATAGACCAAGTCGGTGTGGTTGAAAGTGCGGTGGACAAAACCGGTGATTCGCTCCAGGTCCTCGGGACGATGGTTCATCACAAAATCATAGGGCGAGTTTCCCAACAAATCCATCAGCCTGTGGCCGTTCTGCACGATCATCTTCCTGTTTCCCCATGCAATGGTGGCGGCGAGAAAACCGGATATTTCGATCTCCTCTTTCCGGTCAAAACGGTGCGGGATGGCAATGGGATCGGATTCAATAAATCCTGGATGGTTGTATTTGGCAACCTTCTCGTCGAGGAACTCTTTGATTTCTGAGATATTCTTTTCCAAACAGCTTCAACTTAATTGGCCAAAGATAATGAACTAATGGCTGTCGCTGAAAAATCTTCCCTTAGCTAATGACCAATTGCCAATCAATATCGGTTAGTTAAGGTTGTTGATTGTATTCCCCTTGTGTACTTTGTGGGAGCCTTTGTCTTGCGTGTGCGGGATTGTGTTGAGATTTAAATAGTTAACCACAAAGGTGTTATGTTTGAAAAATAAAGCATAAGCTAAAGTTTATTAAATTAAGTTTTGAATTCAGTATTAATTTAAACAATAGCTTATGCGAACAAAAGTTAATGAGAATTTGTTCAATGGAC
>JALOCD010000128.1 GCA_023228025.1 Prolixibacteraceae bacterium | reverse complement strand
TTGTGAAAAAGACCAGGGAAATCATCAGACCCGGAAGAAGTGAACCCAGAAAGATGAAACCAAAACGACCTTACTCGATGAACTACAAACGATTATAAATAAACGTTAACTAAACGACATTGATTTATTATTGGTAAGTCTCCGCTGAAAATGGAAGGCATTGCCATTAGGCCAGTGAACATTCTGCTAACATCTTCTCCGTTTTGGCATCCTCTTCTTAATGCAGTTTGAATAAATGCACAATCAGAAGACTTTAATACACTCAAATTAAAATTATTAAATACATTTATTGTTTCTTTTCTTCTCCAGTCCATTGCTCTCAAATATTCATCCCGTGTTATATTAAAATATACTGGAGTAATATTTAATTGTTTAAAAATTGTTTCCAGTGATTTGAGTGAATTTGAAAGTTCATGTTCTTCCAAATCAAGGATCATCAAGATATTGGTATCCAAGATAAATTTACTATCCTTAAACATCTCAATAGTAATACCATCTGCATAATTTCTTGCGGTGATTAGTCTTGATGAAAACATTGAAATCCCATAGTACCAGAACAATAAATTATCATCGGCATCTTCACTGTCAATAAATTTGATAAATTGGCTTTTAAGCCAGTCTTTATCAGCTTCGACAATAGACAAATTGTTAAGTAGGTTATTATTAAGAATTTCGTGCACATTTGGAACAATATTGGAGCCATTTTTGCCTTTAAATGCAATTTGCTGAAACCATTCAAAACTGTATTTCTCAAAAAAGCAAATAACCGTATCATTAAACCAATCTTCTATATTTTGTTTTTTACTTTCGGCTTTAGAGAAATATTTATCTAGTACCTTTGTCAGGAGATTTTTATTGCTTTCAACTTCCCTTTTTAAATCATCTTTGTAATCATTATGTATAAAATGACGATTTGATTTTACATTCAATTTTCGGGCTTTTATCAAAACTCTAATTGCATCTTCTATATCAATTTTCGAAACAGGTGATGATAGAACAGTTGATAATTCTGCTTCAATTTGACGCATAAGGGTTCCATCACCTTTCAGATAAACAATCTTTAGAATGAGTTGCGAAAGAGCGATTTTTGAGAGGGTCTTAAATTGACCGTCATGTTTAATGTAGATTGTGTGTAATTCTCTTTTCATAAGATATCTAGGTTAATTATTAAGTCTCTTCTTCCCCGTCAACAACACCTGCATCATCCCCCTTTTCTGCTCGCGCAGCTTTTCAGTTTTGGATTTGAGCAGTTGTATTTCTTTATCGGCTGCTTGCAATACTTGTGCAATAGCGGTTTGTTCTTCCTTGGTTGGCAGATTAAAGTGTGCGGTTTTTAAAGCATTCATGGAAAGCACAAGTTGTGATGTCCCTATGCTATATTTTGTCAACTTTTGACGATAAAAATTGCAATACATTAAAATGAAATCAATGTCCCCGTATTTTATGGTGAATACCGGATAATACCCACTAATTAAACCTGTTATCCCCAGAGTATTTTTATTGAAGGTGAAAAGTCCATCGTCGCTTCTTGAACGATAGGTTAAATAATCTGGAGGTATTACATTATAGTCAGCATCTTCTCGGTTTGTAATTCGATTATTGCCATAATAATCTGATTGTTTCATTAAACCCGTTTTTGCTGATGTTAGTACTTCGTAATTACAACCTTCTGCTGGTTTTTCATTGTAATCTTCGATAAAATACTCAAGTTTGACTTCCTTCCACTCCCCCCCAAACCCCTTTAACCTTTTCTTTCCGGTCAATAAATTTTGCATCAGCCATTTTTTGCGAAGTTCTTTTTGGGCAATAAGTTGGTTGTTTTGGTTGATGATGGTGTCCATCAAGCCAAGGAGGTGGGCTATGGCGCGTTGTTCGGGGAGAGGGGGAATGGGTAACTTTAACTTTCTAACGTCAGAAGAATTTATTGCCGGATAGTTTGAACCTACCAGTAATTGATAAAATTGTCGTGAAATCCCAGAACTGAAAAGATATTGAAACAGAAATTCATTGCAACACTTCTTTGCGGTAATTACAGCAAATCCTGTTGATGCTATCAAATCTTTTGCATCATCGTTTATTAAAGAAAAACCTTGAAGATTTGGACGAACAGTTGACATCAGAACGTCTCTGTTGTGGACAATTCTTCGTGCTCGAGAAGGTGCATTAGCAAATATTTGTCTTGTCGTTTCAATTTTGAAGTCCTCACTATCAACATCAGATAAGGAAATATAGTCAAATTCATAATCCTTTGAAGTACTACCACTTAAACTTTCCTTATCTATATCAGCAACGTCCTCAAAATGTTGCACTTCCCAATCGCCTGGAATGGTGGTATTGTAAAAGGGTTTTGTGGTTGTTTTAATATCGGTGGTCATGTTGTTGGTAAGTTTAGGTTTTCTGCAAACGGGTTTGCAAACGAATTTTTCACAAGTAATTGAAGTTTAGGTGCTTTTTCTTTGCAAAGTGTTTGCAGAATGTTTCTTTCTTGCAAAGAAAAGTGCAAACAGAAAGCGTTTGTACCGCTTGCGGAAGTTCGCATTTCTGCAAACGAACCTGCAAACGAAAACCAAGTTAAAGTAGTGTATATCAATATTAATTCGTTTGCAACTATACTGTTTTGACTCTTTCGTACCATATTTTTCGGTTATCTTTTCTGAGTTCCCTTATAAGATTATTCTCTTTCATTTCGGCAAAAAGACGGGATATAAAATAAATATCATTATCTCCGAGCATCAGCAGTCTTCTTGCTCCTTCATTGTCAATTTCGTCAACGGTATCCAGATAGCGAATGATGGCTTCAATCTGCCGTGCTTTTTCCTGTTTTTTCAGTCTGGAATAGCTGATCTTGTCTTCTGTAGATACCAGTTTACTCCGGTGTATGATGTATTTAACTCCCGAAGTTCTTCCAGTAGTTTCAATAAATTCAATTTCCTGCAATTCCGCTAAAATTTTCCGCAATTGGTAAGTGTTGATAAAAGGAGATTGCTCTAATTGTTGAAACGTAAGCTTTTGTCCGGTGTAAATGCTGTTGAGCACCAGAAGTTTTTCCAGATCAATCTCCTTATTGGTGGTCTGTTTATAGAGCAAACTGAGTTCGGCAATTTTCTCTGAGTATATATCTGCCTCAACCCTGAATAATATGGAGTTTTCAGTTTGCTGTGGCCTGGGTAAGCTTTTCCCCTTTGACAAAAGAGCAGTAAAAATCTTATCAAACCCACTACCTGCTTTCTCCGCATAATTGATTTCCCGAAGTACATCCATAATACTGGGATTTCTGGGATTGGTTTTTCTCAGAAAATTAGTTTCAGTAATTCCCTGCGGAAAATGCCCAGGACTTTCGAATTCAAGATAATTGGGATATTTACGTATTTCAATGATTTGCTGCCGGCTGTAATCGCGATGGGCAATGGCATTCATAAGTAATTCCCGAAGTACCACCTCCGGGTAATCTTCAATGTACTCGCGGAACAAACCAAAATGAAACTCTTTCAGTTTAATTTCTGACTTCAATTGATTGAAACAAGCATCGGCCATTTCAATCAGGTTGCCACTGTATTCAAATGGGGCATAGCTGCCATCCTCGTAATAGCGAATATATTTGATTTGGTTGTAAGGAAATTCTTTCAACGCCTTTTGATTGCCAATAAAGAGAACACCTGTGGTAGTGGGCAGATTTTTGCCTTTTTCTTCCCTAACCAATCCCAAGGTTTCGATGAACTCGTATGAACTGTTTTTCAGATAGGGGCTTTGGGGCTTTTCCTTTTGGATTCTGTTCCATAAATCGCGCGTGCGGACAATGTCCTGCCAACCTGGGATAGGGTGCCCCTGCTTGTCGGTTTCATTGCCAGAAAAATTAAAATCGCATATTTTTTGATCATAGACAATGAGTCCTTTTTCAGCTTGAATAGTAGCAATCTCATGGGGTTCGATAGCCCTGTTCCCATCATTGCTTCGGATCAGGTATTCTCCTTTCGATGTTCTGTGCATTTGCTGTGAAAATGGTATTTCCACCACCAGAATATCTTGTTTTCTTACCCTTAAGCGGTGCGGCTTTAATGTTATGGAAGGTGTCGTTCGATCCTGAATCTGCCTGACAAGTTCGAAAACCTTTGCGTCAATATATTCAAAATCCGGATTTAACTCCTTGCTTTCATCAACTACTCCAATGAGTAGAAAACCTCCCTTTTTATTGGCAAAGGCAACAACGTCTTTCGCCAAATCTTCATATTTAGGAGCAAATCCTTTGATTGCTTTCCCAAAGACTGATTTATCTTCCAGTTGCTCTTTAAAATCGAGTGTTTCACACTCTCCTTTTGCAAGCAGACTATAGAACCATTGAATACTATGCTTGGTAAGTTTTTCCATGTAGTAAACCAATTTTAGGTTAGTATACTCAATAGGTTTATTGATCAAATACAGGTTTGCTATGCCCCTAATTCCTTTAGATAGGAGGCCAATTCAGTCTGCACTTTAACCAATTCGATCTCTAATTTATCAATTTCTTTTTGCACCGCAGCAATATCCACTTCTGCTTCTTCCTCAAAAGTGTCCACGTACCGCGGTATGTTCAGGTTAAAGTCATTTTCCTGAATTTCGTTAAAGGTGGCTACATAGCTGAATTTATCTTCAACAATACCAACAGGGAGTTTGCCCTCATTGAATTTTTGGTAGGTTTCTACAATGTGGTCAATATCGCCAGGACGCAGCCTGTTCTGGTTTTTCGCCGATTCAAACTGTTTGCTGGCGTCAATAAACAAGAAATTGGCATTATTGACCTTACCCTTGTTGAAGATCAGAATAGCCGCCGGAATACCGGTGCCAAAAAACAGGTTGGCAGGCAGGCCTATCACAGCTTCAAGAATGTTTTCCTCGATTGTTTTCTGCCGAATTTTACCTTCGCTGGCTCCGCGGAACAACACCCCATGAGGAACCACAACGCCCACTTTTCCTTTGCCTTCGTAGGTGGTCTCGATCATGTGGCTGATAAAAGCCCAGTCTCCCTTGCTTTTGGGGGGAATACCCCTCCAGAAGCGTGTGTATTTGTCGGTTTCAGGGTCGAAGCTATCACTGGATTTATTCTCCTCTTTGTCGTCTACCTTCCCCCATTTGTCAAGGGAGAAGGGTGGATTGGCAACCACGGTATCAAATTTCATCAGGGCATCGCCTTCCTTTAGTTTCGGATTGCGGATGGTGTCTCCCCAGCGGATGGTGGCATTGTCGAAACCATGCAGAAACATGTTCATCACTGCCAATGCCCAGGTACTGCCGTTGGCTTCCTGTCCATAGAGTGAGAAATTATCAGAACCAACCTCTTCACCGGCCTTGATCAGCAGGGAAGCAGAACCGCAGGTCGGGTCACAAATCCTTGATCCGGGTTTCGATTTGGTCAGTTTGGCAATAAGGGTCGAAACCTCTTTCGGCGTGAAGAACTCCCCGGCTTTTTTCCCGGCATCGCTGGCAAAATTTTCAATCAGGAACATGTATGCCCCACCGATAATATCAGTTCCTTCGAGGTGTGAGGGGCGCAGGTCAAGTGTCTCCTTGTTAAAGTCGAGCAACAGGTTTTTCAACCGGGTGTTTTTGTCTTTGGTATCGCCAAGCACACTGCTGTTGAAATTGATGTTCTGGAAAATTCCTGCCCCATCTTCGCTGTAAAGCTTTTCGCGGTTGGCTTCCACCAGGTCCTCCAATCCAATATCGATCAGTTCACCAATGTTAAGTTCGTTGCGATGCTCGTACAAATAGTTAAAATGGCTGTGTTCAGGCACAACAAAGCGTTCATGCTTCATGGCTCTTTCTGCCCTTTCCTTGTCTCCATTGTATTTGGCCAGATGCGTTTCGTATTTATCGTCGCGCACATCACTGAGGTATTTTACAAAAAGCATGGTAAGCACATAATCTTTGTAAATACTCGGGTCAATACTTCCGCGAAAGGTGTCGCAGGCTTTCCAAACTGCATCGTTGATCTCTTTCTGGGTAATTTTTTTGGACATGGATCTATTTTATTGAATTGATTATTTGTTGTTGAATTTGTTTCTCCCGAAGGGTCTCAATTTGTTGCTTCAGCTTCTTTTCCCTGTTCCGAAGTTTGGCAATTTTTAAAATCAACTTCTGGGTGTTAAGATCAGGTATTGAGATCTCCAGACTTTCAAGCATCGATTTTGAAATGGATGGGATTGAAGTTCCCCTGGCTTCTCCTTTCAGTAAATTTTGTGAGTTGGGGTGATTGATGAACCAGACCAGGTATTCGGGTAAAACAGAACCATCCTGTAATCTAAGGACAAAGAAGGAGGTAGAGGCTACTGAGGCAGGATTGTGGCTTTCAAATATAGCAGCAAAATTTTTGGTACCTTTGGCTGAGAACAATATGTCACCGGCAAGCAGCTGATGTTTTTCGCTTATTTCCTCAGCCAATAGATCAGGGTGCAACACGCCGACAAGCTCTCCATTTTCGTCGAAGTGCCTGGCTTGAAGATAGACGATTTCTCCTTCTGCAACAGGCTTTGCAAATACTCCTGTCTGTATGGCGGCGATATGTCCTAAAGTCGTTTTCAAATTTATTTTGTTGTAATAACTCTACAAATGTAAGGAACATATTTGAGATATCCAAATAAATAGCAAAATATTTCTAAGTACACGATCTACTAAACTCGGAATCGTATTGTTTTTCAGATTTTATATATGTAAATTTTTATCCTTCGATTTTGTCGATTGGTTGGTGTATGGGCAAATCGATCAGATTAATTGATATATTTTTCTAGCTTTGTCTGGATGAAGCCAGTTGAAATTCCATATTATTATCTGGTTTAAAATCAACATCAACGCAAACATCTTATTATGAAAAAACTAATTGTCTTAGTAAGCCTTTTCGTTTACGTATTATCTGTTAATGGTCAATTTATGAAAGCAACAGCCCCCATAGCCGCCAAAAAAGAGCATTGGCGCACCCTCCATGGAGACAAAGTATTGGACAACTACTATTGGATGTACGATTTTTTCGGGAAAGGGCCTGACAGTACCAAGGTGGTGGATTACCTGAAAGCCGAGAACAGCTACCTGGACAACGTCATGCAAGGAACAAAACAGTTTCAGGCAGATCTTTTTACGGAGATGAAAAACAGGATCAAGGAGAAAGACCAGAGTGTGCCTGTGTTTAAAAACGGATATTTCTACTATTCGCGGACCGACGATGGCAAGCAGTATTACAAATATTGCCGAAAAAAAGGGAGCCTGACCGCAGAGGAGGAGATACTCCTGGATGTCGACAAAATGGCCGAAGGTCATGCCTATTATGCCGCTTCAGGAATTGATATCAGCGAAGACAACCGTTACCTTGCTTTTGGCGTTGACCTGGTGAGCCGCAGACAATACACCATTCACATCAAGGATCTCCAGACCGGACAAATACTCCCGGATGCCATCGAAAACACCCAGGGCGACCCCTGCTGGGCCAACGACAACAAAACGATCTTTTATACCGCTAAAAATCCGGTTACATTACTGTCCGAAAAGATCATGCGGCATACAAGGGGAACAAGCGACAAAACCGATGTGCTGGTCTATGAAGAGACCGACAAAAGCAACTACATCGGGGTAGGGAAAAGCAAAAACAACAAATATATTTTCATCGTTTCGCAGGCGACACTTTCATCGGAATACAGAATGGTCGAAGCATCCAAGCCGACCGCTAAGTTCAGAATATTTCAACCCAGGATGAAGGATGTTCTGTACAACATCATACCGCTGGCCGACCGTTTCCTGATCCTAACCAATAAGGATGACGCGAAGAATTTCAAATTGATGGAATGTCCGCTCAATCAGACTGCGGCCACTTCCTGGAAAGAGATGATTCCTGTCCGTTCGGATGTTTTGCTGGAGGGACTGGAAGAGTTCAGGGATTTTATCGTAATCAACGAGCGAAAAGACGGGTTGGTCAAACTCCGTATCAGAAACTTGAAAGATCAGTCGGAACATTACCTCGATTTTGGCGAACCGGCCTATTCCTCCAATTTCGGCGCCAACCCCGAGTACAACAGCAACATCCTCAGGTATGGTTATACCTCATTGACAACACCTTCATCCACATTCGACTACAACATGGAGACCAGGGAGAAGACCTTGAAGAAGCAGCAGGAGGTGCTTGGTGGTTACGATTCCAAAGAGTATGTCACAGAACGGCTCTATGCTACCGCGAAAGACGGGACCAAGGTTCCTATTTCGCTGGTATACAAGAAGGGGTTTAAAAAGGATGGCAAAGCCCCCCTGCTATTGTACGGATATGGAAGCTACGGCGCCAGCATGGATGCAAGCTTTGGCAGTACCCGTCTGAGCCTGCTCAACAGGGGATTCGTCTATGCCATCGCGCACATCCGCGGGGGCCAGGAGATGGGCCGTCTCTGGTATGAGAACGGAAAGCTGATGAAGAAGATCAATACCTTTACCGACTTTATCGATTGTGGCGATTTCCTGGTAAGGGAAAAATATACCAGCAAGGAGCATCTATACGCACAGGGCGGAAGTGCGGGAGGCCTGTTAATGGGGGCTGTGGTCAACATGGCGCCCGAACTGTGGCATGGGGTGATCGCTCAGGTTCCGTTTGTGGATGTGGTGAATACCATGCTCGATGAAAGCATTCCATTGACGACCAATGAGTTCGACGAATGGGGAAACCCCAAGGAAAAGGAGGCCTATTTCTACATGAAGAGCTATTCACCCTACGAAAATGTGGAGAGGAAAGCCTATCCGAATATTTTGGTCACAACCGGTTTGCACGACAGTCAGGTGCAATATTTTGAGCCATCCAAATGGGTGGCCAAACTTCGTGACATGAAGACCGATCAGAACATGCTGTTGTTGCACACCAACATGGAATTTGGCCATGGTGGGGCCAGCGGACGTTTCGATTACCTGAAAGACCTGGCGCTGAATTACGCGTTCCTGTTTACGTTGGAGGGGATTGGGAATTAATGTTGTGCAACTCCCTTGAGATTGCTTCACTTCGTTCGCAATGACGGTGCGTCATTGCGAACGAAGTGAAGCAATCAGTTGCCATCAGATCATTTACAATAAAGACACTTTTAATGCTTTCTACATTTGCCGAACGGGTGATTGCATTCAACCAATCGCTTGATTTCAACGGATCGTTGCCAGCGGGAATCGGTATCATGAACCCGTTCAGGGAGAATGAACAAATTCTACCCGTCTCTTCCGCCTTTTACCGGAAGTACTACAGCGACAACAGCTCCCGTCACCTCATATTGGGGATCAACCCGGGACGGTTTGGTGCCGGGGTGACCGGAATACCCTTTACCGACACCAAGCGGCTGAAGGATCCGTGTGGCATCGATTATGTTGGGAAGAGGACACATGAGCCATCCTCCGTTTTTGTTTACGAAGTCATTGAAGCATACGGCGGTCCTGCAGCATTTTATGGCGATTTTTACATCAATTCAGTGTTTCCGCTTGGATTTATCCACCGTGATGGCTCGGGTAAGGAGAAAAACTACAATTATTACGACAGCAAGGAACTGACAGCGGCTGTGTACGATTTCGGCGTGGAAAAACTCCGGGAACAGCTTCGCATGGGAATAGAGACAGACCGGTGCTATTGTTTCGGAACCGGTAAGAACGAAAAATTTATCCGGGCGATGAACGAAAAGTACCGGTTTTTCAAAGAGATAATCGCCCTGGAGCATCCCAGGTTTGTGATGCAGTACAAATCAAAATTCAAACAGGAATACATCGTTAAATACCTACAGGCTTTTAGAAAAATTGGGGAAAGATGATTTCAGGTAACAATAAGCAGCTTTTATCCGTTTTGCTTTTTGAGCATGACGAATTGATAGCCAGGATCATTGAGATTCTGAGGAAAGGCAGGGATTTGAGGACATCCCTGCAGCAAGTCTGCGATGCTTTTACAGAATGTTTGGTAAAAGGGAATTCAGCTTGCACCAGAATATCCTTTAGCAATCAAGCGTTTGTTAGTCAGAATTTTGAAGAAACACCTTTGTTTGTCCGGAGTGAATTTCATCTTTCAGATGGGCAAGGTGGTTTTATTGAACTATTTTTCAGTGCCCAAAATAGGGCTGAGTTGACTGCGGCCATTCTTGAGGAGGCTAACCGGACATTGGATAAGATTGTCCCGCTTCTCGTTGGCCTGATCTCTAAAATTCAACTGGAAAGGTTGCAACACGAAAATACGGAACGTTTAAAAGAGCTTAAGGCCATCAACCAAACCACGCTTATTATCGAAGAGGGGAAGATGGTCGACGAAACATTGCAGGAAATATGTGATATCCTCCCTAAATCGTGGCAATATCCAAAGTATACGGTTGCAAGGATCCGATTTGAGGGTAAATCTTACAAGAGCGCAAATTTTACGACAACAGAGTGGGGCCAATCAGAAAATTTTGTCACCATCGACAGTAAGAAGGGCACCATCGATATTTTCTACCTGAAACAATTTCCCAAAGAAGATGAGGGGCCATTTTTGAGAGAGGAGCGTAATCTTCTGATCAATATCGCCATGATGATAAGTGGTTACCTCAACAACAGCAAGGGGCGTGAAATAATCGACCGCAAGGGAACTACCATCCAACCCATTCACCATTCGGACGACTTCAGAAATTCACTAACGAAGAGCAAAAAGCCCCTTCAGTTGTACTTCAACCAGCAATCGATTGACAAGTACGTCTATTTGGACATGATGCGTTTAAGAT
>JALOCD010000172.1 GCA_023228025.1 Prolixibacteraceae bacterium | reverse complement strand
CAATCAGCAGCCGGATCTGATCGTGGTGGTCAGCGCTGTTGGTGGTGTTACAGACATGTTGCTGGCTGCAGCCAATGCCGGCGCCCAGGGGAATGAGGTCGTTCCTTTGCTGGAGGAGATATGGGACCGCCACGAGAAGATCATGACAGCCCTGTTTGATGAAAAGACCTTAGGCGAAGTGAAGGTTAAGATGAAGGTACTCTTCGATGAACTCGAAAAGATTTTGCAGGGGATTCGTTTGATTGGCGAACTCACACCCAAAACACTCGACAAGGTAATGGGTTTTGGAGAGCGGCTCTCATCCCTGTTTATTTCCAGGTATCTTGATGCTGACCTGATAGATAGTGCGGCCAACATACGTACAGATAAAAACCATGGACGGGCCAATGTGGATTTCAATACCACCTATGAACTGATAGCCGGAAATTGCAGTGGTTTAAAACGGACTGCAGTTGCTCCCGGATTTATTTCCTCCGCACCGGACGGAACCATGACCACCCTGGGAAGAGGTGGCTCGGATTATACTGCAGCTCTTTTTGCCGCTGCCCTTAACGCCGAAAAACTTGAGATCTGGACTGATGTGGATGGTTTCATGACAGCCGATCCGAGGGTAATCAGTAAGGCATATCCCATTCCACAGCTTACCTACAGCGAAGCGTTGGAATTGTCGCACTTCGGAGCGAAGGTGATCTATCCTCCCACCATTTTACCGGTTTACCAAAAATCGATTCCTGTTCAGATTAAAAATACCATGAACCCTTCGGCCGAAGGAACATTGATCGGAAATGTAAGCCATCCCGGGGCTGAGCATCCCATTAAGGGTATCTCCTCCATTGATGGGATCTCGCTCTTTACCGTACAAGGGCTTGGAATGGTAGGCGTAACCGGTATCGCCATGAGGCTTTTTGGCGCGCTTGCCAAACAAGAGATCAATGTCATCCTGATTTCGCAGGCTTCTTCCGAAAATTCGATCAGCTTTGCCATCGACTCGACCAGGGGAAAATCGGCAGAAATAGCCATTCAGCAAGAATTTGAACGCGAAATCGCCTCCGGGCTAATCAACAAAATCAGCAGTGAGGAGGATCTTTGCATCGTCGCGATCGTGGGCGAGAACATGAAACATTCGGCAGGCATTGCAGGCAAATTGTTTTACACGATTGGTAAAAATGGCATCAATGTGGTGGCCATTGCGCAGGGCGCCTCCGAGCAGAACATCTCCTGGGTAGTCAAAAAATCGGATTTGCGCAAGACGCTCAATGTTGTTCATGAATCTTTTTTCCTCTCTCCATTTATCGAGTTGAACCTCTTTTTGGTTGGGATAGGAACAGTGGGCAGGGATTTGATAACCCAGATTAGTCAGCAGCAACAAAAGCTTCAGAACGAACACCGGTTGAAGCTTCGCATATGTGGCGTCGCCAATTCGCGGAAGATGGCCTTCAACCGCGAAGGGTTTGATCCCTCTTCAATTGCGCAGATACTCTCCGGCGAGACAGTTGAAAAGTCAGACATGATGCAGTTTTGCAAGCAAATGATCGAAATGAACCTGTTCAATTCCGTTTTTGTCGATTGCACGGCTGAAAAAAGGGTGGCAGATCAGTACCATACAATTCTTAACAATTACATCTCCATTGTTGCCGCGAACAAAGTTGCGGCATCCTCCGAATACAGCGCCTACCGTGAGTTGAAAGAGCTGGCTGCCAACCATGGCGTCAAGTATCTGTTCGAAACCAATGTCGGGGCAGGCTTGCCTTTAATTTCCACGATCAATGACCTTAAACGGTCGGGCGACCGCATCGTCCGGATTGAAGCGGTTCTCTCAGGAACGCTCAATTACATTTTCAACACACTTAGCAGTGAAATTCCGCTCAGTACTGCCATCCGGCTCTCCAAAGAAAAAGGGTTTTCGGAACCAGATCCCAGAATTGACCTCAGTGGCGTTGACGTTGTCAGGAAACTTGTTATCCTTGGAAGGGAGTCGGGTTACAAAATAAGCCAGGAGGAGGTCGTTCAGAATCGATTTATCCCGGACCGCTATTTTAACTCCACCCTCGAAGATTTCTGGAGAGACATTCATGAAATGGATGCCCATTTTGAAGCGGAAAGATTGGTGCTTGAAACTGAAAAGAAAAAGTGGCGTTTCGTTGGGGTGCTGGATGAGGGCCGTGCCTCCGTTTCACTACAGGCTGTCGGTCCCGGTCATCCGTTTTATGACCTTGAAGGGAGTAATAATATAGTGCTCTTAACCACAGAACGTTACAATGAATCGCCCATGCTCATCAAAGGGTATGGCGCCGGCGCTGCCGTAACGGCTGCCGGGGTATTTGCGGATCTGATCAAAGTTGCGAACATCTGATTATGAATGTGGAAATTGGAAAATGTGAAAATGTGAAAATTAAAAGGGCATTTGCACGGAGCGATCATTTTCACATTTTCACATTTCCCAATTTCCACATTCAAAACCTTTGGCTGTTAAGTGCGTAAAAGTTAAAAATTATTGAATAAATTCCAGATGAAGTATATCATTTTACTGGGCGATGGCATGTCTGATCAGCCTGAAGCTGAATATGGGGGAAAGACCCCACTCATGGCAGCCAGAAAACCCAACATGGACCTTCTTGCAAAAATGGGCAGAAGTGGTGTTCTGAAAACAATTCCGGATTCACTCCATCCCGGTAGCGAGGTGGCCAACCTGGCCGTTCTTGGGTACGACGTTGAGGCAGTCTACGAGGGGCGCGGGGTCATTGAAGCTGCCAGCATTGGAGTTGAACTGCAGGAGGGAGATCTCGCACTGCGATGCAATCTGGTCACACTCACCGGCGATGTCATTCTGAACCACTCAGCTGGTCACATTTCTACTGAAGAAGCTGATATATTGATACAATATTTGAACGAACATCTTGGAAATGACCAAATTCGTTTTTATACAGGTGTCTCATACCGCCACCTGCTCGTCATCAAAGGCGGCAACAAGAATGTAATTTGTACCCCGCCGCATGATGTCCCCGGGAAAAAATATCATCCATTGCTGCCAAAAGCAGCCAATGACGCAGGCCAGGCAACAGCCCTGCTTTTGAATAAACTGATCAGCCGTTCCAACGAATTGTTGGAAAATCATCCGGTCAATCTTGCCAGGAAGTCGGCCGGCAAAACCCCGGCCAACTCTATCTGGCCATGGTCCCCGGGGTACAAACCAGCCATGAAGGGTTTGAAGGAACTCTTTGGAATTCAGCGCGGCGCTGTAATTTCGGCGGTCGACCTGATCCAGGGGATCGGCGTCTATGCCGGACTTGATGTGATCAAAGTCGAGGGCGCCACCGGTCTCTATACGACCAATTACGAAGGGAAAGCGGAGGCTGCCATCAAGGCGCTGGAGGATCACGATTTCGTCTACCTGCATGTGGAGGCAAGTGATGAGGCGGGGCATGAAGGCGATTATGAGTTAAAATTGCGTACCATTGAATACCTCGATCACCGTATCCTCAAACAATTAATGGAGGCATGCTCAAAAATGGAAGAGCCTGTGACCATTGCCATGTTGCCCGATCATCCGACCCCATGGAAACTTAGAACACACACCAGGGATGCCGTTCCATTCACCATCTATCGTCCCGGAACGGAACCGGATGCGGTTGATCGTTACGACGAAGAGGCTGCCAAGCTTGGAAGCTACGGCATACTTAGTGGTAAGGAGTTTATGGAAGCGCTTTTGAAAGGTTGAACTATTGATAATGAAGGTGAAAGTTATGAGATATGAGTTATGAGATATGAGTTTAAGAAAATCAAGATTCGAGCGTTCTATACTTTATCCTTTTAACTTTATCCTTTATCCTACTAAATGAACATTTGTAATGAAATACTACAGTACTAATCGGCTTTCGCCTGATGTTGATCTCCGGACCGCTGTCACCAAAGGGCTGGCGCCGGATCGAGGGTTGTATATGCCTGAAACCATCAGCGAACTGGATCCCGTATTTTTCGCTCAGATGGGAACCCTGACATTTCAGGAGATGGCCTTTCGGGTAGCGACCAAATTTTTTGGCGAGGATATTCCTGCTGAAAAGCTGAAAGAGATCGTGTACGAAACCCTAGCCTTCGAGACGCCTCTTGTGCCTGTAGAACAGGATATTTACTCCCTCGAGCTTTTCCATGGCCCGACCCTGGCCTTCAAGGATGTCGGGGCGCGTTTCATGGCAAGGATGCTGGCTTATTTTCTTTCCGAAGAGAAGCAGACGGTCCATGTGCTGGTTGCCACCTCAGGTGATACTGGCAGCGCCGTAGCCAACGGTTTTCTCGGCATTGAAGGGATCAGGGTACATGTGCTCTATCCGAAGGGAAAGGTGAGTGAGATCCAGGAAAAACAGTTTGTGACATTGGGTCAGAATATAACAGCCCTGGAGGTGGATGGATCTTTCGACGATTGCCAGGCGTTGGTGAAGTCGGCTTTCATGGACGAGGAGCTGCAACGAAAAATGGTGCTTACTTCTGCCAATTCCATCAATGTTGCCCGCTTTCTGCCACAAGCATTTTACTACTTCAACGCGGTTGCGCAATTGAAAGAACGGCATAAAAAGATCGTTGTCTCCGTACCCAGCGGGAATTTCGGCAACCTGACTGCAGGATTGATTGCCAAAAGGATGGGACTGCCAGTTTCCAGGTTTGTTGCGGCCAACAATAGCAATGATGTGGTTTACAATTATCTGCACACCGGGATTTACAAAACCAAACCTTCCGTTCCCACCATTGCCAACGCGATGGATGTCGGTGACCCAAGCAATTTCGCCCGGATACTGGACCTTTTCGGACATGACCATACCTGGATATGTGGTGTAATGAGCGGTACAACCTACACGGACAACCAGATAAAAGAGAGCCTGGCATCCTGTTTCAAACATACAGGATACCTTTGCGATCCTCACGGGGCTGTGGCTTACCGGGCCCTGAAAGAGCAGCTTAAACCGGATGAAGTCGGCATTTTCCTGGAAACCGCTCATCCTGCAAAATTTACCGAGACGGTGGAGGAGATCGTTGGCAAAGGCAATGTTCCAATGCCCGAACGGTTGCAGGAATTTATGAAAGGGGAGA
>JALOCD010000162.1 GCA_023228025.1 Prolixibacteraceae bacterium | reverse complement strand
GAGAAGAAGACGGTTGAGATGGGGGTGGAGTTCGGGGAGTTTAAGAAGTATTTGCTTTCAATAATTGACTAAAGTGCCTAGAGTATTTAAAGTGCCTAAAGTACTTGGGCTACCATGATTGGTCGTTCGGAGTCCTTAACTTTAGGCATTTTAGGCACTTTAAATACTTTAGGCACTCCTTAATCAGCCAACTCCAGCCACCTGAACTCTTTCTCCTCCAGCAAGCTAGAAATCTCGCTGTATCTGATTGATTTTTTGTGAAGCGCATCGGCATCCAACAGTCCAGAGTTGAGCTCTTCCTCCACCATTTTCTTCTCTTTTTCGAGCCGATCGATCTCAATTTCCAAATCATCCAGCTCCTTCTTCTCCTTGAAACTCAGTTTTTTCTTTTCAGGCGCCGTTTTCTCCCTGAGGGGTTTATCGACCTTAACGCTGCTTTGTTCTGTTTTGGAACGATCTTCTTCCCAATCGCGGTACTCGGTGTAATTGCCCGGGAAGTCTTTGATGATTCCATCCCCTTCGAACACAAAAAGATGGTCCACAATTTTGTCCATGAAGAAACGGTCGTGGGAGACCACGATGGTACATCCGGTAAAGGATTTAAGATATTCTTCCAGGACGTTAAGAGTCATGATATCAAGATCGTTGGTGGGCTCATCCAGGATCAGGAAGTTTGGATTGTGCATCAGGATGGTGCAGAGGTACAACCTTCGTTTTTCCCCACCGCTCAGTTTTGCGACCAGCGAATATTGTGTTTCGGGAGGGAAGAGAAAGTAGGTGAGGAACTGTGAGGCGCTAAGTTTGGAACCATCGCCCATTTCGACCACTTCAGCAATCTCTTTGATGATGTCTATCACCCGGTTTTCGGGCGCAAACTGGATGCCGTCCTGCCTGAAATATCCGAAACGGACAGTCTCG
This sequence comes from Prolixibacteraceae bacterium, assembly GCA_023228025.1. Taxonomy (GTDB): domain Bacteria; phylum Bacteroidota; class Bacteroidia; order Bacteroidales; family Prolixibacteraceae; genus CAINVV01. The sequence continues at coordinate 4,748 of JALOCD010000162.1, read as the reverse complement.
CCTACGTCCATTTTGCCGCTGTCGGGTTGACAAAGACCTGTAAGCAGGTTGAGGAAGGTGCTTTTCCCCGATCCATTTTTCCCGACGATGCCTATTTTCTCATACCGAGCAAACTTGTAGCTGAAATCTTTCAGGATGGTGACGTCACCGAATGATTTGGATAGCCCTTCGAGATTGATGATTTTACCGCCAAGCCTTTGCGAATTGATGGCCAGTTCCAGTTTTTTTTCGTCCAGCTGTTTAGAGGCTTTTTCTTTGAGAATATAGGCATTTTCGATCCGGTATTTTGATTTGTGCGAACGTGCCTGTGGCATTCTGCGTAACCAGTCGAGCTCTGTCCTGAAGAGGTTTTTCGCACGGTCTATTTCGAGGGTAAGATTTTGAATCCGTTCATTGCGTTTTTCAACGTAATAGGAGTAGTTGCCCTTGTACCTGAACAACGACTGGTCATCCAGTTCGATGATCTCGTTACAGACCCGGTCGAGAAAATAGCGGTCGTGGGTGACCATCAGCAAGGTACATTTGGATTTTTCGAGGGTCCGCTCAAGCCATTCGATCATCTCCAGGTCGAGGTGGTTGGTGGGTTCGTCCAGGATGAGAAAATCGGGTTCATCAATCAGCACATGGGCCAATGCAACGCGTTTTTTCTGGCCACCCGAGAGTTCGCGGATGGGTTGCTGAAGATCGTGAATATTTAATTCCGTGAGAATCTGCTTGATTTTAAGTTCAAAATCCCAGCAATTCAAACGGTTGATCTTATCCATGGCCTTATCGATGGCCTTTGGGTCGTGGCTTTCCAGGGCGCATTCATATTCCCGTACGGCAGAGATGGTCTCTCCTACAGAGCTGAAAGCGGCCTCCATGATCGTTTCATCCGGATTCAGATCGGGAAGCTGACGCAAGTAACCGATGCGAATGTCGTTGTTGAAAATGACTTTCCCGTAGTCGGCGATGTCGCCGCCGAACAGGATATTCATCAGGGTGGTTTTGCCGGCGCCGTTTTTGGCGATCAGGGCTACCTTGTCACCCTGGTTGATGGTGAAGGATATATCTTTGAAAAGCGGAAGGTCACCCCAGCTTTTGGTAAGGTTGTCGAGTTGCAGATATGGTATCATAAACTTTTGTTATCTGCGGCAAAGGTAATATCAATGCAATTAGATTTGGCTTTTGGCAGACAACTTCAAGTAAATATCATACTAATTGCCCGTAAGGGCATCAAGCTAAATAGAATGACAGGTTAGATCTATAATTTTTCCCTTCAGGGGCAATGCCATTAAGTTAAGAAAATTCTTTAGTGTAATCTTTGTGCTTTGGTGCCTTGGTGGCAAGAAAAAAATCGCCACAAAGACACTAAAACACTAAGGTTTCACAAAGCTAAAAAGTATCATCAGCCTTAACTTAAGGACATTGCCTTCAGGGGATAAACAATTTAATTTTTGCGCAGTCATTTTGTTTATTCCCTGGCGGGAAAAGTGACCTCAATCATCCCATTTTTCTATTGAGCTTGATGCCCTGACGGGCAAAAATGCCAAGTTTGCTATAATAATTGGAATCTTAAGCTATTTAAAAATGTTTAATTTCGAAACTTAAAATGCGAAAGATGAAGCCCAAGGATATTTGTGACAAAGTAATTGAATGGTTTAGTCAAAACATGCCGGTAGCAGGAACTGAACTGCACTACCATGATCCTTTTCAGCTTTTGGTGGCAGTTATTCTCTCGGCCCAATGCACCGACAAGCGTGTAAATATGATTACCCCCGCACTTTTTAAACGTTTTCCGACACCGGAGAAAATGGCGGAGGTGGAACCGAAGGAGGTTTTTGAGGAGATAAAGTCCTGTTCCTATCCCAACAACAAAGCCAAAAACCTGGTGGGGATGGCCCGAATGCTGATTTCCGACTTTCAGGGTACTGTCCCTGAAGAGATGGAGGAGCTGATCAAACTGCCTGGAGTTGGCAGAAAGACTGCCAACGTTATACTGTCCGTTGTTTTTAATAAGCCTGCCATGGCCGTGGATACGCATGTTTTTAGGATTTCTGCCCGGCTTGGACTTACAATAAATTCCAAAACACCGGAAGAGACAGAGCGGCAACTGGTCAAGTTGTTTCCTCCGGAATTGCTGCCCGTTGCACATCATTGGCTGATCCTGCACGGACGATATGTTTGCGTTGCGCGAAAGCCGAAGTGCGGGGAATGCGGATTGCAGCCATGGTGCGCAAAAGTCAATGTCCTAGATTAGTTATTTGCCTTATATCCAATCCGTTTTCGGGGAGTTGGATTCTGCTGCCTGGTGATAAGATTGTCAAGGTATTTAAAAACCAGTTCAATGTTCTTGTCCTGATTTTTGAGTCTCTTTTTGATCTCTTCTACTTCTAGTTTCAGGCTCAAAGTATCGGTGAAGATTTGCCTGATGCGTGTAAATATCCTCATGATCTGGATATTTACCTCAATTGCTTTTTTGCTGTTTAAAATGCTGGAGAGCATTAATACGCCATGTTCTGTAAAAGCCATGGGCGAATACCTTAAACCCATTTTTTCTGCATTGGAGGTCGCAAATTGCGTCCTCCAATTATTAAATTCCTCCAACGTCAATTCAAACATGAAGTCTGCAGGGAACCTGAATAAATTTCGTTTGACAGCCTCCTTTAGCCTTTTTGTCTCAACTCCGTACAACTCGGCCAAATCTCTGTCAAGCATTACTTTCTGTTCTCTAATCAAGTAAATCTTTTCCGTGATTATTTTGTCGGGGACCATACTTGCATTTTCAATTTTCATTGGAGTTCATTTTACCGGGTTGTACCAATAAGGCACAAGTGTTATCTTACCATAAGTTACGGTATTTTAGTAAATTATCCAAATAAAAATTGAAATTTTGGCCAGGGTAAATCAGAATGGCTGCAAAAAAGCATCCATCGCTTTGGTTGGTTTTCCATCGTCTCCCCAGGCGCTCAGTGCATAGTGGCTCCAGCTTCTGGCACCTTCAGGTTCCCAGTAAAATACCCCCAGACCTTTGCTGTAGGGTACCTCTTTTACCTTTTTCTGAACGGCAATCAGCATATCGTAGGTGTTTTGAACTTTGACATTATCGCCGCCAACTTCTACTACCATCACTTCTTTCCCGTATCTGGAGATCATATCATTCAAATTTGCGCCAAGATCGGTAATCGAAAGCGTGTAGTCCGGCTTTCCATCCAGCCAGTAAGGATAATAGGACAATCCGATTACATCGTATTTCGCACCATTGGCCTTAGCCGCATCAAACCACCACCTGAACCGACCGTTGTCGTTTCCACGGTCCACATGTAGGATAACCTTTGAAACGGGACTAACGGCCTTGATCGCATCATATCCTTTGTTGATCAGTTGTGCAAGTTGTGGCCAATTGTTGGTACTGCCATCAGGAAGGATCATACCCCCGGGTATTTCATTCCCGACCTGGACCCATTCGGGGGTTATGCCTGCTGTTTTCAAAGCGGTCATCACATCATAAGTATAATCGTACAGGTCTTTCAGTAGGGTGGGGAAGTCATGACCTTCCCAGGCTTTGGGCTTTACCTGTTTGGAGGGATCGGCCCAACTGTCGCTGTAATGAAAGTCGATCATCACCTTCATTCCCCAATTTTTGGCCCTAACAGCCATTGCCACAGTCTCATCCTTGCTGCAATGACCGCTGAATTTGTCATTTGAAGGGTTCACAAAAGTTCTCAGCCGAATGGAATTGATGCCGTGATCCTTCAGGATTTTGAAGCAATCTTCTTCCTGCCCCCGGTCATTGTAAAATTTATAACCCGAAGATTCCATCTGTGGCAGCCAGCTGATATCGGCCCCCTTGATCACTGTATTCGTGGGTGGATTTTGTGATGATCCTGATTTATTGCATCCTGTGACAAAGAAGAATAGAATGATACAAAGGTGGAGGATGTGGGATGATGCTTTCATGTCTTTCATTGTTGGGCAGACCAAAGGTGTTTCAGAACAGCAGACAACTACTCCAAAGATGATAAAATATTTGTCTTACCCTCAAAGATAGAATAAAACTAAATACGTAAGTACCTCCATATTTCTTGGGTAAAATTTGTTGAAAATATTTTTATTTCATTCAAACTTTTTACTTTTGCAGAGAGTTTCTCGAAATTAATTTACCGTAAAACCAATAAATTAAGTTATGGCTTATAAAATTTCTGATGCATGCATCGCGTGTGGTACCTGTATCGATGAGTGTCCGGTTGAAGCGATCAGCGAAGGTGAAATCTACAAAATTGATGCTGAACTCTGCACCGATTGTGGATCATGCGCCGAAGTATGTCCTACTGATGCTATTTCGCCTGAGTAACAGACAAAAGACTTTAAAACGACCTGCTTGTTTCAAGCAGGTTTTTTTTTGCTTTTTTTTATATTTCCCTCCCTTATATTTTGAATCTCCGATTTTTTTTGTTTCTTTTTAAAGTCAATGCTTTAACCTACTCATTTTCAATATTTTTCAGTGATGGACTTACTGCTTCTTAACATCAAGGAGTTGGTTCAAACAGGAGAAAATCCTTCTCCTTACCTTTCTGGGAAAGAGATGTCATCGCTGTGTTCAATTCGAAATGCATTTCTCCTGATCCGGGACGAAATGATTGCAGACTATGGCCCAATGAATACCCTGTGCGGATCGATCCCTGAAGATTCCGATCAACTGATGGAGATCGATTGCAAAGGAAGGCTGGTATTTCCCAGTTTTTGCGATCCTGATTCACATCTGCTCT
>JALOCD010000127.1 GCA_023228025.1 Prolixibacteraceae bacterium | reverse complement strand
GAGGAGGTTCTTTTGAGGGAAAAGCAGCTTTTCCTGAATATCGTCAGCTACTGCTCCGGTGGCTGTGGCCGTGAGGGCCAACACTGGTACTTTTGGGAAAAACTTTCGAATTTCCGCAATCTGGAGGTACGAAGGCCTGAAATCGTAGCCCCATTGGGAGATGCAATGCGCCTCATCGACCGTAATCAGATTGAGGTTAAACCGGATCAGGTACTCCAGAAAATTGGGCGACAATAATCTTTCGGGAGAGACGTAGAGAAATTTGTAATCACCATAAACGGCATTGTTGCAAGCTATCTCGATCTCCCTGGCCGTCATTCCAGAATAGATGGCCAGCGCCTTGATCCCTTTCGACCGAAGATGGTCAACCTGGTCGTTCATCAACGCAATCAAAGGAGTAATTACCAGACACATCCCCTCGCGTGATAGTGAAAATACCTGGAATGTAATGGACTTACCTCCGCCGGTAGGCATCAGTCCGAGTGTATCTTTCCCCTCAGCCACCGAATGGATAATATCCTCCTGCAAGGGCCTGAACTGTTCATACCCCCAATGTTTTAACAATATTTCGTGATACAAGTCCATGGAAATCCAAATATAACTGAAAAGAAACTCCCTGACGGTATGAATTAAATTTTTTATGTCTTCGCTAATATTTCACTAAATGAATTAAATCCTTCGTGAAACCTTTGTGTTATCCTTTGCGCCCTTCGTGGTGAAAAAGATAAAAAAAAAACTACAAAGATCACCAAGGGTCTCTCAAAGGACACCAAGGAGCGATTGTCCCAAAAGAAAAAAAATAGTACTTTTGCACAACAAAAAGTCTCACCAAAATTCACACCCATGTCATTTCTGTCAGATAAAGTGGTACTCGAAGGATTAACCTTCGATGATGTGCTTTTAATACCCGCTTATTCGGAGGTGTTACCCCGGGATGTCAACATCTCATCACTATTTTCACGCAACATCAAGCTCAATACGCCGATCGTTTCTGCGGCCATGGATACGGTTACCGAATCGAAACTGGCCATCGCCATTGCCCGCGAAGGCGGCATCGGGGTCATTCACAAGAACATGACCATCGAACAGCAGGCCAAACAGGTAAATATCGTCAAAAGGGCTGAAAACGGAATGATCTTTGACCCCATCACCATCTCCAAAGACAAGCTTGTAGGAGATGTCCTGAAGCTGATGGAAACCTTCAAAATCGGCGGAATTCCGGTCATCGATGCCGAACGTCACCTCGTGGGTATCGTAACCAACCGTGATCTCCGTTTTGAACGTAATTTCAACCGACCTATTTCAGAGGTTATGACTTCACAAAACCTCATTACAACAGATATTTCGACCGACCTTGAAAAAGCGGCCAAGATCCTGCAGAATTACAAAATCGAGAAGCTTCCGGTAGTCGACAAGGACAATAAACTGATGGGACTCGTGACTTACAAAGACATCACCCAGGTAAAAGACAAACCAAACTCCTGCAAAGACGCCAAAGGCCGCTTAAGGGTAGCCGCTGCCGTTGGTGTCACATCCGATACGATGGATCGGATCGATGAGTTGGTCAAAGCCAATGTAGATGCCATTATTATCGATACAGCACATGGCCATTCGAAAGGGGTTTTGGAAATGTTAAGGAGTGCCAAAAACAAATATCCTGAGAAAGATTTTATCGTGGGAAATATCGCTACCGCGGAAGCCGCTTCAGAGCTTGTTTTTGCCGGCGCCGACGCTGTGAAAGTGGGAATCGGACCGGGCTCCATCTGTACCACGCGTGTAGTCGCCGGCGTTGGAATCCCGCAACTTTCCGCCATTTATAATGTAGCGAAAGCGCTAAAAAACAGCGGTGTACCGGTAATTGCCGATGGCGGATTGCGTTATTCAGGCGATATTGTCAAAGCGCTGGCAGCGGGCGCTCAGAGCGTCATGGCTGGTTCCTTGTTTGCCGGAGTGGAAGAGTCGCCGGGCGAAACCATCATCTTTCAGGGTAGAAAGTACAAATCCTACCGGGGAATGGGCTCCATCGAAGCGATGCAACAAGGTTCAAAAGACCGTTACTTCCAGGATGTTGAAGATGACATCAAGAAACTTGTACCGGAAGGCATCGTTGCGCGTGTCGCATACAAAGGTTCACTCAACGAGGTACTCTACCAACTTATTGGCGGATTACGCGCCGGAATGGGCTATTGTGGTGCCGCAACCATTGAAAAACTCCACGAAACCAAGTTCTGCAGAATTACCAATGCAGGGGTCGCCGAGAGTCATCCGCATGATGTAACCATCACTAGGGAGTCTCCGAACTACAGCCGCGAATAGGTCACAAATCCTATAAGCTGTTAATTTTCCGTAAAAAGAGGGCTATCGATACAACTTATCACTTCCACCTCTCGTCTAATACCTGGAAACAGATTGATATGCTAAAAACTGTTCATTTTCATCGTCAGGGATTCTTTGAGTGGCTCATGGTGCTTTGTGCCGTTGTAATCCTCTCCGGATGCAGCTATTTTCAAAATTCAAAGGATGAAGTATACGTTGCCAAAGTCGATGACAAGACTTATCCTCTGAAAGATCTCCGGTCGCAACTTCCTGCCGGGATGACGAAGCCGGACAGTCTGGCCAGGGTCAATGACATCCTCACCCGTTGGGTAAAAAAGGAACTATTGCTGAAGATGGCCATCGAAAATCTGGATGAAAGTCAAAAAGATCTTTCCAAGGAGCTCGAAGAGTACGGCAATGCCCTTCTTATTCACCGCTACCAGCAGCAACTGCTAAGTCAGAAACTGGATACGGCCCTTACCGATCAGGATATCCGCAGATATTATGAGATTAATCCCGAGAAATTTACCCTCGACTACAACATCGTCAAGGCTGTTTACGTGGAGATACCTAAAAATGTAGCCAAAACGGATCAGATCAGACGGTGGATGACAGAGAATAGCACCCGGTCAATGAGTGAGTTAGAGAGCTACAGTTTTCAGTACGCGTCGAAATACGACCATTTTAACAATGGATGGGTCGATTTTAACAACATCCTGGCACGAATCCCGGGGGGGAAAGAGGATCCGGAACAAATGCTGAGACGATCTAAATTTCTTCAGTTCAGCGATTTAAATAATTTTTACTTTGTTTTGATCAACGATTACATCCTGGCCGGAGAAAAAGCTCCTTACGATTTCGTCAAGGATCGGATAGAAAGTTTAATTTTGAACAGTCGGAAAATGGAATTTCTTCAGGATCTCGAAAAAAATATTTACGAGAAAGGGAAACGGGAAAACAGGTTTGCCATCAAGGAGTTCAAATGAAAGTGGAAAGTGGAAAGTGGAAAGTGGTGAGTTGAGAGTGGAAAGTGGTGAGTTATTGAAAGAAATTGAAATACAGTATAAATTACTGATTATTATTTAAGTATATAAGAATATGTTAAAACAGTTGACAAGAGGTTTGTTGTTGTCAGGAATTATCCTGGGATCATTTATTGTTTCAAATGGCCAGGACAAGGTTGTGGATCAAATTGTAGCCATTGTGGGGAGTAACCCAATCCTGAAATCTGACATCGAGTCACAGGCTATCCAGGCGCAGGCTCAGGGACAAACCACTGAAGGTGATTTGAAATGCGAAATCCTGGAGTCACTGCTTGAGCAAAAACTGTTGCTGGCAGAAGCCGAACTCGATACCAATATTGTGGTAACCGATAACCAGATCAACCAAAACATGGACCGCAGGATGAAATACTTCATCGAAAATATTGGTTCAGAAAAGGAGGTCGAGAAATATTTCAAAAAATCGATCAACCAGTTGAAATCCGAGATGAGTGAGATGATCAAGGAGCAGTTGAAAACCGAGCAGATGCAGCAAAAAATCTCCAAAAACGTGACGGTCACGCCGTCCGAGGTGCGAAATTATTTCAGGCAATTGCCCAAAGAGAAGATCCCGATGATCGGTTCCCAAATGGAATATGCCCAGATTACGATCCTTCCGGTCATAACCGAGCAGGAGGACATGGAGGTTAAGAGCAAATTGCGGGATTTCAAGCGCAGGGTCGAGAGTGGGGAAAACTTCGCCACCCTAGCCGTAATGTATTCGGAAGATCCGGGATCTGCCCGTAACGGCGGAGAGATGGATTATGTAGGCCGTGCCATGCTGGATCCGGCATTTGCTACCGAGGCATTTAACCTCAAGGTTGGTGCGGTTTCCAAAGTCGTCAGGAGTGAATTTGGTTATCACATCATCCAACTTATCGACAAGAGGGGTGAAAAGATCAAATGCCGTCACATCCTGATCCGTCCCAAAATCGACCCGAAAGAACTGGAAAAATCCAAAAACCGTATCGACAGCCTCGCCAACTTTATCACCAAAAAGACAATTACATGGGATCAAGCGGCCTACATGTATTCTTCCGATAAAAACAGCCGAAACAATGGCGGACTTGTCACTTCACAGAAGACCGGCTCAACCAAATTTCAGATGGAAGATCTTGATCCTGATGTAAGTAAACTGATCACCAACTTACAGGTTGGGCAGGTTTCCGAGCCTTTCCTCGGAATGGACGACAAACAACGGCAAGTCTATAAAATCATCAAATTACTGAGCAGGACCAATGCCCATCCCGCCAATCTTCAGGAAGACTACCAGCACATGAGCGAGATCTACCTGGAAAAGAAGAAAGAAGATACCTATCGGACCTGGCTGGCAAAGCAACAGGCGAAGACCTATATCCATATTGACGACATTTATAGCAATTGCAATTTTAAGCTGAAATCCTGGAAGAAGTGATTGGGTATCAGTTGAGAGTTGAGAGTGGAGAGTTGAGAATTTTCCACTTTCCACTCTTAACTCTCAACTATTATCTTATCGCATAAAATGTTATGGGAATCCAAAAAATAGGAAATAGTCTGTTTGGCGCCCTGCTGCTGATCGTGGCATTTCACGTTGTGTCGGGATCATTGCCTCAACCCGGAGGGAAGAAGAGAATTGAGATCCTGAATGCCGACATTTACACCTACGACAGAAAAATTATAGCCAACGCCGATCGTTTAATCGGCAATGTAAAGCTGAGCCACAACAATGCACTCCTTTATTGCGACAGCGCTTATTCCTACAAAGACAGCAACATGGTGGATGCCTTTGGCCATGTTCATATTATTCAGGGAGACACTTTGAATCTGTACGGAGATCGAATTAAATATGAAGGAAACAGTAGAATTGCCAAGGTAAGGGGTAACGTAAAATTGGTCAACAAATCCATTGTATTGACTACAGATGAATTAGTGTTTGACCTTCGCTCAAACATTGGGAATTACCAAACCTGGGGTAAAATCGTCGACACCGCCAATGTACTTGTCAGTAAAATAGGTCGTTACTATGCGAACGAAGACCTCTTTTTCTTCAAAGATTCCGTGAAGGTAACCAACAAGGATTTTGTCCTGACCTCCGACACCCTGAAATACAACAGCAAGATTGAAAGGGTCTTTATCGTCGGACCAACTCACATTGTCGGAACCACCAAACAAGGCACACTCTATTCCGAAAAAGGTTGGTACGATACCCGAACAAATATTGCAGAACTCTACAAAGCCTCCAAGATTATTGGCAAGGAGCAGTCATTGCAGGGTGATACTCTTTTTTATTCAAGGGGTGCAGGCACCGGCAGGGCGCGAAGCAGGGTGTTGTTGTCGGATACCACCAACCACGTGGCTATCACCGGTAGGAGAGGCACTTACAATGAAAAGACCAAAATTGCCTTCGTTACCGACTCGGCCGTTTTCATGCAGTTTTCACCCAAAGACACCCTATTCCTGCATGCAGACACACTCAAATCCATTCCCGACCTTTCCAAAATAGCAGTTATAAAAAAGCTTGTCAGGGAAGAACTTGTCCCAAAGAAATCTGCCGGGACCAAAATTGTTCCAACTGCAACCCCGGCCGATAAAAACAAAGAGGCGATCGCGCTGGTTACTGCCGTCAAAGACACACTTGCCCCGAAGATTGACAGTCTGAAAACTGCTGCAGTACAAATAATTAAGAATCTCCCAACAAAGATTGATTCATTATCCGCGGTAGTAGACACAGCCAAAATTTCAAGCGGGAAGGAGGCTTTGCTAAAAATAAAAACGGCTCTTAAGGATTCGGTTGCTACGACGTCAGACACATTAAAAGCAAAAGACAAAAAGGATCACAAGATATTCATGGCATACCACCGGGTAAGGTTTTACAAGAGGGATCTGCAGGGAATTTGCGACTCCCTCTCTTATCAAATGAAGGACTCTGTGATGAGGCTCTATTTGGATCCGGTTTTGTGGTCGGGCGTGCATCAATTGTCGGCCGAAAAAATAGAATATCGTCCGCATGTGCCAGGGCCTGACATTGCAAGATTGGACAACAACGGTTTCATCATCTCGCGTGAAGATTCAATCAAATTCAACCAAATCTCCGGAAAGGTACTGATCGGATACATTGTAAAAAATGAATTGAAAACCATTGAGGTAAACGGGAATGCAATTACGTTGTACTACTTAAAAAACAAAGACCACTATTCAGGGATGAGCAAGATGGAGAGCAGTAAGATCAATGTATACTTGTTGAAGGGCAAGATTGACAGCATCGCTTTTTTTCCTAAACCTGAGGGTAAGCTTACGCCGATGAAGGACCTGACAACGGAGGAGACGGTGCTGAAGGGATTTACCTGGCGGGAAAGTGAAAAGCCAAAATCCAGGTTTGACCTCTATCCCCTCAACGAAAAACGCAAAAAAATTGCAGGCCCCGAAAAGAAACCTGCATCAAAAAGTAAGCAGAACGCCAATTTTTAGTATTCGTCTTCGTTGAAGAAGAAATCGTCCTTGCTTGGGTAATCCGGCCAAATATCTTCAATAGATTCATAAATTTCACCCTCATCCTCCATCTCCTGAAGATTTTCAATAACTTCCAGCGGAGCTCCTGAACGGATGGCGAAATCGATCAATTCATCTTTCGTTGCAGGCCAAGGTGCATCTTCCAATTTTGAAGCCAATTCCAGTGTCCAATACATATTATATTAATTTAGATTATTGTTCAACGGTTTTGCGATGTTACTATTTTTTTGCGAGAATAAAAATAAATAGGCATAAATTTTACGGCGCCCACTGAACTTCGTCAATACCCTCATCTACAGTAAATTTACGTGAAAGAACAAACAAATAGTCGGAGAGGCGGTTGAGGTACTTTATCAATTCGGCAGGAATGGAAACCTCTTTCGACAACTGACAAACCCTTCGTTCCGCCCTTCGGCAAACCGTTCGGGCGAGGTGACAATAGGATATAAGATTACTCCCTCCCGGAAGTACAAAATGCTCCATCGGCGGCAAAAGATCCAGAATGCGGTCCATTTCATTTTCCAGTTTCGCAATCTCTTCCACTTTAAACGGCAGTTTCGCCGAAAGATCCGTCTTGGAAAGGTCGGTCGCCAACCGTGCACCAATCACAAAAAGATTGTTTTGGACGGAAATCAAAAGATCCCTGGAAGCCTGATCAATCTTCTGGAAGCAGATAAGCCCGATCCAACTGTTCAACTCATCGACCGTTCCATATGCTTCGAGACGCAGGTCATATTTCTCCACCCTCGTACCACCGATCAATCCGGAAGTCCCGTCATCACCTGTTTTGGTATATACTCTCATTAGATATTCATCGATAATGAAAAAAGCTATTAGCTATTGGCTGTTAGCATTTAGATTTTGAAATGAAAGGCAGATGGAAAGCAGTCTCCCAGTCGTCCTAGTCGTCCCAGTCGTCCAAGTCGTCCAAGTCGTCCTAGTCGTCCTAGTCATCCCAGTCGTTCTAGTCGTCCCAGTCCCCCAGTCTCCCCCTCTTTCTTCCCTTCTTCTACGTCAATAAATCGGATTAGGATTCACATAATCCATCTCAACTACTCCATCTTTTAATTTGATGATCCGGTAGGCATGACGGGCAATATCCTCCTCGTGTGTAACCAGGATAATGGTGTTCCCTTTCGCGTGGATATCGGCAAAAAGTTTCATGATCTCTTCCGATGTTTTGGAGTCCAGGTTCCCGGTAGGTTCATCCGCCAAGAGGATAGAGGGGGTATTGACAAGCGCCCTTGCCACAGCCACACGCTGCCGCTGACCACCTGACAGTTCGTTGGGTTTGTGCTCCATGCGATCCTCCAGACCGACATTGATAAGCTGTCCGGTAGCGACCTCCTCCCGCTTAGCTTTACCAACCCCGGCATAAACCAAAGGCAGCATCACATTTTCGAGGGCTGAATATCTAGGTAAAAGGTTGAAGGTTTGAAAAACGAAACCAATTTCGGTATTGCGGATTTCGGCCAGACGGTCGTCGTCCAGGAGGCTCACATCTTTGTCGTTCAGCCGGTAATTACCGGATGTAGGGGTATCCAGGCATCCGATGATGTTCATCAGGGTAGATTTCCCCGATCCCGATGCCCCCATGATGGCAACATACTCACCCCGGGCAATATCGAGCGACACTTTTCGCAGCGCCCTGACAACCTGCGTTCCAACCTGATAATTTTTGACAATCTCCTTTAACCTGATCACATTTTCCATCAGAAGTATTTTAGTCGTACAAACTTAACTGAAATTATTTTGGTTCGGAGGGTTCGGTTAAACTTCTTTATCTATAAATTTTGAAATTCTCATTTATTTCCGGTATATTAGAGAATACAACGATGAATTATTTGCCCACTCTAAATCTCCCTTTTGGGGAGATTTAGAGTGGGCAAATTTTAAAAAATGAGGCATTATATATTTCCATTAATTAATTCAGAATCTCAACACGAAATCCTCCTTTTGCAGCCCCTTTTTGCAGATAAAAATTCCGATCTCAAAAAGATCGAGGGAAATCCGCACCAGCGGCTCCTTTTGATACCTTTTCCAAACTGCTTCCATTTCGGCTGAGGCATGAATGCCGCACAAAACTATCACACCATCATAAGGTTGTTCAACTATTTGCGCAAGCGCCCGACTGCACACATCCGGATCAAGCGGGTCTTGAACCACAACAAAATCGGAGGCAGAAATCTTCCCCACACCTGATAAATTAATATTTCCAACTTCGTAGACCTCAATCAATCTTCTGCAAAACGACCGGTAATGGTCGTTTTCTACCTGCGCATCCAACCTGATCCTACGATCGGCTAGCGCCATAGCCATGAGGGTAACGCCAAAAGTAGAACCGTAAAAAGAGAGCGAGCGCGGCTGAAACTCGTTTACAAGCCTGAATATCAAACGGTCAAATTTCCCGGGCAGCAGGTGAAGTCTCTTGTTGACATTGCAATCTGAACCCTTGTCCGTTTCATACAATTTTTGATAGGAAGCCGTATCAACCATCCTAAGCGTACTCCGAACATTTTCTTCGGCGGCCGCCAAAATAGGCCAGGCAGAATAATTTCCCTTGTTCTCTATCACCTCAGTAATTAGCCTGAAAAGAAAGGGCGAGTGAATCCCGTGGCCTCTCCTGTGCCGGGCTTTGAAGAGGTATGCGATCCATTTGCGGGTATAGTATCTCATGGGAGAAGTGCCTAAAGTATTTAAAGTGCCTAGAGTGCCTAAAGTTAAGAAGAAAGATTCGAGTGAATTGGAAGTTTGAATAACTTAATGGAAAAAATAGCTATTTTCGATGAAGCGAAATACTTTAGTCACTCTAGTCACTTTAGCTCACTCTAGCCACTTCTTATGTTAGAACAGGAGATCAAATTCCTTCCGGGGGTCGGCCCCAAAAGAGCAGCCATCCTTACCCAGGAGCTGAAGATCACCACAGTGGCCGAGCTGATCTATTACTTCCCTTACAAATACATCGACCGGACCAAATTTTACAAAATCCGTGAGATCAACGAAACCCTTCCTTTCATACAGATCAAAGGAGTGATCACGTCGCTTGAAACCATTGGCGAGGGGCGTTCGCAACGGATGGTTGCCAATTTCTACGACGGAGAGAGCCACATGGAACTGGTTTGGTTCAGGGGCATCAAATTTGTCAAATCCACCCTGAAGATGCATTTCCCCTACGTAATTTTCGGGAAACCGACCGAGTTCAACAACAAATGGAAGCTTGTTCATCCCGAACTGGAGGAGGTGGTCGCTGAGGCAGAAAAGAAAGAGGGATACATTCAGCCTTTTTACAACACCAGCGAGAAGATGAAAAGCAATTTTCTCGTATCCAAATCGATTCAGAAATTTCAATATACCGCCCTTCAACTTTGCAAAGGAAAAATAAAAGAGACCCTGCCCGACTGGCTCATCGACCAGCTTAAACTGATGCCGCTCGAAACGGCGCTGGTCAACATTCATTTTCCGATAGACCCTCCCACCTTGCGAAAAGCGGAGATGCGGCTGAAATTCGAGGAGTTGTTCTACATCCAACTCAAGCTGCTGCACCTGAAACATGAGCGGCAAAATAAATTCAAAGGACATATTTTCAAGGAGGTGGGAAACCATTTCAACGATTTCTTTCACCATCACCTTCCCTTCGAACTGACCGGGGCCCAAAAACGGGTGATCAAGGAGATCCGGAAAGATACCCTGGCGGGAAAGCAGATGAACCGTCTGTTGCAGGGCGATGTTGGCAGTGGCAAGACCATGGTGGCCCTTATGATTTCGCTGATCGCCATGGACAACGGATTCCAGTCCTGCATGATGGCGCCGACTGAGATCCTGGCCATGCAGCACCACCAGTCGGTGATGAAACTGATTGGCGACCTGCCTGTCAATGTCCGGTTGCTCACGGGCTCCACAAAAAAATCTGAGCGGCTCATCATTCACAAGGAGCTGCTTGATGGCTC
>JALOCD010000126.1 GCA_023228025.1 Prolixibacteraceae bacterium | reverse complement strand
GTCAAAAGCGACTCCACGGTAGTGCAATTTAGTGAAGATGTGGAGCAGAACCAACCCGGACCGGCTGAACTGGCGCAATCCCGCAAGGAGTATCTTCAGCAATTGCTGAATGAGTTGTTGGATTTCAGACCTGCCCTGCGACAAATACAATATCTTCTGCGGTTGTGGGACGAACACAGCGCGCAGTTGCTGGGATCCCTTAATTTTGTCCTGCGCGGGATGGTTGCCCCGATACAAACCGACATGATTGAAGTCGCCGGCCGCTTCGAAAACCAGGTGCGTCAGCTGTTGGCGGCAGGAGATCACCCGGAAGGGAATGAGCTGCTGCAGGAACGCATCCGAAAGGCGTCCAAATTTTTCTATTCTAAACTCGAACTTTTGCTGGAGCAACCCTTGTCGGATGCCACGGTGGAGACGGACAACAAGGCTGTACGCAAAAGTTTCAATGAAGCCATCGATAAGTTGAACAAGGAGATACGGATCAAGAAAGTTTGTCTGAACCACTGCAAATCCGGTTTCGACACAAAATCCTACCTCGAAACCCGTTCCAAGGCGGCCATCGAGGTTGAAGAGAGCTTCCGGGGCCGCAAGAAAACAGAGAGCAAAGTCGATTTCTCGGTCAATTCGGATTTTTACAGCCAGCTCAAGAAATGGCGTTCCGAAAAAGCTGAATTGATGCAAGTGGAGGTGGCCCGCATTCTGGGCCAGAAAACCCTGCTGGAGATCGTGCAGACCCTTCCCGTAACCGGAAAGGAGCTGAAAGAGGTGAAGGGGATGGGGGGCGTCAGGATGAAACAGTTTGGCAGGGAGATTCTGGAGATGATCCTTGCCTACCGGGGAAAACATGGGATGGAGGTTCCACCCGAAGCCGAAAAAGAGGCTGCAAAAGCGGGGATGGATTCCAGGCAGCTTAGTTATGAATTTTTCAAGAATGGACTCACCATTCCGGAGATTGCCCGGGGCAGGCAGATGGCCGTTTCCACCATCGAGTCGCATCTGTTGAATTATGTAGCGAGCGGCGAAATAGCCATCGACCGACTGGTCGACAAGCGAAAAGTGAAAGCCATCGAGGAGTGCATCGAACTCAACAATTTCAGACAGCTCACAGATTTAAAGGCTAAATTGGGTGATGCATACAGCTATTCGGAGATACGTTTTGTTCTGAAACACCTCGAGGTTAACAATTAATCCCTACCGATATTACGTCCATACGGTCAATGTCATTAAGTTAACGAAATCCTTTGAGTTTCCTTCGTGTTTTCCTTTGCGACCTTTGTGGTAAGATTTTAAAAATTAACCACGAAGGTGTCACAAAGTACCACACAAAGGACACAAGGGGCTACTAATTCAATATCGTTAGCTTAATGATATTGCCCGTACGGGACGAAATATTTGTTGGAATTTGATTTACATCTTTCAATAATTTCATCCTATTGCATTTCTCCAAAAATTTGTAATTTGCAGACTGTTCTGTAAAACTATTCAACAAGATTGGCTGAATTGGAATTCCCTGGTCCAATTCACTGCATCATAAAACCAAACGATGAAGAAATACATCCTTGCATTCGATCAGGGCACAACCAGTTCGCGTGCGATTGTTTTTGACCACGATGGGTTGCCGGTTGCAACTGCACAAAAAGAATTTACACAAATCTATCCAAAACCGGGTTGGGTTGAGCACGATCCCGATGAGATCTGGTCGACCCAGGCTGCTGTTGGCATGGAAGCAATCTTCAGGGCCGGGGTTGGCGTCCACCAGATTGTTGGCATTGGGATTACCAATCAAAGGGAGACGTCTGTTGTCTGGGATAGAAAAACTGGCCGTCCTGTTTGCAACGCGATTGTCTGGCAGGACCGGCGGACAGCCGATTTCTGCGACCAGATGAAGAAGGAGGGACATGGCCAGATGATCCTGAACAAAACTGGATTAATCCCCGATGCCTATTTCTCGGCCACCAAAATAAAGTGGATACTGGACAATGTGGAAGGGGCGCGAAAACTGGCGGTCAAAGGCAGACTGGCTTTTGGCACCATCGACAGTTGGTTGATCTGGAAGCTTACACGGGGAAAACTCCATGTCACGGATGTTTCCAATGCTTCCCGGACGATGCTGTTCAACATTCACACCCTTCAATGGGATACCGAACTACTCGATTTTTTCGATATCCCTGCCTCCATGCTTCCCGAAGTACGATCTTCAAGCGAAGTTTATGGCAAAACTGTGGACCCGTTTCCCTCGCCAATCCCAATATCGGGTATCGCTGGCGATCAGCAGGCTGCCCTTTTCGGGCAGATGTGCATTGTGCCGGGAATGGTTAAAAACACCTATGGGACAGGCTGTTTCATGATGATGAACATCGGCCCAAAGCCCATTGAATCGAAGAGCCAACTCCTTACCACAGTAGCCTGGAAGATAGGGAATGATGTAACCTATGCACTCGAAGGAAGCATTTTTATTGGAGGGGCGGTGGTGCAATGGCTTCGGGATAGCCTTGGGGTAATCATTCAATCCAATGATGTTGAACAACTGGCAGCAAAAGTAAAAGATAGTGAGGGGGTCTATTTCGTTCCAGCTTTTGCCGGATTGGGGGCCCCTTATTGGGACCAGCATGCAAGAGGTACCCTAACGGGGATTACACGTGGATCGACGGATGCCCACATTGCCCGCGCCGCGGTGGACAGTATTGCCTATCAAACTTATGATGTGCTGCTGGCGATGCAAAAAGACTCGGGAGTGACGATTCGTGAGCTTAGGGTGGATGGCGGCGCTACAGTGAACAATTCTCTGCTTCAATTTCAGGCCGACCTGTTGCAGACAGACGTGGTCCGGCCTAAGATTACAGAAACTACGGCCCTTGGCGCTGCCTATCTTGCCGGTCTGGCTGTGGGTTACTGGTCCGACATTCACGATATCAGCCAGCAATGGCAACTCGATCGTACTTTCTCCCCGGGAATTCCAATCAACGAAACTACCGCCCTGATAAAAGGGTGGCACAGGGCTGTGAGGGCGGCTGTTGCCTGGGCGGCGGAAGGTTAGGAGGAAGTGACTAAAGTGACTAGGGTGAACTAAAGTGACTAAAGTTATGGACTCCGAACAAATCAAGCTTCCCCATAAGTACTCTAGTCACTCTAGTCACTTTAGCTCACTTTAGTCACTTGTAGCAAAGCATTACTAATTCTAATTATTACTAAAATGACCCCCTTCTTAGGAGAATTTTTTGGAACGGCCATTATCCTGTTACTGGGTGGTGGTGTTTGCGCTAATGTAGCGCTCGACAAGACCAATGGCAAAAACAGCGGCTGGATTGTGATCACCTTTGGTTGGGCAATTGGCGTATTTTCAGGCGTGCTGTTGGCCGCTCCCATCAGCGGGGCGCACCTCAATCCGGCAGTGACCATCGCATTGGTGCTGGCGCACAAATTCTCACCGTCACTGATTCCGCTCTATCTGACTGCCCAGCTTTTGGGGGCCATGTTTGGAGCCGGACTGGTTTGGCTGGCCTACAAAAAGCATTTTGACGCAACGGTCGACGGCAATACAAAACTTGGTGTTTTTTGCACGGCACCCAATATCCGAAGCTATTGGTACAATATCTTGACAGAGCTGATCGGCACCCATATGCTCACCATGGCAGTTCTCTATATGGCTGTCCCGGAAGTTGGGCTTGGGGCGTTGAGCGCCTTGCCCATTGCATTGGTCGTATTGGGAATCGGACTGTCGCTGGGAGGGCCAACAGGCTATGCCATCAATCCAGCCCGCGATTTGGGTCCACGCATCATGCACTATGTACTGCCCATACCCAACAAATGCGACAGCGACTGGAAATACGCCTGGGTACCCATTGTCGGGCCACTGCTGGGGGCAGTTTCGGCGGCGGGGTTGTTTTTGGTGTTAAAAAGCTTGTAGCGGAAAAAATCCTCGAAAAGTTTCCAAAGTTTTTTAGTTACGAGCGTGATTTGCTCGTAAAATAGATTTTCCAAAGTTTTAGTTACGAGCTAATTACGCTCGTAACTAAAACTTTGGAAAATCTTTCTCTAAATACTTCGCTTACTTCAAAATCACCTCTACCACCGGGATCTCCATCGGCGGTTTCAAAACCGGAAGCTGCAAATTGACAGATTGACTGTCTGCATCTTTCCCGGTACGGTATTTGACCTCTGATGCGTCGTGCAGAAACTGTACATATTTGATTTTGTCTGCTATATTCTTCATCTTCAGGTTACCCATCGGATAGGAGAGGAGGTGAATGTACAATCTCTTCGTTTTTGCATTGTAGGTAAGCAGGGTGTTGTCGGGAGCGACAAATTCTGTCGGAGCTTCGGTACATCCGTAGACCGAACGGTTGTTGTATTTCATCCATTCACCCAAGGCTTTCAGGCGATCCTGGGCACGGTAGTCAAACAGTCCGCGGGCGGTTGGACCGACATTCAGCAAGAGGTTTCCACCTTTGCTGACCGATTCGATAAGCAGTTCGAGCAACTGGGCCGGACTCTTCCAGCTGGTTTCATCCCTGAAATATCCCCAGGAACCGGAGAAGGTCTGACAGGTTTCCCAATATACTTTCTGACCATTGCGTTCCGGCCATTTCTCCACTTTATACTGTTCGGGTGATTCAAAATCCCAACCATAATCTTTGTCTTTCAGGTCGAGACGATCGTCGATGATGATGTTTGGTTGAAGCTGGCGCACCATTTTCAACAGATCTTCAGAACCCCAATCTTCATGGCCCTTGCCATTTTTACCCGGGAAGGAGAAGTCGAACCAGATTACATCGATCTGTCCATAGTTTGTTAGAAGTTCACGCACCTGGTTCTTCAGGTATTCGCGGTATTTGGCCATGTCCTTGCCTTTGTTCAAACGGGCATAGGCAGAGTCAGACTCCTGGCGCTGGGGATGCACCCGGTCGATGGTATAATCGGGGTGGTGCCAGTCGATCAATGAGTAGTAAAACCCTACTCTCAGCCCTTCGGCCCGCAGCGCTTCGACATACTCCTTGATGACATCCCTCCCGAATTGGGTCTTTGTTGTCTTGTAATCCGTGTATTTTGAATCGAAGTTGCAGAACCCTTCATGGTGTTTGGCCGTGAGCACCACATATTTCATGCCGGCCTCTTTGGCCATACGGGCCCACTCTTTAGGGTTGAACAGATCAGGGTTGTACTCTTCGAAATACTTCTGATACTGCTCATTGGTCATTTTTTCATAGTTTTTCACCCATTCGTGACGAGCGGGAAGGGCATACAATCCCCAGTGAATGAACATCCCGAACCGGGCATCCGTCCACCACGCCATACGCTTACTTTTCTGTTCAGGCGTTTCTGTTTTGTACTGAGCCTGGGCAATACCCTGAAACATGAGGAGGGCGGCAAGTACCAGGATGATCATACTGAATTTTGATTCTTTTCTCATAAATTGAATCGGGTTTAATTTAGTGATTACCAAGATAGTTATTTTCATATAAACCAACATCAAAACAATCAATTTTCGTAATTTTATTCATAAACATTGAGTCCTTTGTGTCATCCTTTGAGTACTTTGTGGTTAAATTAAAAACTCACCACCAAGGTCTCAAAGGGTTTCACAAAGGACACACGAAGTAAATGAAGCGTTGATTAAACTATTGAAAGCGAGTTTATTCTTCCAGTAAATTCACCTCTTTGATTTTACCTGATTTGCTATTGAAACGCAGTGTTTTTATTTCGTAAGGACGGAAGCTTCCACTCCATGTTTGTTTAGCAAATGCCAGGTCCAAATTAGCAGTAACAGCGGATCCGTTGGTCTCTACACATCTCAGGATCAAATCTTCCCCGATTTCCGACTGCTTGATTGCCGAAACGATGATATTCTGAGCATCCACCGACAGGAAGGAACCTGATTTTGGCATGGTTCCCCTGTGGATTCCCTGGTAGATTGGAATAGTTGGCGCCATAAACTCCTCCGCAATTCTGACCATGTTGCTGTGTTGCCAGTTTCCAACGTGAGGAACCAGAAGCATTCTAAAAGTCTGGATGCCCTGATCCTGCCACAGGTGTTCAGCTTTCATGTCGAGCACTTTTGGATTGTGGTGGGCATAAACTGCGGAACGTGCCACCGATATTCGAAGGTCATTACCGGCCACATTGTAACCATATTTGGCGTCGTTGAAAACGGATAATCCATAATTCGTATCGCCCCGCTTGCCTGTCACATCGATCCACCGTTGACCGGGATCTTCATCCCCATTGGTAGCCCGGATAATTGTGCCGTATGAGGTTTCATAGGTTGCCAGAG
Organism: Prolixibacteraceae bacterium; assembly: GCA_023228025.1. Taxonomy (GTDB): domain Bacteria; phylum Bacteroidota; class Bacteroidia; order Bacteroidales; family Prolixibacteraceae; genus CAINVV01. Next base: position 4,625 of record JALOCD010000126.1, on the reverse strand, counting down.
GCGAATCTACTTCGACAGGGAAGGAGAATTTCACCATCTTCAGGTGCTCGTGCCAGTCGAGGGTTACAGTTGCTTCCGGGTTTTTGGAATCTGCGTAGAGGGTCCAGTCGATGGTGAGGGTGGATTTTCCATAGGTAGCGATGGATCGGATTTTTCCGCGCAGCGGTCCCTCTTCCAGAATCTTGATGGTGGCATTACCAAAAGCGCCAATCTCCTTGTTGAAAGTCTTGATATCGTGGCTCCAGGTATCGCTCGGGTCGTCAATAATCACTGCCCTGCAACCGGTATCTACACCTGCAAATAGCTCTTTCCCAGAAACTTTATCAAATATGCCGATGGTTCCGTTATAGGAGATATGAAGCTTGACAAGATCGTTTTCAATTGTATTTTCGGTTACTTTGACCACGTTTTTTGGTGTCGGATTTTCACCATCCCAGAGACGAATCTGACGGTAACCCATCGGTGGAACGATCATGCGAACCACTAATTTTTTGCGGCTTCCGGCCTCTGAAGAGCCCGGGGCCCATTGGTGCGGAAGGGCATTTCCCTTTTCATCATCCACCCTGGAGGATTTGTGCATAGTACCCCAGTTGTAATCGTACTCCACATTGCCGGTAACTTCCCAGGCATGTGGATTGAAAACCAGCAAATATTGTGATTCGGGATCCTCGGTAGCAACCTGCCATTCCAATTTCTGAACACCCATGAAAGTGGCCTGATGCGCCGCATCGAGTGCATAGCCGAATCCCTCGCGGGCGCTTTGCGAATGGTCGAAAAGGGAGGAACCAGCCAAACTATCGTGAAACTGTAGAAACAACACTTTGTGCCAGGCGGCGGTGAGTTCCTGTTTCGGATAATGGGCGCCCCAGGCGACCGATCCGATCGCGGCGACTTTTTCGGCAGTCACCAGGGCTGCCTCTGACTGGCGGTTCCCTTTTTTGATCTCAGATTCGGCGGTATAACAACCAACGGCATGGTGCTGCAGGTCATCCTTAACGACCGGAAGTTTGCTCTCCGTATCCTTGCGGGCCTCCTTGAAATAGATATCCGGAGAACTGTAACCCACAATGGGAGCGCCTTTTTCCAATTTCAGCTCATTGATGGAGCTGATGTTGATTTTGGTAGCCCCTCCTCCATGGTCGCCCGCGCCATAGTAGGCCATTACGTTCTTCAAAGGCTCTTTGGCATACAGGTTAACCAGGTTCTCTACTTTGTTGCGAACGGAACCGCTGTCGTTGTATCCGAACTGGATCCGGTAGGTCAAGACACGGGTACCATCAGTACCTTCCCACCAGAAGAGGTCGGCTGGAATAGTTTTCTCCTTTAGTCCAGGACGCATGAAGATGTAGTTTTCCATCCCCTGCAACTTGATGATCTGTGGCAAGTTTCCGGTATGGCCAAAGGAATCAGGATTGTAGGCCACTGTGGAACGACGGCCCAGCAAGCGCTGCAAAGTCAGTTGACCGTAAAGCCCATGGCGGACCATGGCTTCACCGGATGGAATATTCATATCCGGTTCAACCCACCAGCCGCCAACGACACAGAACCTTCCTTCATCGACCCTTTTGCGGATCTCTTTGAGCATAGCAGGATCGTTTTCGGCAACCCATTGAAAAAATTGGGCCGAACTGGCCGTGAATTTGAAATCGGGTGTCTCTTTCATGCGGTCGAGCGCCGATTGAAAAGTGCTGTGCACAACCGAAATCCCTTCCGACCAGTTCCACAACCATACAGGATCGATGTGCGCCTGGCCGATCATGTGGATTTTAAATTTAGTCGCGTCAATAGTCCAGGCGGTCCCTGCCTGAAAACTGTTGGCAAAAAGATTGGTGGCAGGTGCCAGGGCTAGGATCGCTGTGCTCGATGCTGCTCCCTTTAGAAAGCTCCTGCGGGAGAATTTTGTTTTTGATTCGTTGTTGTCCATTCGTAGTAGTTTATTGATCAATTGATTCTATTTAATTTGGGCTATTAGCGGTTGGCTATTAGCTGTTTGTTTCCGTTTCATTCAGCGACTCGTCCCCTTCGTCCAAGTCGTCCTAGTCTTTTTGGTCGTCTCCATCATCTCCGTCATCCTAGTCATCCTAGTCGTCCTAGTCCTCCTAGTCGTCCCAGTCGTCTCCGTCGTTCCGTCAATTGAAGTTTTAAAGTTAATCACTTCCTGAAAATTACCGCAGCCGGAATCGTCTGTTTCTCTACTCCTGGTCCGGCATATTTTAGCTCCAAAAACATGCCTCCGCCTGCCTGGAAGTAGTGCAGCCGAATGGGGTGCATCCCTTCACTTAATTCTATTTTCCCCTGTTTCTCCGAATCCGCGCTGTGAGAGCCATCATTGTCAATCACCATTTGATTGTCAATAAACAACTGACTTCCATCGTTGGAACGCAGGAAAAATTCGTAAGTGCCGGCCTTCCTGATAAGGAGTTTTCCATTCATCACCATCGCAAACTGATCCTGCGGGGGAGCAATCTTCGCCAACGAAAAGTTGAATATTTCCCCTTGTTTGACGACAGGTAGAGCAGCAAAATCAGGTAGTTTGGTCCATACACCGCTGTAATAGCCCACCTCAAGTCCATTGAAGGATTCGTCGATAAAATCTATGTGACTAACAGATGTAAAGCTGGTAACATATCCGTTCAGAAATGCTTTTGCCTTGATGGTTGCAGGTTGCGAAATTCTAAATCCATTTTTATATAGAATGGCCAACGAGTCGGGTTCACTACCATTGGTGGTATAATAAATCTTCGTTCCCGATACATCTGATCCTATTTTTACCAAAATGGTATCGGTATGGTTTACCAGTGTATCACCCGGATGAATCATCGGGGCCGGCAGAATCGATTTTTGCAACTTCTTTCCTGCACCCGCAGAGGTGAATTGATAATGGCCGGAAGCCACACTGAAAACAGCATATTGCCCCTCGGTGCGAAGAAATTTCACATATTTACTTCCCGAAACGGATTTCCCGTTCAGGAGTACCGAAGCTTCATCCTGGGCCAATACATAAACAGTTGCGGTACTGTTGGCCGGAACGGCAATATCCAGCTGGTAGTCAGTTCCAGTGAGTTTCCAGTTTGAACTGATAGTCCCAAAAGCAGAAGGATAGGAGCAATTTACAAAGGAGAGCGCACTGACCGGAATAGGTTTGATGAGGATATTTTTGAATCCGGGATGTTCGGGATCGGGCGAAATTCCACCCAGACTTTGGTAAAACCAGGCGCATACACTGCCGAACATCGGATGGCTGTGCGAAGCGTCGCCAAGCCAGGTCTCCCAGATGGTGGTGGCCCCCTTTTCGATCATGTTGCCAAAACTTGGGTAGTCACGCTGGTTCATCAGGGTATAGGCCACATCAATCCTGCCTAGGTCTGTAAGCACATCCAACAGCAAAGGAGTGCCAAGAATGCCGGTATCGAAATGCGCTTTATTCTCATTAAGAACTCTTTTCACGAGTTTGGCCGCTACGGAATCTGTGTTGCTCTCTTCGGTAATCCCAAACCCTAGCGGGAAGGCGTTGGCAGCCTGTTTCCCGACCGAATAGGTGTAGGTTTCCTTGTTGAAATAGATTCTGTTGATATCCTTTTTTGCTTTATTTGCCAGTAACCTGAAATTCTCATGATCGATATCCTGGCCGAGCGCATCGCTGATTTCCGTCATCAACTTGCAGCAATGAAAATAATAGCAACTGTTTACGAAATCCGGTGGCAACACTACCAGCTCAGGCGGAACCCACTCACCCAATCCTTGATTGACAAGTATTCCCTCGCTGTTGAGCTGGCTTTTCATGAAGTAAATCCACTTTTTCATCCCATCATAATGGTCACGCAGAATTCGGGTATCCCCATAAAATTGGTACATATACCAGGGAATGATGATGCATGCCGATCCCCAGGCGGTTCCGCCACCACCATCCTGATAAGGGGTGGTATTGGGAACATATCCGGTTTCATGATTTTGGGCATCCACGATATCATTCAGCCATTTGGTGTAAAACTGTGTCTGGTCGAAATTGTAAATGGCAGCTTTGGCCGAGATCTGTCCATCGCCTGTATACCCTCTGCGTTCGCGGTGCGGGCAGTCGCTGGGCAGTCCGCCATGGACATTCCCCAATTGCGTCCTGCGGTAGTTGTCCAGGATCTTGTTTAGCAACGGGTTGGAGCTTTCAAATGTTCCTGCAGATTGTATATCGGTATTTACCACCCTTCCATCGAGGTTTTCAGGTGTCATGGGAGTAGATGAGCCGGTCACATCAATGTATCGAAAAGCATGCCAGGTAAAGCGTGGTTCCCAGATTTCAGTACACTCTCCTTTCAAAATATAGGTGTCTGCCTGGTCGTAGCCCGGACCGAGTTCTTCGACAAAACGGAGTTGAAGGGTAGCGTTTTTTTTGCCTTCAATTTTGAGCCTGGCCCAGCCCGAGAACATCTCCCCAAAGTCGTAGCGATATACGCCTGGCATTTTTTCAATTACAGAAACTGGCCGGATGGTGCGCGTGACACGGTCGGGCGGTGAGACCTGGGAGACGAGTTTCCCGGTAGGGGATGTAACCAATTCGGATTTTGCCCATTTGCTGTCGTTGAACCCCGGTTCGTTCCAACCTTTTTGTTCCATCCGGGCATCGTAAATTT
>JALOCD010000005.1 GCA_023228025.1 Prolixibacteraceae bacterium | reverse complement strand
CCCCCGAGCGAAGCCGAGGGGCGTTGAGCGTAGCGAATCCGGTCCCCCGAGCGAAGCCGAGGGGCGTTGAGCGTAGCGAATCCGGTCCCCCGAGCGAAGTGGTATTTTGAGCGTAGGGGTGGAACCGATAGGCGCTGGGAGTAGCTGGGCAATTATTGAATTCTCCAGGCTCTTAGCGTAGCCGAGGGGCCAAAAGGTCAAGATTTCCTAAACAGCTCTGAAGCGCTCTTATTTTTGCATTTTGCCAATTGATGTAACTCATCCACCCTTCCGTTGATGAGCGCCTCCTTTTTCTTTTGGCTCCAATTTTGAATTTGCTTTTCTCTTAAGAATGCGTCGTCAATTCTCTGGAACTCTTCAAAGTACATCAATCTGACAGGCAGGTGTTTTGACGTAAAATGGGCTCCTTCACCGAGTTGATGCTCTTCTATTCTTTTATCAAGATCTACTGTACTTCCAGTATAATAAGTGCCATCAGCACAGCGTAAAATGTACATATAGCCTTTCATCTTAAATAAATTTTAAAAGGTACTTTATGGGATATAAGTTACCCCGAAATTTTGAGTAAAACGAATCTACGGAGTTAATTCTTCAATGGATTGGCTTTTTAAGGCAGAATAAATTAAAATGGTGATAATTAACATGATAGAACATTAAACAATATCATGCTTCTTTCAGCATCACCTCAACATTCAACGCCCCTCGGCTGCGCTCGGGGACCCGGGTAGCTCCATTAATTTCGGCCCCTCGGCTCCGCTCGGGGTTGAAGGGGCGTAGTGTGAAGCCATCCGGTCCCCGAGCGCAGCCGAGAGGCGTTGAGCGAAGCGATACCGGTCCCCGAGCGCAGCCGAGGGGTGGTGAGCGTAGCGATCCCGGTCCCCGAGCGCAGCCGAGGGGTGGTGAGCGTAGCGATCCCGGTCCCCGAGCGCAGCCGAGGGGTGGTGAGCGTAGCGATCCCGGTCCCCGAGCGCAGCCGAGGGGCAAAGGGCGAAGCGATATCGGTCCCCGAGCGGAGCCGAGGGGCAAAATTTCATAGGGCGATATCGTTTCCCGCACGAAGTGGTATCCAGAGCGTAGCCGTAGGGCCGAGAGGCATTGGGAGTACAGTACTAAGCCTGGAAACCGAGGGGCCGACAGGTAAAGTTGGTGCAGTGAAATCAATTCTTTTGCCAAGTATAAAGGAGGGGTCAAAGCTATAATAGTATTCAAATTTCCTACGATTGTGCGCCCATTTCCGCACAATTTTTCATTTTAAACTTTCATCCTAAGCTATTTGTTAAATAGAAGTCCATACTTAGGATTATATATGTCTGATACAATGTGCATTATGAAGTATTCATATATTATTCAAAACCCGGCAATAGATTGGTACATCTTTTGTTATTACTAATTGTTAAAATCTATTGAAGCATAGCCCATTATTTCAATAAAATTGGCCAAATCAGCGGTTTTATAGGCATAAATAGCTATATTCGTGAACGATATGGGAATCTTAGATCCACTTGATATTTTACAAACCAATCAATCGATTGCCTTTTTCCGCAATCGATTGATTACTAGTGCAGACAAGCATTTTGCGCTTCTGTTCAAACCCTTTTTCCCTCAAAATTCCCTAAATGCTGTTTCGGCTTTACTTTTCGGAAAACATAGGTATTTTTCATTAAGTTTTTATTTCAAAATTTATGAGAAATATTTGTCTTTGGGAGGTATTTATCTTTTAATACCTCTGATCAAATGAGCGGATACTTAAATTTCAAGAAAATAGAATCGCCGATCAAAATAGCATTGTTTTTTTTGCTGTTGACATGTGTTTCTTTTTCACGAGTATCCGGGCAAACTAATACATGGGACGGTTCCTCCAGCAATAACTGGAATACTGCGGCAAACTGGTCATTGAACCTGGTGCCAACTAATGCACATGATGTGGTAATTCCAAACAACTTCAATGTTACTGTTAATACTGCAGCAGTTTGTAATACTTTTACAATTAATAGTGGAGGCAGCTCAAATACAATTACTATAAGTGCCGGACAGAGCCTAACAGTATCAGGAGCAGTCGTTATAAATGGAGGAACTGGCAGTGCCGACAATAAAATTATTGCTGTTGGAGGTGGTACTTTTTCCTGTGCTTCAATAACTATGGCTGATCCAGGAAACAATAATAGAGATTGTTATGTGTCACTTTCGACTGGCACAGTTACTGTTTTCGGAAATATCACAATGAATGGAGCTGCCGGAAGAAATCAAGTTACTTTTACTGGTGCTGGGACTCTTAATGTTGGAGGCAATATCACGGGTGGCAATTTGATACCTTCAACGGGAACAGTGAACTATTATGGAGATGGAACAGGTGGAACTTCTTCTTCCCAAACAATTGGTGCTTATAATTATAATAATCTAATAACTTCTGGAAACGGCACCAAAACTCTAGCAGCTGCAACACCAACTGTTAGTGGGGCACTGACCGTTAAAGCAGGGACAACGCTTGCATTATCGACTTATGCACTTGGAGCCTCAGCAGGACCAACAAGTGTTGTAATGGAAATTGGCTCAACCGGATCTACAATTTCCGGGACAGGATTGTTGCATCTTGGTGGAAATGTAACAGTAAATTACATAACCGGGAGTAGCGGCGCTACTATTTCCTGTCCAATTGCACTGGATAACAACCGTATTTTTACAGTTGCGGACGATGGAACCTCCGCTACTGACTTGACAGTTAGCGGAGTTATAAGCACTTCTTTTGGAGTTACGAAGGCCGGGCTGGGAACAATGACATTATCCGGATCAAACACCTATACAGGAGCGACAACAATCAATGCCGGAACCTTACAAATCGGGGCATCGACTTCTGCCCTTGGCACAGTTGGGGGAATAACATCAGTAGCTTCAGGAGCTGTTTTAGATTTGAATGGTTTTAATCTTTCAAATGCTGAACCACTTACTTTATACGGAGCTGGTTTGACAGCATCTCCAGCAGGTGCATTGACCAACACAGGAGGAAATGCTTCTTATAGTGGACCAATTACATTAGGCTCTGCCAGTACAATAACTGCCACAAGCTCGGGAACGATCACTTGCAGCGGAACATTGGGTACTGGTACATTTGCTTTAACATTGGATGGTACAGCGGGTAGTTCAGGTACTATGTCCGGAATAATCACAACACCAACATCAATTACTAAAAATGGTGCAGGCACATGGATCCTTTCTGGTACAAACAATTATGCGGGTGCAACAACCATCAGTGAGGGGACACTTAAACTTGGTGCATCAACCTCTGTACTTGGTACACCAGTCGGTATTACGTCTGTAACCTCAGGAGCCGTTTTAGATTTGAATGGTTTTGTTCTTTCAAATGCTGAACCACTTACTATTTACGGAACCGGTTTAACAGCATCACCTGCCGGAGCATTGACCAACACAGGAGCCAATGCTTCGTATAGTGGCCCCATTACACTTGGCTCAGCCAGCACAATAACAGCGACAAGCTCTGGAACACTTACTTGTAGCGGAACTGTTGGAACAGGCGCTTTCGCTTTAACTTTGGATGGAGCAACAGGCAGTTCAGGAACAATGTCAGGTATCATTTCAACACCGGCTTCAATTACTAAAGATGGGACAGGAACCTGGACTCTTTCGGGGGCTAACACATATACAGGGACCACAACCATCAGTGCAGGGATCCTTAAACTTGGTGCATCGACCTCAGCGCTTGGCACGATAGCCGGAATAACCTCAGTAACAACAGGCGCAGTATTGGATTTGAATGGTTTTACTCTTTCGAATGCTGAGCCATTGACTTTAAACGGAACAGGTATTTCAACCGGAGGGGCGCTCATCAATAGTTCTGCAACCGGTGTAACTTACAACGGGGCAATAATACTCGGAAGCGCCAGCAGCATAGGCGCCACAGGTAATATTACATTGGGCAGTGGAGGTATTTCAGGCGGCCAGGATTTAACCAAAGTTGGTGGCGCTATTTTAAGTTTGGGAAGTGGAACTGCCACTCTTGGCGGGCTTACCATCAGTGCAGGCACACTGACTGCTACCTCTGCGACCATGAATCTCGCAGGTAATTACAGCAATGGGGGAACCTTTACGCACAACAGTGGAACAGTAAATTTTAACGGTAGTACAGCCCAGACAATTGGAGGAAGCGCTTCCTCTACATTCAATAACCTTACCATAGCAAATACCAGTGGTGGAGTAAGTTTAACGAAAAATGAAACCGTAAGTGGGGTTTTAACGCTTACAAATGGAATACTGGGTACAGATGCAACCAATTTCATGGCTGTTACCAATACTGCTATCGGTGCTGTTACTGGCGTTTTTGCGTCAAGTTATGTGAATGGACCACTGCAATGGTCTTTACTGAGCGGAAATTCATATCTGTTTCCTGTTGGTGATGCAACCAATTACCGTCCATTTGAACTAAACAACATTGTTTGTTCTTCTCCGGCAGTACGGGTGACAATGTCCAGTACCGGTGCTAGTACCGTTGATGGGACTTTATCTTCGGTTGCCGCAAGGAACTGGTACGCACAATTAATGGGTGGCACCTTTACCAGTGCAACAGTCAGACTGACCGAAAGCGGATTAATCGGTGCGAATGCAGTGGCAAGCGCTACAGCTGCTCAAAGCGGTCCATATACCGACCGTGGCGGAAATAGCATCGCGGGAGGAACAATTACTTCAGATGCAGCGATTTCTTATACCGGATCAACTTATTTCGCTATTGGCACACGTCGTCCTGCAGTCGCATTGTCCAACAATGGTACTCAGGTTACCGCCACAAATATTGTCGGAGGAGCAAATAATGTAGTTTTACATCAGTCGGCCCTTGCCGTCACCCTTGCTAACGCTACACTGACCGGCATGACCTGTACCACCGCAGGCAGTTATGTTTCTGCTGACATGACCAATCTTAAAGCATGGTATCAAACTACAAGCACATTTAATGCGGGAACTGCTACCCTGTTAAGTACTTTAACAACGCCGGGAGCCGCAGGGGCTAAAACATTCCCGGCCTTTGTATCTCAGTCAATAACCAGTGGAACAACTGGATACATTTTCATTACTGGCGATGTTGCCCCAGGCGCTGTACCCGGACATACAATTAACCTCAGCGCTTTGGCAACCAGTAATTTCACGTTCACGCTCGCTACAAAATCAGGATCAACAACTGCCGGAGGCGACCAAACTGTTGTGCCAGGACCCCTCGACCACTTTGCAATTTCGACCATATCCTCTCCTCAGACTGCCGGTACTGCCATTTCCGGAATCACCCTGACGGCCCAGGATGTCAACAACAATACGGTAACCAGTTTTGTCGCCACGGTTGTTTATAGTGGAACAGCTGGTATTACAGGTACTTCGGCCACTTTCACAGCTGGTGTGCTCTCCGGGGTTAGTGTAACGCCAACAGTTTCCGGCACTGCACTTACATTCGTTGTAACAGGATCAACCATGACGGGCACAGCGACAATCGCTACCATCAATCCGGGGGCATTGGACCACTTCGCAATTTCAACCATTAACTCTCCTCAGAATGCGGGAATTGCCATTACAGGAATCACCCTGACTGCTAAAGATATCAACAACAACACAGTATCCAGTTTCGTCTCTACTGTCGCATATAGTGGCACAACTGGAATCACTGGTACTTCAGCCGCTTTTACCGCAGGTGTGCTCTCCGGCGTTAGCGTAACACCTACTGTGGCTGGAACCAATATGACTTTTATAGTCACCGGAGCAACAAAAACCGGCACAAGCACTTTTGATGTGAACGCAAGTGCTTTAGACCATTTTGCAATATCTACCATTACCTCTCCCCAGGCTGTAGGAACAGCCATAACCGGTATCACCCTGACTGCCCAGGATATCTACAACAATACGGCAACCAGTTTCGTCTCTACTGTCGCATATAGTGGAACTGCAGGTATCACTGGTACTTCAACCACTTTTACAGCTGGTGTGCTTTCAGGGGTTAGCGTAACGCCAACGGTCTCCGGTACTTCACTTACATTCGTTGTAACAGGTTCAACCAAGACTGGTTCCGCGACAATTGCTACCATCAATCCGGGGGCTCCGACTGCCATTTCCGCGACACCAGGTTCTATCAACTTCGGAGATACAGGCACCATTAGTTTAGCGGCCAGTGGTGGAGGCGGAAGCGGGGCCACACTTACCTGGTATGCTGGAGGATGTGGTTCCGGAACCTCTATTGGAACAGGCAGTCCTCTGGTGATCAGCAAACCGGCAATTACTACTACCTATTATGCAAGATGGGAAAGCGGTCTCGTTAACTCCAGTTGTTTGAGCACAACGGTCACTGTCTTAAATACAACTTTTTACTCTTATCAATCCGGCGATTGGAATACAGCGAACACCTGGACGACAGACCCTTCAGGATCCTTCTGGGTAAATGGCGGCATTCCAGCCTCTACCGATCATGTGATTATCCTTAACGGTCGAACCATCTCAGTCAACGAAAATGGAAAGTCTGTTACCTCCCTGGAAATCCGACTGGGAGGCACGCTAGACCTGCAAACTACTACAACCCACAACTTTGGAACTGTAACCGGTGAAGGTATCTTGAAACTTGCGTCAGGTAATTTTCCGGGAGGGAGCTATACCGGGTTTGTTGCGGCAACCGGAGGAACAGTAGAATATTACAATCTGAACAGTCAAGGCATCAGCAACACACAGCTTACCTACAACAAATTGATCGTATCAAACTATACCGCATCAGCCTATACTACTTATTTGGACAATGCAAGCAACAACATCAGTTATACAGTAAACGGAACCTTTGACCTGAATAAATATGGAGCTGGTAACCTTACCTTCAATTTTGGAAATCCAACTCCTTCAGACAATTTGATCAACATGACAGTTGCAGGCAATTTTTCTGTTTCAACCGGTTGTACAATCGGGGTAAATAATTTTGCGACAGCCCATACACTGGCCTCATCGGATGTGAACGCATCATTGGTTAATCCGGTCCATAGTTTAACCCTTTACGGAAATTTCACCAACAATGGTTCGGTACGTTTTACAGGATTGCCCGCCCCATTTGATAATGCCTATTATCTCCTCACAACGACAGCTTTTGGTGGCACCAATTACGGCGATGTTCAGGTGACCTTTGCAGGCGCCACAAACAATACGGTAACTTGCAACGGAACGACCGACTTTTTCAGGTTTATTGTTGAAAAAGGATCCGACCAAACCTACTCCCTGGAGGTAAATTCTTCCAATATGGCCAATTTTACCCTATTCGGTCCCAACAACCAGGGAAACAACAACTTTGCAGGATACGGCTATTATTACAAAGCACTGTTCCTCCATTATGGTACATTGAAATTGAATTCCAATATCAATGTACCTTCAATCTCTGAGGGGGGACAGGACTTTCTGCTTAATCCATCTGCCTTTTTGTGGGTGAATGGGGCCAATGTCTCTACAACAGTCACGGGGCTTAATGGTACTGGCTATCAGGCTGCTACCTTCTATGGCAGGTTGCGCGTCAGTGCCGGTCAATTCTCTACAGGCGATGCAGCGGGTATTGTTTTAGGAGATCTCAGCACACCGGAAATCAATATTGAAGGAACGGGTACCCTGGATGTCAGTCAGGTATGGAACAACACAGGTGCAACCAACCTGATCAGTTATACACAGACTGGTGGTACAGCCAACTTCAGATTGCAGGGAGAAAACCATGCTGGAGCCGTTTTATCATTGGATAATCCCAACACTGTATTTAATATGAGTGGAGGTAGTATCAACTTTACAGACAATGCGTTTGTTAATGCCACTACCGATTTCCGACTCTTTAACATTCAGGTACTACCTGGAAAATATACGGTAACAGGAGGAACAATCAATGTAAATGTCCCTTCTTCGGCAACAGTTTATACCGGTAACACGACCGTTCCTTTCTACAACATGAATATCACGAATAGGACGGGTTCAGGTAATGTGACCTTACAAATGGCCACTCCTGGATCAACCCTGACTGTTTTAAATGATCTTTCTATTGGGAATGGAGCCACCCTGGACATGAATACAAATACTATCGGGCTGGAAGTTGATCATAATTTCAGTTTAGCATCAGCAGCAACCTATACACCGGGTGCCAATACAACCACCTTCAACGGGTCCGGGGTACAAACCTTTACCAATACAGGAAGCATCACAAGCGGTCTGAATAACTTCACACTTTCAAATGCCAGCAACACCAACATTACCAATAACCTTACTGTGAGGGGACTGCTGACAATCAACAATGGATGTAGTTTAAATGACCAGGGCTTTACCATCTATGCTGATGGGAACATTATCAATTCAGGTACCCATAACAGCCAGGCAAATGGAAGCATCCTATTGAACGGGACATTGGCCCAAACCATCGGCGGTTCGGGAACAGGTATCTTTGGCAATTTAGGTATAAACAAAACAACTGGAACTGCCTCATTTACTTTCAATCAGACTATAAACGGCAATTTAAGACTGGTAAATGGCATCTTGGATATCGCCAGCTTCAATCTTAAATTTTCTGCCACCAGCGCTATTTATGATGCCTTAACCGGCACAGCCACACCAACCACATTTGGCGATACAAAGATGATAAAGAGTGCCGGGAATCAAAGTGATGGTGGTATAACCAAAACATTTAGCGCCATCGGATCTTTCTTATATCCTTTTGGTTCAACTACTTACCATCCAGCCACAATCGATATTTCGCAGGCGCCAACTCACTGGGGCGATGTGACTGCAAAACCCATTGCATTTGTGCATCCTTCCGCTGATCCAACTAAAAATTCCTTAACATATTACTGGAAAGTAACTTCCAGTTCAATAACAGGAATCCAACCAGGATCAGTTTCCCACACTTATCATTATATTGCAGGCGATGTTGTTGGCAATGACAATACCTATATTACAGGTGTTTACCGTCCATTCGCCTGGGTCAAAGGAGATGCCCTGCAAGTTGATATCATAGGAAAAAACATCTATTTCCCGGCAATACAATACCTTGACGGGGAGTATACTGCGGGTGAAACACTTGCTTTCGGGACTGTCAAGGTTTATTACAGCATTGCTAATGGTGATTGGGGTAGTCTTTCCACTTGGTCTAATATTAGCCACACCGGTGCAGCTGTCACATCCTTACCCACTGCAAGTGATCTGGTTGTGATTGGCGATGGAGGGAGCAACAACCATGTGGTCACCATATCTGCCAACACGAAAATTGTTAGCAGCTTGCAGATCAATACCGGCTCAACGCTCGATGTCAATACCACAACCGGTCATGTATTTGGCTCTGTTACTGGCACAGGTAAGTTGCGCGTAAGTTCGTCGACAGCAACCGCCGTCTTCCCTTCCGGGGATTTTGGCAATTTCCTTGGCGCTTCCGGTGGAACCGTTGAATACTACACTGAAACCGCCCCTGGGAATATTGGTGTTGCTTTCACCATGCCAACCACCTATTTGGTCGGCAGCAATCCTACAAACATTGCCTCTTATTACAACCTGATACTATCTCCTGCTACCGGAAAAAACATCACAATGCCCAATACCGATTTGCAGATATACCAAGATATGAATATCAATGTTTCCGGATCAAGTGTAAGTGGTCTTGCGCTGTTGAACATCCAAAACACTACCCGGAACATAACCATCAACGGAAACCTCAATGTTAACAACGGAAACCTCCAGTTTACAAATGGAGGAAGTACTGCACAAAATGTGTCGGTAGCTGGCGACGTGACCGTCGCCAGTGGCGCGATTTTCGATGTTGCGGCCAATTTGGCCGCGACCAATACGCTCTCCATGCAAGGAAGCCTTACCAACAACGGAATATTCGACATGATTGCCGGCGCTTCCCAAATCTGTAATGTAACCTTTACCGGCGCCGCAAATAAGCAGATCGGTGGGACTACCGCAACCCGTACAGATTTTAATGCCTTAACAATCAACAAAGGAACTGACCGTACTTCAATTTTGGAGGCTACCGTCAACGCGATGACTTTAAATAGCACGCTGGCAACAGCCATGACCCTCACCAATGGTACTTTCCGGTTATCCAATTCAAATGTTACCCTGACTTTGTCGACCACCAACGCCTTTACCATTCCTTCCACTGGTTGCTTGTCTGCTAATCTGGGTACGATGAATATTGGGGCTGCCAACAACAATGCATCCGATTTGCTACTATTGGGCAAATTGGAGATATTGAATGCCGGTATAGCGAACATTGGCAACAACGGAGGGTCGAACAACGACATCGAATATGCCGCTTCAGGGGCTCCTGAAATTTATATTTCGGGCGGATCGCTCAATGTTGATGGACAGGTAAGAAGAAATCTCGCCAATACCCTTGGATCATTGATCTACAACCAATCAGGCGGAACTGTGACGGTCAAAGGAAATAGTTTCGATGCCACCCGGAGTATGTTTGAGGTGTTGAATACGGGAAGTCAGTTCAATGTAACAGGAGGTAACCTTATCATTGTTAAGGCGGGCAGCAGCTATGCGGACTTCTACCTGGAACCAGGGAGCTATACTGTAAACGGGAGCACCGGAGGGCATACGGTAACCATTGGAAATAGCTCAACTGCGGCCGCCCAAACCTTCAAATTAAACGCTGTTGCCCCATTGTGGAACCTAACCGTTGATGGTACCACCAACAACAAAACCGCAAGCCTTTCTGTCAATTCAATTTCTATTCTGCACAACCTGACGATTAACGGTACAGGCTCTATTTTTAAAGCCAACGATTTGAGTGTGACGATTGGGGGAAGTCTTATCAACAACAACACAACCTCTACTACCGGGACCAATGCTGGAGGTTATCAGGCCAGCGTTGCAGCTTCCAGCACCCAAACCACGACCTTTACCGGTACTGGTAATATCACAGGAACAGGTTCCAACCTTACTAATTTTGCCAATCTGGTAATCGGTTCATTGACCTCAACCCCATCCATCACGCTTGGTTCATCCAGCAACATCAGGGTCAATACCAATTTGACCATTACCTCCGGCACTCTGGCTGATGCCGCAAACACCATCACCGCCATGGGTGATATCTCTAACTCTGCCATCCATTCAAGTTCATCCTCCTCCGGTGGTATCCTGTTGGCAAACAGCGCCAAACAAACCATCACCACCTCAGGAAGCGGTAAATTCGGAAATATAACACTCAACAATGCGAATGGGGCGGATATAATTGGGGATTCATGGATTACAGGGCAGTTAACGCTTACCTCAGGCTTGCTTTACATCAATGACTATCTGCTTGTTATGGATATAAACTCTTCTTTTGGCGGCACCTATGATATTAACCGAATGATCAAATTAAATGGCGCCAACAGTGACAAGGGAGTGCAAAAATATTTTTCAGGATCTGCAACCAATTTTGTTTTTCCGATTGGCTCTACCGGAAAATATAGACCGGTTACCTTTACTTTTACCTCTGCCAACGCTGGATCCATTACAGTAGTCCCCGTAAATACAGCACATCCCAGCGACTTTACCCCAACAACTGACCAATTGAATTATTATTGGAAAACGACCGTAACGGGTCTCTCCGGTGTTAGCGCAGTCACCCAGGTTTACCAATATGGTACCGCAGAGGTTACCGGAACAGAGATTAATTATATCAGCGCACGTTTTAGCAGCTCCTTATGGGTTCAATATTCATCTGGGTCTATCAATGCAACCAACCACACCATCACTGTAAATGATCTGTTTACAGGTGAATACACCGCAGGTGAGATAGCAAACTTTGGCCTTGTTCATACGTTGTACACGATTGCAAGTGGCAATTGGAACAATACGGCCATTTGGGCTGAGGATGCACCTACCAACCCAACTTGTAACTGTTACCCTTTGGGAAATCCTGTTTTCATTCAACCCGGACACACTGTTACCATGAACATCAACAGTGCCTCCGCTGCTTCCGTGGATATCCAGGGTACATTTGACCTGAAACAGAGTATCAACCACAGTTTGGGATCAATTACCGATACGACCCATGCGGGTACCGGAAAGATGATGATTGAAAACTCAACGGGCGGAATGTTCGTTTTCCCTGGTGGCAATTATGACCGTTTTATGGCATCCACCGGTACAACGGTAGAACTATATGGTTCAATCGATGCGCAAATGCCTTTGAAACCCGGAAACCTTGCAAAACCATATCAGAACCTGATCCTTACCGGTCCCGGAATTAAGTACATGAGTGCAGATGTTACTAAAATCCTTGGTAATCTGACGATTAACAATGGGGCTAAATTAAGCGCTACACTTCATAACATGCCACTTCACATCTTGAATAACTGGACAGATTTTAATGTCTCTCCATCGACTGGCGGTTTCATACCAGGAACCGGGTTTGTGAGTTTTGAAGGAGGTACTGCCCAAACCATGACGATCTCCTCCGGGGCTATCACCGAAAACTTTTATGACTTCGCCATTTCAAATCCTGCTGGTGTGACTATTACCGGAGGAGGTAATGCCCTAATAGCAAATAACCTTACACTTACAAGCGGCGCAATTACGACCAACGCAACCAACACGCTGACACTTACCAATGCCAGCACCTCAGCGGTAAGCGGTGGTTCGGTAAGCTCTTACATCAACGGTCCCCTGCGGAAACAGATCAGCAACGGCTCCTTCTTCACCTTCCCGCTAGGAAAGAGTAGTCCATCACCAAGGTATGGTCAGGTTTATCTGTCCGGAGTGGTTACTGCGGGTGTATGGGAGGCCGAATATTTTAACAACAGCCCTAATTCCAACTCACCCTCTCTGACAATTACCAATATGTTGACGCCTGTGGCCAGCGTAAGTAACAATGAATACTGGCGGGTCCGGGGAGTTGGTTCAGGAAGTGCAAATGCCACCCTTCGATGGGATGCCAACAGCGGATATCATCTATCTACACCTTCTGACAGAAGTAAAATAAGGGTAGTCGAGTGGGTTCCATCAAACTCAAGGTGGGAAAACCGGGGAAATGTGGTAACCGACAATGGACCTGATGCCGGACTTGTGACCACTGACGCTGCCATCGCTTTGGCCGATGGGACCGATCTTCATTACCTCACCATTGGTGGAGGAAGTTTGCCATTGCCTACAGCGACAATCACAAGCCCGCTGACAGCTGCCATTTGCAATGACAATGTTGCATCTACTACTGTTACAGTTGCACTTACAGGAACAGCGCCCTGGTCGTTAACATATCAGCTCGGCTCCGTTACGACAACATTAAACAACATTGCTTCATCACCTGTTTCAATTGTACTTACTTCCGGGTCACAAGGGATTACCCAACCAATCACGACGGATACCAATTTCAATTTTCATATAACCAATGTAAACGATTTTAACGGGGTGGCCGGAATTGGTGATTATACGACAACTGCTGTTATTACTGTACATCCAATGCCGGATAACACCATAACCGGAAGGACACAGGTGGGCATCAATGAAGTTGTCGCATATACCACTCCAACCGATGCCAACACTTACGCTTGGACTTTGAGTTCCAATGGAACACCTCTTACCGGAAACACCTCTACTTACACGGTCACCTGGGGTACCAATACGCCTGGTCCCTATACCATTGGCTTAACAAAAACAACATCTGCCGGCTGTCAATCCACCAACAGTATCTCCGTAACGACCAGTACAACCCCAACTCCCGTAATTACCGGAAATCAAAAAGTTTGTACAGGCGCCACCGAAACCTATTCAACACCACTGGTGAGTGGGCATAGTTATGCCTGGTCGCTGTCAGGGAATGGCGTTATCAATTCAGGCGCTAGTACAAATAGTATTTCAGTGACCTGGGGGGTTGTTTCCATAAACAATTCTGTAAGTGTCGTTGAATCGATTACTGCCACCCCCGCCATCCAGGGGAGCGCATCAAAAACTGTTATATTGGTGTACAGCCTACTAATACGCCAACCTTCTCCGGACCATCTTCCGTTTGTGTAGGTGTTGGACCTGTCTTTACCATCAATAACTCGGAACTAAATGTCAGGTACCAGCTCAGGAACAATGCCGACAACTCAAACTCAGGACTGTTCGTGGATGGAACTGGCGGATCAATTACAGTGACCGGCTCACCCATTGTGACAAATACTGTTTACAATATTTATGGCTATACGCTTGCCCCATTCACATGCAACATACAACTAACCGGAACACATTCAGTTGCCGCAACACCTTTTGGCTCATGGGTAGGAGGTACCAGTATCGACTGGAATACTGCCGCCAACTGGACATGCAGCCAAATTCCAGGAATTTCGACCAATGTCTCCATTGGCACGGCGACCAATTATCCAACCCTAAACGGAGGTTCAGTCGGGACTGCCAATAACTTATCGATTGGGTCGGGCGCCTCTCTTACCGTAACCGGAAATACGCTGCAAATAGCGGGTGCCATAGCCAACAGTGGTACTTTTACAGCCTCCGGCGGAACCATTGAGATGAAGGGGTCTTCAGCCCAAACAATACCAGCAAATACTTTTGCGGGTAATACCATCGCGAGCCTGACTGTCAACAATTCAGCGGGAGTAACACTTTCAGGGGCATTGAATGTCACGGATATTGTCAAGGCAACTTTGGGAAATCTTGCTGCCAATGGAAATTTAACACTCAAATCCTCTGCCTCACAAACAGCATTGATCGATGGATCAGGTGCAGGAGCCGTGACGGGAAACGTAACAATGGAGCGTTATATTCCATCAGCCTTTGGCTACAAATATCTTAGTTCCCCATTTACGAGCGCATCACTCTCCGCAACCTTGTCAGGAAATGCCACGATCCCAACATTCTATGCTTATAATGAAGATAACTCTACAATTATATTGGGTGTTACTACTTATATTTCGGGATGGGCAACCACCGGAGTTACAGGATTATCGCCGATGACTGGTTATGCCGCCAACTTCGGGGATGGTGGCAATCAACAAACCTTTAGCATGACTGGAAGTGTCAACGACGGAAGCATGTCCGCCACCTTGTACAACCACAACAGGACCTATACCCAGGGATTTAATCTTGTCGGGAACCCCTACCCTTCCCCAATCAACTGGAATTTGGCCAATAGGACCAACGTTGACAATGCCATCTGGTTTTTCAATGCCAGTGGTGCATCAGATCAGTACAGCGGAGTATACGATTCTTATATTAATGGGGTCTCCAGTGGGGGATCAACCAATATTATCCCCTCTATGCAAGGATTTTTTGTACATGTTACAAATACAGGATCCGGTAGTTTGGATTTTTCAAATGCCATGAGGACCACCGACCTCAATCCAACCTACAAGGCTGCTAGATTTGATCCAAGGCCAATCATGAGATTTTCCGCATCACTCAATCAGCAAAATGCCTTGGTGGACGCTTATGTTATCTATTTTGACAACAAAACTACCCGCATGTTTGATTCGGAATATGATGCGCTAAAATTGATGAATACGGATGTTGCAGTACCGAATATATATGAAATAGCCGGCAATTCCCAATATCTCTCTATCAGCGGAATGCCTGAACCAGTTGACTCTCTCACCAGAATTCCGATAGGTATAAAGGCTTTAAAGGAAGGTTGGATGAATATCGCGGCGGTAGATCTATCCAAATTACCTTCAGACCTCACCATCTATTTGGAGGATAAATCCAACAATGTTCACCAGGATCTTAGAAAGGAGCCCAAATATCGGTTCTATGCAAATAAGGGGGATATCAACAATCGTTTCTCCCTCGTATTGGCCATGGTTGGCTACAAGTACAGTACCACCTCCGCGCCTGTAAAACTGTTTACCCTTTCAAGAACCGCCGGTACGCTGATTATCAAATCCAATCTTCCTGAAGGCATTGATGGCAAATTGAAGATTACCAATATGCTTGGTCAAACTTTGTTGACAAAAAATATTACTTTTAATCAGTCAATTGAGGTCGGCGTCGACTGGCAAAGTGGAATTTATGTTGTGACCCTGGTTTCAGGAGGGAATAGCTATTCAGAAAAAACCATTATCCGACGAAAATAAGAGATATAAACATGCTTTATCAAACTTCAAATATCTTTCTAAATTTAATGTTCCTGAAAAGAGGGTTAATGACTTTTGTCGTTCTGGTTAGTTTACTGTTGGTAAATTGGTCATTGGTTGCGCAGGAAAAACCGCCAAAACCGATCCAGGTTTCTGTCAGTACTTTGCAACACCTTAACTTTGGAACTTTCATTCAATCAGGTACCTCAGGTACAATAAGTGTAGACTTTGGAGGGGCAGTCACCCCTGGAGGTTCAGTAATCATTCCTTCTTTGGGATTCAATGCTCATACCATCCCTACGCCTGCGCTTTTTGAAGTTACTGCTCATCCAGGTACGCTGATTACCATACAAAATGGACTACCGGCAACATTGACAGGTAGTAATGGTGGTACACTTTCATTGACAATTGGGGCATCCAGTGTAGGCTCCCCATTTGTTACCCAGAACCCAATAACATATGTTTACGTTGGAGGCACTCTCACCGTAGGAACCATGTCTGCCAATCCTGCAGGTAATTATACAGGCACATTTTCAATTACTTTCATTCAGCAATGATTCAATGTTCTCATTTAAGCACTAATAAAGATATCGCTTTGAGCAGGTTGTCAGGCGATCTATCAGACCTTTGCCTCTTGAACCAAAAACTATATCTTCAAATCTTGAATTCAGTGGCTATAATACATTGTAATCAATGCAACCTGGTCGATAAACCTTTGTTACAGAGACTGTGTGAGAAAGAAAAAACGTGGAAAACTGATAAACTCATAGTCAGGGACAATTATTCATTCCAAAACCCTATTAACAATTTCCTTTAGTTGAATACAACAGTACTACAAAGTGTTGTCTATGCATTCATCCGTTGCAAACTCTTGATTTGCAGCAGATGGATTATTGTCGGTTTTATACTTTCCCTAATAATATCTCCATTTCAGACTGATGCTCAAAACGAACCGGTCTTTGACGAGATTTCGGTATTTCTTCAGGTAAAAGATATTGGCGGGATCGAAATACCTGCTGTCATTCAGAAAGAGGTGGTTTATCTTCCGGTTAAGGAAATTTTTGACTTCCTGCAATTCAAAACTGTCATGTCCCAATCCATGGATTCCATTTCAGGGTACTTTGTCACAATAAAAGAGCCCTATTTGGTGGATCACAAAAACAGCATGATACAGTTTCAAGGGAAACAATTTCAAATTAAAAAGGGGGACCTGGTCCGAACGGAGACCAATCTTTATCTACTTTCGAACTATTTTGGAGAAATATTCGGACTAAACTGCAAATTTTCGGTCCGAACGCTTTCAGTATCGATGGAAACTAAACTGGAATTGCCATCCATGCGGGAAAAAAGGCTCGAACAGATGCGTCAAAATATTAGCAAGGTTACAGGGGAAGTCAGGGTAGATACGGTAATCAAACGAAACTATCCATTTTTTCACATTGGAATGGCCGATTGGTCTGTAATCAGCACGCAACAAATTGGCCAAAAAATGGATACCAGGCTTAATCTCGCATTGGGGACAGTGATTGCCGGCGGGGAAGCCAACCTGATGCTTAATTACAATACCAATGAAGTATTTACCGAAAAGCAGCAATACTATTATCTAAAATATGTTAACAATAATCGGGCCTGGTTGCGCCAGACCATTCTTGGTAAGATAGCAACTGAAGCTATCTCCTCCATATACAATCCTGTAGTTGGCCTACGTTTGACCAATACGCCAACCACCTACCGTCGTTCTTTTGGCAGCTACAACCTGAGCGATTATACGAGCCCAAACTGGATGGTCGAATTGTACGTCAATAATGTACTTGTCGACTATGTAAAGGCGGATCCTACGGGATTCTTCACCTTTCAGGTGCCTTTGGTATATGGGAATTCGTTCATTAAGCTAAAATTTTACGGGCCATGGGGTGAAGAACGCTACAAGGAACAAACCTTAACGATCCCATTTAATTTCATGCCTACGAAGAAGCTGGAATATACTTTTGGTGCGGGTTTGGTAGAAGACGGTAAAGGCACAATTTTCTCCAGGGGAAATTTTAACTATGGAGTTAGCAAAAGCATAACCTTAGGGGGCGGGGTAGAGTATCTTTCGTCTGTATCTTCCGGAACCGTCATGCCCTTTTTCACTTTGGCTACTCGCCCACTCTCCAACCTAATTTTATCGGGTGAATATGCCTATGGCGTCAGGGGCAAAGCAATTTTGAATTATCAGCCTTTCAAAAATATCCAAATGGAATTAAACTACACCAAATACAAGCCTGGTCAAAAAGCAGTCAATTACAATTACCTTGAAGAGAGAAAGGCCATTGTGACCATACCTATTAAAAGCCAAAAGTTATCTTTCTATAACAGACTGACCTATAACGAGATCATTATGCCTGGAACAAAATATACCACAACAGAATGGCTGATTTCCGGGGCATTTTTGGGGGTTAACACCAATCTGACAAATTATGCCATGTTTTCTGAACAAAGCAAACCCTATACCTATAGTAACCTTTCCATGTCAGTAAGGTTACCGAAAGGATACATGCTGATACCTCAAACCCAGTTCAATTATAGCCAGGGAAGTTTTATTTCAGCAAGGTTCGCCCTGGAGAAATATATTTTTAAAAATGGATTTTTCTCTATTTCCTATGAGAACAATTTCTTAAGCAGTACCCAAATGGCCCAATTCGGTTTCAGGTACGACCTTCCATATGCTCAAACTGGGGTTACGGTCAGACAATCAAACAGCGAAACCACTTTGATGGAGATTGGAAGGGGAAGTCTTATTGCTGATTTGAAAACGAAATATTTTGGTGCCAATAACCGGGTTAGTGTTGGCAAGGGGGCGCTGGTTTTTTCTCCTTTCCTGGACCTGAACTGCAACGACCGCCGCGATCCGGGTGAACCAAAGGAGTATGACCTGGATATTCGTATCAGTGGAGGCAGACCCTTTCAGGATGACCGCGATTCGACCATCCGGGTTTTGGATTTGGAGCCATACACTGCCTATTATGTCGAGCTTGATCAAAACAGCTTCAATAATGTAGCCTGGAAACTCAGGAAAAAAAAGATGAGCGTCGTAGTTGATCCGAATCAATTTAAAATGATTGATGTTCCTATAGCAGTTGTAGGTGAGGTTTCAGGTACAGTAAATAAAAAAGACAATGGCGAAACTGTGGGTATTGGACGGATCGTCGTCAACCTCTTTAATCGGGAATCTAAACTTGTAGCAAAAACATTGACCGAACCGGATGGCTACTTCAGTTATCTGGGTTTGGCCCCAGGCAAATATTTTGCCCAGATCGATACCTCCCAGTTAAAAAGAATCCACATGGTGTCAGAGCCTGATACACTGCAATTTTCAATTAAACCAAGCAGGGATGGTGACATTGTAGATGGGAAGGACTTTACCTTAACAAGTACCTTGACAGTTGATACCTCTTCCTTTCCTGAAACACAAACAAGTGAAATACAGTCAGTTGTAAAAGAATCAACTGAAAAAATATCAGAAAGGAACAAACCTGATACCAATCAATCTACGGAAAATAAATCCATTGCAACGATATCATCTGAAACTAATCCGGCCAAAAATAAATCTGCAGGCAAAATAGAGCTATTGAAAATTTAGATATGAGTTATTAGTTATTAGTTATTAGTTAGTTCGCTGCGATCAAGATCGTTGCATTATAACTCATAACTTATAACTCATAACTTATAACTCATAACTCTTATCTTATAACCAAACTTTTAACTCGAGTCTAATTGAGCAACTTGTGGTACCTTGCCATCCAATAAGGCAGCAGAAAAAATGCCCCGTCATCTTCGCTTAATCCATCTCCTCCCCCATCCATTTGATAGGTATTGCTATTCCACTTGGAGATGGCCCGCTCAGGTGTCGGAATGGGTTTCGTAGCCTGAGGTTTGAAAAAGCGATCCGTAATGGCGCTCTTTTTGATGTCCCAACGGTGCGAATTGTACATCGGCCAATTCCTGATGTCCAGTGGGATTTGCTGCATCTCCTCGTCGGCAACCTCCAAACCACAACCTTTCCCAAGTCCTATGCTGGCAATATAATTCCAAATCGGGATGCGGTCAGCCTCCTCTGCTTTCCAGCTTCTTGCCAGGCTTTTGGTATAAATCTCCATATCCGGACTCTCTTTTCCATATCGCATCAATGTATAATAAGGCAAAAATGAAAGTTCATCATCCGAATGGTTTACCTCATATGGACCGTACATCTTCTGTACCAACATATTGTCGAGATAATGGTGCTTGCTTACCAGGAAGCTGTAGGCCTTTTCATACTTCGGATTTTGCGTAACATGCCATGCGGCTTTCAGAAAAGCGAGTATTTGCAAAGAATTGATGCCCTTTTCATACATCCAGATTTTGGAGTTATTTAACGAATCCGGCGCCCAAACGCCCCAGCGGGTTGGAATGCCATCCAGGTCTATTAATTGGAAATTGTGATCAACAATATGTGTCATCAACCTGTCAACCAATCCTTTTGCCCGTTCCTTCATCTCTCCTTTGGCAACCAGGTCATAAAATAGCGGATAGGCAAACATGTGGCCGACGATCTCATCCGAACTGGTATCCCCTTTCCACTTCCATTTGCCGTCAGCCGAGACATGCCATTCGCCGCCATGACCAGTGCTCTCATCAATTAAAACATATGAACGGGCGACATATCCGCCAATGGGCGTAATTGTCTCCAGCTTCTCCATGGCTAGAAAAGTCCTGACTGCATTTTCGTATGCATCTTTTTCGCCGGTAACAGAATAACGGAAACATTCTGCAGCCAAATAGATGGATGTCCATAACCCATCATTGTCGTTGGTTGAATGGGTAAATAATGTTGTATCTGAAAGCTCTTTAAACCGACATTCAGAGGCAAATCCGTAATGCAAATGCCTTTTATTCAACCGCTCCTCAAAGTATGCTGCTTTTTGTTCCAGTGTTAACGGAGAATTTCTAAGCTCATTAATCCCCTCAGGAGTAGCTACCCATACCCTGTTGGCCTCAAGCGCCAGAATATCATTGACACGGTTATCGTCCAACCACCGTTTGCCTGCATAATATCTCCAGGATCCTTTTATCTTACAAACAGCCCCCCGAGGCGTCCCAAGCCATAATTTATCCCCAGACTTGACAATTGAGGTAACAGGGCCAACAGGCAACCCATCGTCGCCCGAAAAAAGCTGGTGGTCGCCCTTTTCCGAAATCAAACCCACGGCCGGCTCGCAACCAAAATAAATTTCATCAGTCGATGCTCCTGTTGACAAGCTGAAATAGTTGAGCCCCAAACCGGGCGACATGACCGCGTAGGATAAATTCACCCATCTGCCGGCAATTTTTCTGAACAATCCGCCATTGGTGGCTGCCCACAACTCTTCCCCTTTCCCCCGAATAAGTTGACGAACTGAAAATGATTCAAAATCGTTCATCTTTTGCCAAATTCCACTCCATTGCCATGCA
This sequence comes from Prolixibacteraceae bacterium, assembly GCA_023228025.1. Classification (GTDB taxonomy): domain Bacteria; phylum Bacteroidota; class Bacteroidia; order Bacteroidales; family Prolixibacteraceae; genus CAINVV01. Next base: position 46,914 of record JALOCD010000005.1, on the reverse strand, counting down.
CCTTTGGAAGTCCCGACGAGTAAGGACTTTTCGTCGATCCAGAGCATTGAAAGGATGGTGTCCTTTGTCGCTTCAACAGGCATCAACAATTCTTTCCTGTCGCCAACCCTGCACATCTTTCCTATGCCTCCCAGCCAAAGCTTTCCATCCACATCAAGGTTTGCGGTTTGCCACCTACCGGGAATAGGTTCCATGCGCCACTTGCCCTTTTCAAGGAAGAAAACCTGATCGGTCGAAACGGCTACGATGGCGCCGCCCATTTTGACAAGTTTAACAATATTCATTTTACCCTGGCCAGGTAGCTGAACCCGTACCATCGACTCCTGCAAATAGGTTTTGCCTTTGTTTTCAGAAGGAACACCTATGCCTTTGACAACGGTACTCTGCATGAATAAGCTTCCTGCCAGTAAGATTATTCCAAAAAAATAGTTTCTCATACCAAAAATTGAATTCGTAGTTAATGTAATAGTTGGAGGCTGACGATTTCATGCTATTGGCTATTGACGATGCATAAATCAGCCTCTTCGTGTAGTAGTCCTTTTTACTTTAATTGCCCTGAGCCTGTCGAAGGGTCCTTTATCCTTTATCCTTTATCCTTTATCCTTTTTACTTTATCCTTTTTACTTCCTTTCTTTCCTCTGCAACTCCAGCAACGGCCTGTAACCAATCAATATCACCCCTTCATCCTTGATCAATTTTTTGATTTCCTGATCGCTGGTAAAACAGGCCGCTTCCTGTGCCCTTTTTTCGGCTGTACCGGTGATGGCCCTCAATTCGTCGCTTAATTTTGAGGCATGAATAAAAAGTTCGGTTACGCCCGGTTTCAGGTTTTTGATGATGTTGATCCAGAAGGGTTTCACCTCTTTGTAGTTGTTGAGTTCTTCGTAGACAAAATAGTCTGTAAATACAACACCTTGTTTGGCAAGCTCTTCACGCAGGGTTGGTTGTTTAAAATTTTCCATGGTCGATTGCGAAGGCATCCGTAAAGGCAGATTGAACTCCAATGCCAGTTGCACATAAGCTTTGAAATATTCAGGAGCATATTGCATGGTGCCCATGTGCGAATCAATATGGGTAACGGGAACTCCGGATGCAAGCGCCTTTTTTATTTGAGCGCGCCCTTCAATCAAGGCTTCTGCCGGACTGGAATGGGCATAGACCTCCTCCACACTGCGCCACAGAAAACCATCCGGATCGCATAGCCCTTTTACCTGCTCTTTGGGTGCAATGGGTCCCCAACGGTAAAAACCCCATTCTGCCGTATGGGTCAGGTGAACGCCAAAATCTTTTTCAGGATGATTTTTGGCGTAATCCATGATAGCCCCAGACCAGGGACAGGGAGTCATAATAGTACCCGATGAGATCATCCCATTTTCCATACCATCTATGACGGCTATATTGGCAGAATTACACATACCCACGTCATCACAATTGACAATCAGCAATTTATCAGTCGATTTGTAACCAAGTTTTTCGCTTAACAATTTGGACTGTCCAAAAGCGGAGGTCAGAAAAAGGGAAGAAACCAACAAAAAAACAATTGAAAACCTCCCCCGGATTTTGGCAAAATGAATCATTTTCATGATGTTCATGACGTTTAATTCTTAGTAGCAATTCAATGATCAATTTTTCAGAATTGGAGAAAAACAGATCAGTCAAAAATAAGGGAAATCAATATAGCAAAAGCATATAGAATTGTCAATTATCAATTGTCAATTGTCAATTCTTCTCCTCCTTTGGTACCTTCAGCCGGTCGCCGGTCCCCTGGATCATACTTCGCTCCCACTCCTTTCCGTAACCCGGATGAAGCGGTTTCTTTGGAACATTTTTCCCGTTCCCATTGTCTTGCAGTTGCTCACCTTCAGATATTTTAAGGTTACCATCGTGGTATTTCATGAACAGATAGTGGTAAAACTGCCCTTTCGTTCAGGTACATCACACTGTCGACTTCAAATTCCATCGGCCTCCAACGGTAGGGAAGCCTAAATGGGCCGGCACCCGGGTCATTCCTCATATCCAGCGATGTAACTTCGTAATGATCACGCATTCTTGACATTAACTCCTGCAAACCAACAGGGGCATCAGGCTTTACCCATAGGGGAAGTCTGTTTGATACATAACCATTTGGATTTGGAGTATTATCCAACAAACTGCTATTGTGATAGAATTTCCCTTCAGCATAATTTGTAATATCCTGATTGTCTCTTACTTCTTTATTCACATATCTAAAGAATGACCAAACCCTGGCATCACAAAAACGGGCGCCGCCAAATTTTAAAGGATTATAGACATCAGAAAAACTAAATGCAGCATCACTGCCTTTGTAATATCCCTGTTTTCTGGCAAATGTGATCACATCCGATGAGTGATAGACCGTCTGACTGGAGTCATTCCAGTTGTTGTTTTTCTGTAACGGGAAGGTCGTAATACGGGCTTGGTTTGCATGACCGCTTACATATCCGTCCGGAATAAGCCTGGCCACCCATACGGCGCCCTTTTCATATTTTCCTTTGCCGATCAGCTCCATGATCCATGCCTCATTCGCATCTGATATAGAGAAAGACTCCCCACTCGTCGCGTAACCAAATTCTGCTACCAGTTCTGTCATGACCCGTATCATTTCGCGCGCCGAATTTGAACGCTGAAGTCCGATCCTCATCAGGGAGCCGTAATCCAGAATGGCTCCCGGCTGAGAACCGAGTGAATCGATCCCGCCAAAGGTAGTCTCCCCAATGGCAACCTGGTTTTCATTCATGAACTGCACCACTGAAAACGTATGAGGAATCTCTGGAATTGTGCCCAGCAATTTTCCTGTTTCGTAGTGAAACACTTCGGAGCGGCTTCCCGGCAGGTGATCGGCAGCCGGATAAAACGCGATGGCGCCATAGCGGGTGTGGGAATCAGCGGCATAGGTAATCATCACCGATCCATCTTTGGATGCACCCTTAGTCACTATAAAATTGGTACAGGCTAAAACAGGTGAAATTGCAGTTATCGATAATGCAGAAATAGCGATGATGAAAAGGAAATTTTTCATTCAGAAAAGTTTTGAGTCACGAAATTAGCAACTATTATTGGGTTATGAAATAAGTGTAGCATTTGAGAGTAGGCTGCAGAACAGGAACCAGTAAATCAGGGGAAAAATTGTATGTTTGTGCGCTTGAAAAATATAGGAAAATATATATTCGGAACGCTGGTACTGCTTGGAATTGCCCTGGCAGCAAACGCCCGTGTGCCAAAAGATACTGATTTTGGGGTATGGAACGATCTTTCCGTCATGAAGAAAATTCAGTCAAATTCCCTGGGACTCTTTGGGGCGTTTTACACCAATGACAACAGTCGTTCCATTGACAGGATTAGTATTGGCGTCAAAGGCGAACGCCCTGTTAATCACTGGCTCAATGCTGGTGTCGGATATGCATTGATGAATTTTGTGCATCCCGGCTACAATGAATTGCGTGACCGGTTTTATATCCAGGCTGAACCCTTCTGGCATCTTTCAAAATTCATTTTTAGTTTCAGGCAAAGGATGCAGCTCACATTGTATCCTCATTCCCAAACCAATGCATCAAATACTTTTCACTGGCGAAACAGGTTGGAAGTTTGTTACAGAAACCCTACGCTTAAGATGGAACCGCTGGCTGACGTTGAATCGTGGTATCTCTTTGGAAATCATGATGATAACCACTTTGCCGAATTCCGTTTCATTTTGGGGGCCAATTACCACCTGACTCAATATCAAAAAGTGAAATTTTATGGTATGTTGACCGATGGGACTATCCTGAACCGGTTTATTCTCGGTATATCTTACGAATTACAGCTCTAACCGGCAATGACTTCATAAACAAAACAATAGAATCTGATTGAAATTCATTTGTTCTTGACTAAATGGATTTTCTTTGTGAAACCTTTGTGGCTTTGAGCCTTAGTGGCTATTTTTTTCTTGCCACAAAGACACTAAAAACACAATTTCACAAAGAGTTTAGTAAACACTTCTAACTGAAAGGCATTTCTAAATTTTTAACAGTTCCTTAGAAATTGACCTTCTTTCAGGGCTGTTGATTGAGCAATTGATCGAGTAAAAGCTGTTTGTACTGCTCTGAAACGGAGAGTTTATGCGTACCTATAAAGACCAGATTGCCCTCCAAATGATCAATTTTGTGGAGATTGACAAGATTTGTTCGATGTACTTTTTGAAACTGTTGTCCGATTAGTTTTTTCTCCCAGCTTTTAAGTGTGCCATGTACCACAAGTTTCTTATCAGGAAGGTGGAGAATAACATAATCACCACAGGCCTCAATAAACAGGATATCATCTACCCCAATCTGATAAATCCCTTTATCTGACTTAACGCTGATCCGATTTGGGACGACTGTTTGCACCTTGGCAAAAAATCGCTCCTTTGCCTTGTTGACAGCCTTGCAAAATCGTTCAAAAGAGAACGGCTTCAAAAGAAAGTCGACAATCTCCAGATCAAAACCTTCGATGGCGTATTTAGGGTAGGCTGTAGTAAAGATTACCAGCGGAGGATGAACCAATGATTTTAGAAAACTCACACCCGACATCTCAGGAAGATTGATGTCAAGAAACATCATATCCACAGAGTTTTTATCCAGATAGGCTTGTGCAGTAAATGCATCAGGAAAAATCCCGCAACAAATTAAACCCGGACACAAGGAGATATTGTGTTCCAGAACCGATTGGGCAGCGGGTTCGTCTTCGATGACAATGCAATTCATGGTCTCATATTAAAAGTGCCTAAAGTGACTAGAGTGAACTAGAATGACTAAAGTATTTGGGGTTGAGTTACAAATTACAAATTAAAGATTAAAGATTAAAGATGACTGAACTCCCCTGTCTTCCTCCTATTGGATATTTTCCAAAAATCAAGAAAGCTCAATTTTCATCTCAACGCTAAATACTCCCTCCTTTTCACCATATTGAATAGAATGCCGGTTTGGATAGATCAAATTTAGTCGTTTTTCAACATTGTTGATACCAATACCTCCCAATTCCGGTTCTATGCTCTTTTCACGCGGGGCGACGGGATTTTCAGTAGTAAAATGAAGTTGATTCCCAGTTAAAAAGATGCTGATATGAATGACCCCCTTCTCCTTACCGGTGCCGTGTTTGAAGCAGTTTTCTGCCAAAGGGAGAAGTAACAAGGGTGCAATCTGACGGCTCGCGAAATTCCCCTCCGTTGTCAGAATAACTGTGATGATTTTCGGATTTAGCCTTGCTTTCTGTAATTCCACATAGGTTCGGATAATCTCCACCTCTTTTTCCAGTGGGATAAAATTACTGGAGGTGTCATATAACACATAACGAAGAAAATCAGACAATTGCAAAATAACATCCTTGGTCTTCTCATCCTTTTGAACCGCCATGGAATAGATGGTATTGAGGTTGTTGAAAAGAAAATGTGGATTAATTTGTGCTTTCAGTGCAGACAGTTCATTCTGTGCTTTGTTACGGTTCGCTATCAATACTACTGCATATTGCCAAACCAGATAAGCCCCCGTTGTCAGGGTCAAATAGGCGCCAACGATGATCAGTAGCTCCCATACTTCATAATAGGAGATAAAATAGAGTTCCGGAAAGAGTTTATCCAAAAGATAATCAAAAAGTACATAATTAAGAATGGAGGCTACTACTACCAGAACAATTACAGTCAGAATATAGAACCAAAATCTGCTGTTTTTCAGATATTTACGAATAAGTACATAAAGATTAAAATAAACTGCCAGGGCGATGGTAAGGTGAAAAACTACCACATACATGAATCCGGAAAGGAAAAAATCAGTGAAAAAGGAGATATCATCCCTGTTTTTTGATGGCTGGAGATATTCAAACAAAATATAAAACAGGGGGATCAAAAAGAGGACAGTAAGACCTATTTTCAGCCATTTTGCTGCATGTTTGAAGCACCATATGAAAGGGATACAGCAGTAGAAGAAGAACAATGCGTTGATTAAAAAAAGGTCAAACCAATAGTCCTGAAGACCTTTGATAGCGCCCGAAGTCTCCACCCCCGGATTAAAAACGATGTTCCAGCAATTGATCGAAAGCATCCAGAATAGCATATGCATGAGGATAACCATCTGATTTTTATATCTTGAAATTTTCATGATGCGCTTATTTTATACGGTTTAACATCAACATGGCCTGCTGTTTTTCCCAGTCGACAAATCTGGGTTCACCAGCATAGCGCTCAATCATTCCTGTCAGTTGCTCAGAACTGCCCGTAAGCAGTAGTCTTCCAGCACCGCTTACCCATCGGTAGCTCACCCTGACCCGCTTTTTCTCAATCATATCCTTCATATAATTGGCTCCTAACCAGGATATTTTGAATTTTTCACCTACCTGATCAATCCTGGCTAGGGTATGTACCTTGAAATAACTCTCGGTGGCAAACCGGCTCTTCTCCAGACCACTGCTTTCAACCGGCATGAAATCTGCATAAAGCCCGTCATTTACGGTAAAAAGCACCATTTTAAATTTGTTTACGAGGGAGTCCGACTGGTTGACAAGAAATTTTACACTATAATGATCTGTCGGTGTGAAGACAACAGAATCTTTCCCCTGTTTTGTCTTACGTGTTTCTTTGTTAATGACCCGCTCAATTTTCCAAACAGCTGTAGTATCCATCTTATTCCAAACATCCGGTGATTCTTCTTTGTTAGGAACTTTCTTTATTTTCAATGGAATGGCGCTCCACCTGCCTTCCATTTCAGGCTTCAAGGCAATGTTCTTCTCAACATAAAAAGGATTGAGGGAACAGATCATAAAAAAATCGGTACACCCAGTCACCAACAGGATGATACCGAATAGAATGATTGCTTTGGGACGATTCATGGGTTCAGAATTTAAATTTCTTTACCGAAGATAGACCTGATCTATGGTAACTGAAAATTATTTCGATGAATGCCCCTAATTATTCGATGGTTGACGAAAATTGCAGTAAAAGCAGAGATCCTATTTTAACACTAATGTCGCTAAGGAAAACACAAAGGACACAATACAATAACAAATTCAAATACTTTTGCGTCCTTCGTGCGTACTTTGTGGTCTTCTTTGTGGTGAAATGGGTTTATAAAACCTTTGCTAATCAATTTTAATCTGCCTGGCATCTTTTATCATACCATTTGATGTGGCGGTAATCTTAATTTCTCCCTTCTTGCTTTCGGATCCAATGATAATCATTGCTTTGCCATAAAAAAGCTTCACCTGGTTTGCCTGAAAAGGATCGAACGACTGTGGATTGCCATTCCCGACACCGGCAATATGTCCAGGACCACTTAAAGATATGTCAATCAAGTTATCAGCCAGTGGGCACAGGTTCCCATCCTTGTCGTAAGCCTCAACGAGTAGGTATGAAAGATCCAATCCATCTGCACGAATCACAGACCGATCAGGTGTTATCTGTATCTGGTAGGGTGCACCGGCTGTTTTAAGCGACTGTTCCCCGATTACCGTCCCCTCTTTGTAGGCCACCGCTTTAAGTTCGCCCGGCTGATAATCCACCTCCGGCCATTCCAAACGGAAACGCTCTGTTGGTTTAGCTGAATTCGGCTTTTTGCATTTCATTCCCAGCGATTTACCATTTAGAAAAAGTTCGGCACAGTCACCATTGGTATAAACAAAGACAGGAATTTTACCTACTTTGCCGCCTTCCCAATTCCAGTGAGGAAGAATATGAACAGTCAATTCTTCCGGCTTCCAGTAACTTTTGTACAAATAATACCGGTCCTTTGGGATTCCGCAAAGGTCAACAATACCAAAATAGGAACTTCTTGAGGCCTCCTTATTTGTCATTCCATGTGCTTTCGCCCATTCGTTTCCATAGGGTGTTGGTTCGCCCAGATAATCGAAACCTGTCCAGACAAATTCACCGGCAATGTACTCTTCATCCTGTTGCCACATAAAATCTTCGTCCGGCAGATCAGCCCATTTTGGAACATTCATGTCGTATGAACTTACCTGAAGCGAAGTGGTAAATTCATCCTTTTGAGTCGGCAGCGGCCATTCGTAGAATCCCCTGGTACTGACTGTTGATCCTGACTCACTGACAATTACTGCTTTATTTGGTTCCATCTGGCGGGCCAGACTGTACCTGCGGCCATAATTCCAGCTGTGCACATCGTAGAAATCGAAATGGCGCCAGGCTGCACTGTTGGTATTGTCGCAAGCCATGGTGACAGGTCTGGTGGGATCATATTTGCGGACGAAGTTGATCATGGTTTGCATCCGGTAGAAACCATTGTTATTGTTGTACTGCACATCCGCCATTTCATTGCCGACACTCCAGATAAAGATACTCGGATGGTTCCGGTCGCGCTCTACAAAATTCTTTATATTCCTTTGGGCATAATCTTCAAAGTTGGTATCCGAAGTTATATCGGCCTTTTTATCGTATTTGTCAAAAGCTTCATCAAAAACAAGGAAGCCCATTTTATCGCAAAACTCAAGCAATTCGGGGGCAGCCATGTTGTGACTGGTCCGAATTGCATTGCAACCCATAGACTTCATGATTTCGAGCTGTCTTTCCATGGCTCTCGGATAAAGTGCTGCCCCCAATGGTCCCTGGTCGTGGTGCAGGTTAACACCTTTCATTTGTACCCTTTTGTCGTTCAGGTACAAACCATTGTTGGGAGTCAATCGTAAAGTCCTGATTCCAAATGGAGTAAAATAGGTATCTGTGATTTTATCGTTTGTATAAACAACCGTCTTGACCTGATACAGGACAGGCTTGGCAATATCCCAGCGCTGAGGATCAGAGAGGCCGATGGTCGTTTCAATCTCTTTGGACGATCCTGCCGCGATTTTGGCGACTACCTCCCTTTTTGCCAGCTCAACTCCTTTGTGATTGACAACAATGTTCTCTACTCTTACCTTCTCTTCAGCGCGGTCAGACTGATTGCAGACAGTGGTCATTACCCTTACATCAGCGTAGTTCGGCTTAACGACCGGGGTTGTTACCTGTGTGCCCCAGACACCAACATGGACCGGATCCGTTACCACCATCTGCACTTTCCTGTAAATCCCGGCGCCGGGATACCACCTGCTGTCGTGGTTACGGGTATCGACATGAATGGCCAATTTGTTCTTTCCGTTTAATTGCAGGTATTTGGTTATATCCAGGTAAAATGAGTTGTAACCGTAATCCCATTTGCCGGCCAGCTTCCCGTTCACAAATACCTCCGGATTCGACATGATCCCATCAAAAATCAGAAATACATTTTTCCCTTCCGATCCGGTAGGAACTTCAAGATCCCGGCGGTACCACCCTTCTCCCCGCCAGGGAAGTTTTCCTGTATTTCCATCACCATCAACCACCGTTGGTCCCGAAATCGCCCAATCGTGCGGGACGAAGACATCCTGCCATTTCGAATCGTCAAAAGTGGGTTGAGCGGCATTTTCGAAATTTCCTTTGGAGAATTTCCAGCCTCTTTGCAGGTTGCTTGTTTCGCGGGCATAAAGATCAGAAAATGTAAAAAGTAGAACTGCCAGGAGGATGGCCAAGGGAAGTGAAAATGGTTTTCTTTTCATTGCGTAGTTGTTGGGTAATTTAGAGATTGAAAAAATCAATTTTATAGTTGCATACAGTAGCCGTCCAACCGGACGGCTGTACAATTGATATCAATATTCATTTTAGTCGTCCAGCCGGACGACTCTACGATAAAACCTTTTAGGGCCGTCCGTCCGGACGGCTTACCAACTATATATTAATCCAACATCCTGTACAGCCGCCTGGTTGGGCGGCTCCATCAGGAGTTCAAAATAAATTATATTTATATTAAACGGCCTCTATGCTTTACCAAAAATAGCTAATTTTTAGCCTACCTGACATTTTTTCGTTCCAGTTCTCTTAGGTTATCCAGCTTTTTCTTTTGCAGGAAGCTGTAGATATCCCCCAGGTGTTCTTTGACCTGTTTGTTACCAAATTCATACACCTTGCTCACCAATCCATCCAGAAAATCCCGATCATGGGAAACCAGGATTAGTGTCCCGTCAAAATCCCTCAATGCGCTTTTCAGAATCTCCTTGGTACGCATATCCAGGTGGTTGGTAGGCTCATCCAGAATCAACAAGTTAACGGGTTCCAGCAATAGTTTCACCATGGCGAGCCTGGTTCTTTCACCTCCGGATAGTACCCGAACCTTCTTGAAAATATCATCGCCGCTGAACATAAAAGCGCCCAGCATATCTTTTATTTTGGTGCGGATATCCCCTACCGCCACATCATCGATGGTTTGAAATACCGTCAGCTCCTCATCCAACAAAGATGCCTGATTCTGGGCGAAATAGCCAATCAGTGTATTGTGGCCAAGGGTTAGCTTTCCCTGGTACTCAATCTCTTTCATGATCGCCTTCACCAGTGTTGATTTCCCCTCGCCATTTTTACCAACAAAAGCAATCTTCTCTCCTCTTTCCAATGTTAATGAAACATTCGAAAATACCAGGTGGTCACCATAGCTTTTGGCTAACTCTTCCACTATAACCGGATAATTTCCGGATCTTGGGGAGGGAGGAAACTTCAGTCTGAGGGCTGAACTATCGACCTCATCCACCTCAACCAATTCCAGCTTTTCCAACATTTTCACCCGCGATTGTACCTGTAATGTTTTGGAATAGGTCCCTTTGAAGCGTTCGATAAATTCGGTGGTTTCGGCGATCATCTTTTGCTGCTCATCGTATGCTTTCTGCTGCTGCTCGCGACGCTCCCTGCGTAATTCAAGGTATTTTGAGTAGTTGACCTTGTAGTCATAAATCCGTCCCATGGTTACCTCGATGGTCCGGGTTGTGATGTTGTCGATAAAAGCACGATCGTGTGAGATGACCATCACCGCTTTGGCACTGTTGACCAGGAACTCTTCGAGCCACTGCACCGATTCGATGTCCATGTGGTTGGTGGGTTCATCCAGCAGGATAAGGTCCGGCTTTTGCAGCAGTATTTTGGCCAATTCAATCCTCATCCGCCAACCTCCGCTGAACTCGCTGGTAGGCCTCGTGAAGTCCTCCCTTGTAAAACCTAGACCAAGCAGAATGATCTCTATTTCGGCATCAAAATTGATCTCTTCGATCGAATAGTACATCTCACTCAGGGTGGAAACGCGCTCGATGATATTACTATAACCCTCAGAATCATAATCCGTACGTGTTGCCAGCTCTTCATTAAGAGTCGCAATCTCGCGCTCCATCTCCTGGATACGGGAAAAGGCCAGGGCAGTCTCCTCGAAAACAGTGCGGTTGTCCTCCGTAAGTAAATTTTGGGGCAAATAGGCAATGACAGCCTCCTTTGGAGCAGAGATCCTTCCCTTGCTGGCAGTTTTAACACCCGGCATGATTTTCAGTAAGGTCGATTTTCCGGCGCCATTTTTCCCCATCAGGGCGATCCTGTCCTTGTCATTGACAACGAATGAGATGTCCGAGAAAAGTGTCGATCCGCCAAATTCAACCGTAAGTCCGTCTACTGAAATCATATTCTTCCAAATTTTGGGAAGGCGCAAAGATATCCTTTTAAAATTATTAACTTTAACGGTATTTCAGTAATTTAACATATACAAATATATTTTTTCTGAACTTTCTTCCCCAATTATTGTTTACCTGAAACCAGATAAACATATAAAGTTCTTTTTCAACCAAACGGAGCGTTATCTCGGCGATGAAAAACAATTCAATGAAGAACTGCGTCGATGAAATTATGGAGTTGCTATTGGTATCCTATCAATTAGATATCAGGGGATTTGATCCTTCTTTTGTCGATAAATCAGTTGGCAGAAGATTGATGGCCTGCAACAATATTGCATCTGTCAATTATCTGGAACTCCTCAAACAAAGCAGGGAGGAAGTTACTCATTTGATTGATTCCCTGCACATTTCATACAGCGAATTTTTTCGCAATCCACTTACATTCGCCTATCTCGAGCAATTTGTTTTACCCCAATTGAAGTACAAAAAAAGAAAAGGGGCCAAAACTGAGCTAAGGATTTGGTCGGCTGCCTGTGCATCAGGGCAGGAGGCTTATAGCGTGGCTATTTTATTGGATGAAATGAACCAGGAGTCGGCAGAAAAAATTGGTTATCGCATTTTTGCCACCGACAACAATATGGAAGAACTGGAGAAAGCAAGGCTTGGTATTTTCAAGCCCTCCTCTCTGCAAAAAGTTTCATTGAAACGAATCCAATGCTATTTCGTTCAAAATAATGAGAACTATTCGATCTTACCCTCCATCAAAAAGCTGATCGACTTCTCATTTTTTGACCTGTTGGAAGAACAACCAGCATCACCAGCGCCAAGTATTTATGGCAATTTTGATTTGGTAATTTGCAGTAATTTACTGTTTTATTATGCACCTGCTTTCCGCAAACGCATCCTTGACAAATTAAGAAAGAATATGTCCACAGATGCATTTCTGGTAACAGGTGAAACTGAACGTGAAATATTAATGAAAAATGGCTTCAGCGAGGTATATGAACATTCGTCCATTTTTCAAAGAAACTTGCACAATTAAACAATTATCAATTAAAATATTATGGTAAATATTGGTAATGTAAGAATTGGCGCCCAACTCAAAATAGGTTTCGGTACCATTTTGATGTTCATTCTGATCCTGGGCGGAATTTCATGGTTTCAATCCAATAAAATCGCCCAGCAGACCTATGATTTGTATGAACATCCGTTAAAAGTCAGGCGCGCATTGAGTGAGTTGGAGTCTGCTGTACTCCGTATACGTCTTGAATATTCCAAAATCATATTGGAGAATGATGAAAAGAGCAGACAAAATTCGCTGATGAAATCAGCTCTTTGGGAAGCTGAAGCAAAACAAAATATAGCAATATTGTTTTCACAATATTTGGGTCCAAAGTCAGATATTGAAACAGTTAATATCGACTTTATCACTCTTGAATCTACCCTCAAATCTTTTAATAGCCAGTTGGAAGGTAAATCCGCTGAAGAATTGCTTCAGTTAAATATCACATCAGAATTGGATAAGCAAAACGCAAAGGTTCTTCAATCCATCCAGGTCATCGATAACTTTGCCTTAAAAAAAGGAAATCAGTTGTTCGCATCCAGTGTTGAGTTAAAAAAAAGCATGGACTGGCAGCTCTTAACCATAACACTCATCATCCTTATGTTCTCCTTAGTTATCAATGCCATCTTGATGAGAAATATAAACCGACCCCTAAATGAGCTGATGAAGGCCACCGAAATGTTTGGCAAAGGGAAGATGAAGGCTCGTAGCCACTATGTGTCAAACAATGAGTTTGGTGATTTGTCAGCTTCATTCAACCATCTGGTGGATACAATTGAGAGGGATTTCACTTTCAAGGACCATGCTGCCTGGCTCAACACCATTATGTTGAAAGCGCTTGAAACCAATGCCCCAATGAAGCAGGTACTTGAGCCTTTGATGAAACTGACCCATTCGCAGGTGGGGGCTATCTATTTATTGAATGACGCCAAAACAGACTTTGAAGTATCGGAATCGATCGGTCTTGAGTCGGTTTCAGTCAAGCGGTTTTCAGCCTCAAACTTTGAAGGGGAATTGGGCATCGCATTGGCTTCCGGAAAAATTGAGCACATCAAACAAATACAAACTGAATCCAAATTGTCGCTGAAAGCCGCTAGTGGTCACTTCAACCCCAAAGAGATCCTCACCATTCCACTGTTCCACAAAAAAGAGGTTGTCGCAATGATCTCGCTCTCAAGCTTGCAAGAATATGACAAACAGGTAATCCGGCTTGTTACCGATATGCAGACACCTATCACCACCTGGATGAATGCCATGATCGCCAACAGGGAAATCCAAATATTGGATAAGAATCTAAAACTCCAGAACATTGAGTTGGAAACCCAAAAAAAGGAGTTGGCTTCGCAAGCCGGTGAATTGCTCGAACAAAACACTGAACTGGAAATGCAAAAGAAGCAGCTCCACGAGAGCAACCAACTCAAATCAAATTTCCTCTCCAACATGAGCCACGAATTAAGAACACCACTCAATTCGGTGATCGCTTTGAGTGGCGTTTTAAACAGGAGGCTTGCCACAAAAATTCCTGCAGAAGAGTACAGTTATTTAAGTGTTATTGAACGCAACGGAAAACTTTTGCTTTCACTCATCAATGATATATTGGACCTTTCAAGAATTGAAGCAGGATTTGAAGAGGTTCAAACTACCAGTTTCAACATCAATTCGCTGGTTCGGGAAGTGATCGACTTGATTGAATCACAGGCCATTCAAAAAAATATCAGTCTTCTTTTCGAAGCGGACGATACGCTACCAGCTATCCGTAGCGACTATGGAAAATGTCGCCATATTCTTCAGAATATCATTGCCAACGCCATCAAATTTACCGACTCCGGAAAGGTGGTCATAGAGACAAAATCCGATGATCAATTTATTCACGTAGCCGTAATTGACACTGGAATTGGAATTGACAATGAATTTCTCACACAGATTTTCGATGAATTTAAGCAGGCCGATAACAGTAACTCCAGGAAACATGGGGGGACGGGGCTTGGACTGGCCATTGCCAACAAATATGCCGCTTTGTTGGGAGGAAATATCAAGGTAGAGAGTGAAATTGGAAAAGGGTCCAAATTTACGCTGGTTTTGCCTTTGCAAACCAATCAATTCAAAGAGGAAAAGAGTGAATACGAGACCATTTATGAGACAGATAAAGTCCCGGTTATGCACAAATGGGATATTGCCAGTATAGGCAAAAAACAGATCCTGATCGTTGAGGATTCAGAAGCTGCCATCATCCAGATGAAGGAGATGCTTACCACAGAAGGGTTTAACATCATTGTCGCCCAAAATGGCAAAGAGGCCCTTGAACAAATTGCCCTTAAGATTCCCGATGCCATGATCCTGGATTTGATGATGCCCGAAGTGGATGGCTTTGAAGTGTTGAAAAAAATCAGGGAGAGGGAGGAGACCTCAAAATTGCCAGTTCTTATACTCACAGCAAAATTTATCACCAAAGAGGAATTGAAGTTTTTAAAACACAACCATGTCCACCAATTGATACAAAAAGGTGATATCAACAAATCCCAGCTCCTGACTGCCTTGTCCGTCATGATTTCTGCTGGAATGCCACAGCTCCCTAAAAAATTAAAAATAGCTTCTTCTCCTCAAATCTCTGGCGATCCGACCATTTTGGTCATCGAGGACAATCCGGATAACATGCTTACAATTAAGGCATTGTTGAATGGCCGTTACAAAATCATTGAGGCATATGACGGTTTGAAGGGGATCGAATTGGCCAGGGAGAACCTACCGAACCTCATTTTGATGGACATAGCCTTGCCAGAAATGAACGGGATTGAAGTCTTAAAAGAATTGCGTAAAATTGAATTCCTTGAATCCGTTAAAATTATCGCTGTTTCAGCAAGTGCAATGAAGGGAGACAGGGAACATTTTATCGCATGTGGATTTGATGATTATATCTCTAAGCCGATTGATCATCAAATATTTGACCAGATAACGACCAAAGCATTAGGAATAATAAGTCGCATGACATGATTAAAATTCTCGCCATAGATGACAACAGTGACAACCTGATCAGTTTAAATGCCATCCTCAAAGATGCATTTTCTGATGTTGTTGTGCTGACGGCCCGAAGTGGTCAAAAAGGGATCGATCTGGCCAAATCAGAAAATCCGGATGTCATTCTGCTAGACATTGTTATGCCTGGCATGGATGGTTTTGAAGTCTGCTCAAGGCTTAAAAAAGAAGAACAGGTACAAGATATTCCTGTCATCTTTTTAACGGCTTTAAAAGATAGGGAGAGCCGGATCAAAGCGCTTGAAATCGGTGCTGAAGGCTTTCTCGCAAAACCTATCGATGAGCCCGAGCTGATTGCCCAGGTTAGGACAATGGTGAAAATTAAGGCTGCAAATGTGTTAAAGCGAAGTGAAAGCCTAAAGTTGAAAAAACTGGTTCTGGAACGTACCGCAGAGCTTGAAAAGAGCCATGAAATGTTGCGAAAGCTGACAGATCAGATGCCGGGTGTCGTTTACCAATACAGGATGTACAGCGATGGCCGTTCCTGCTTCCCTTACTCCAGTCCCGGGATGAAGGACATTTATGGTGTTACACCCGAAGAGGTACGGGAAGATGCTACTCCTGTGTTTGGCAGGTTACATCCCGAAGATTACGACTACATAGTCTCCTCTATCATGGACTCTGCACGTACCCTGGAGTTATACCACAGTGAATTCAGGGTCATTTTGCCGGATATTGGCGTTCGTTGGCGAATGTGTGACGCAAAACCCGAAAGGATGGAGGATGGGGGCACACTTTGGTACGGAATCATCACTGACATCACCGAACGCAAAAATGCCGAAGAGGCGCTTAAAAAAACTGAGAATCATTACAGGGCCCTGATCGAGAAGGCTCCCGATGGTGTGGCTTTAATCGATGCCGATAGTAAATTTCTATTTGTCAGTCCTGCCGGCTTGAAGATGTTTGGGTATTCTTCTGATATGATGGGAGTTTTATCCGGAGACGATCTTACCCATCCGGAAGATCTACCCATGGTGATTGGAGAACTCTTAAAAATATTGGAAAATCCCTCATATACACCCACTTTGCAATATCGTTTTGCAATGGCCGACGGTAAATACAAATGGATTGAAAGCACCTTCAGCAACTTTCTGTCAAATCCTGACATCAATGCCATTGTTATCAATTTCAGGGATATTAACGAACGAAAAATAGCTGAAGAGTCACTGAGCCAATCCAACGAATTGAACCAATCCCTTATTCAAACCATCCCATTTGGAATGGATATAGTCGACGAATATGGAAACATCCTCTTCGTTAATGAAAATTTTTCCAACCATTTTGGTAAGAATGCCGTGAACCAAAAGTGCTGGGAACTTTACCGCGATGATTGCACACAATGTCCCGGTTGTCCATTGATTGCCGGCATTCAATTGGGAACTACCAAACTGTATGAATCCGAAGGGCTACTGGGCGGAAAAACATTCCAGATTAGTCACACTGGAATGATGTTCCAGGGAAGGAAGGCCATGCTGGAGATCTTTGAAGATATATCAGAAAAAAAGGAGATTGAGAACAAATTAAGATTGATGGCTTATTCCCTTGAAAGTATCAGTGAATGTGTATCCATAACCGACAATGATGACAAAATTATTTATGTTAATAAGTCTTTTCTGCATACCTATGGATATACCTTGAATGAATTAATCGGTCAGCATATCGCCATATTACGGCCGGAAGATATAGCATTTGAACATATCAGGAACATTTTGCCGGAGACTTTGGACGGTGGTTGGAGAGGAGAAATTATGAACAAGAAAAAAGATGGTACACATTTTCCGATCCTTCTTTCAACATCCGTCATTAAAAATGACCTAAATAACCCTTTGGCGTTAATCGGTGTTGCCATGGATATTACTGAAATGCAGAAACACCGGACCGAATTGATTGCAGCCAAAGAGATGGCCGAGGAGAGCAACCGTCTCAAATCGGCTTTTCTGAACAACATGAGCCATGAAATCCGAACACCAATGAACCACATCATGGGCTTTTCCAGTTTAATGGCCGAGGCAGATAACCAAGATAAAGACGAATATGCCGGGATTATCCTGAACAGTTCAAACCAGTTGTTGACACTGATTGAAAATGTGATTCTCCTATCCAGGTTGCAAAGCGAAAAACCCGAGGTTAACCGACAGCCTTTGGAACCATCAGATCTTATCACCAATCTTGGTGATAAGTTTAATGCGGAGTGCCAGAAAAAGAATATCAACCTGATCCTGAAAATTCCACAAGAGACCCCCCGCCTTTCAATCATGTCTGATCATGAAAAAATCAAGCAAATCCTGATCAATTTGACCTCCAATGCCATCAAATATACCGAAGAAGGATTTGTAGAAGTTGGGTATATAACCAATCCTGACAATTTGACATTTTATGTAAAGGATACCGGAATGGGTATTCCACCACAAGAGCAGGATAAAATTTTTGAATCGTTTTACCGCTCTGAACTTGCTATTTCTAAAGCCATTGGAGGCACCGGTCTTGGATTGAGCATCATGAAAGAGCTGGTCAGATCTTTGAACGGTACATTTTGGATAGAATCCGAGGTCGGGAAGGGTTCCTGCTTTTATTTCTCCATACCAATGGTTCGGACAAAAGAGGCGCATGAAATTGAAAAATCAGCTCTTACGCCACATCATAAGTTGAAGGATCTCTCCATCCTAATCGCGGATGACGAACAAATTAATTTTCTCTATCTTGAAATTTTGCTCAAAAACAGTGTCAAAAGAATTGATCGCGCCTGCAATGGCAAAGAGGCAATTGAAATGGTTCTAAAACGATCGTACGATTTAATTTTCATGGACTTAAAAATGCCGGAAATGAGTGGTTATGAAGCTACCATTAAGATAAAAGAGAGATACCCGGCCATGCCGGTTATCGCCCAAACTGCCTATGCCTCTATTGAAGACAGGGAAAAGGCATTGCAGGCAGGATGTGATGATTTTATTGCCAAACCCATCAAAAAAAATAACCTTTTGGAGGTGATTCAAAAATATAGTTAAGATTAGTCGCTTTATGAACAAAGTAAAAGTTTCACATACATTAGGAGACATCCATATTCAATCACTTTTAGACATAGTGAATGCCGGGGTAGTGATTCATTCGCCTAATACCTCTGTCCTATGGGCAAATAAGGAGGCAACACGGATTCTTGGATTATCATTGGAACAGATTCAAGGGAAGATAGCCATTGACCCGGAATGGCACTTTACAAATAAGGAGGGAAGTGAATTACCTCATGAAGAGTACCCTGTTGCAAAAGTCGTTTCAACATTGCATTCCTTCGAAAATATTGTTGGTGGGGTGTATAGGCCAAAATTCAAGGATCATGTTTGGGTACAAGTAAATGGCTATCCAGAGTTTGATAATCTGGGTAATTTAAAATTTATTGTAATCACTTTTGTAGACATAACAACGCAAATAGTGTCGCAAAATGCGCTAATCGAAAGTGCAGCAATGTTTTCCAAGGTTTTTCAATACAGTCCGGGGCTTATGATGATCACAACTTTGCATTCCGGCCTTATTTTGGAAACCAACAACAACATAACCTTATCAGGTTATTCAAGGGATGAGGTCATTGGAAAAACCATTCTTGAACTAAAATTATGGGACGACAAACCAGAACGGCTGTATTTCTACAAAACCCTAAGAAGAGTAGGCAAAATTGAATATTTAGAAGCCAGGTTCAGGCGGAAAACCGGTGAAATTTTTACTTGTGTGATCTCAGGAGAGATTATTAAATTCCGTGGAATGGATTGTATTGTCAGCGTTATGATTGACATAACTGAACGTAAAGAAACTGAAAATGAAATGAATACCTTGTTTGAAATAGTCCAGGGTGTCGTACAAACATCAGATCTCCATGAATTACTGAAGTTGATCCATCACTCATTAAAAAAGGTATTGTATGCCGAAAATTGCTTCTTTGCCCTCTATGATGAAAATACCGGACTATTCCATTTTCCATACATCGTTGATCAGTACGATGAATTTATCGAACCGCAGGCATTGCGAAAAAGTTGCACGGCCTATGTTTATCGTACCGGAAAATCAATGCTGATACCAAAGGAATTATTCGAGCAACTTTCCAAACGCAATGAGGTTGAATTGGTTGGTTCGATGTCGCCAAGCTGGATAGGGGTTCCATTGAAAACATCTTCACGTACCATTGGAGTATTGGTGCTCCAACATTACAATGAGGAACATGTTTACAACGAGCACCACCTCCAGTTTTTGGATTCTATCGGGGGCCAGGTTGCCAATGTCATTGAACGAAAAAGAGCTGAAGATGAGCTGGCAAAATCAAACTCGCTGATTTCTGCGACCCTGGAGTCAACGGCAGACGGAATCCTTGTGGTAGATAAAAATGGGAAAATCACCAACTATAATATGAAGTTTGTAGAGCTTTGGGGAATTCCTGTGCCCATCATTGAATCTGGAAATGATGAAGAACTACTCTCCTTCGTTCTGGACAAATTAATGGATCCTGATGGATTTTTAAACAAAGTCATTGAACTGTACAACAATTTCGAAGAGACCTCAACTGATTTTATTGAACTTAAAGATGGCCGTACTATAGAACGCTATTCACAGTCACAAATCTTCAATGGGGAGTGTGTTGGCCGGGTGTGGAGTTTTCGCGACATCACCATTCAAAAAAACGCCTTGCGCTCCTTGCAGGAAAGTGAAGTACAATTGCGGGAGCTCAATGCGACAAAAGATAAATTTTTCTCGATCATCGCGCACGATTTGAAGAGCCCATTCACTGGAATCCATGGATTCAGCAATATTTTGGCTGACCAAATCAAACAAAAGGATTATGATAATATTGAAGAGTATGCCGAAATCATCCAGTACTCCTCACAAAAAGCCATCGATCTGTTGATGAACCTGGTAGATTGGTCCCGCTCTCAATCAGGCCGGATGGATTTCAATCCACATGCAATGGATGTAAGTTCTATTATTCATGAAGTTTTTGAATTGCTTAAAATTTCCGCATTGCAAAAATCGATCCTCCTGACCAAGAAAATTGATCCATCAATCATGGCAAAGGTAGACAAAGAGATGATTTCCAGTGTATTCAGAAATTTAATCTCCAATGCCATCAAATTTACCCAACCCGGAGGAATCGTTGAAATCAAAACTGAGAAGATAGGCAATGAATTAAAATTTACAGTTGATGATACCGGAATAGGCATGGATGGAAATGAGCTGGCAAAACTATTCAGGATTGATCAAAGTAACAGTCGGCCCGGCACACAAAACGAACAGGGAACAGGTCTGGGGCTGATTCTCTGCAAAGAGTTTGTTAGAATTCACCTGGGATCAATTTGGGCCGAGAGCGAAGTTGGCCATGGAAGCAGGTTCTGCTTTACCATTCCTGCCATCGAATAGCCAAATTAACACTGTCCTATTTAAGATTGCCCCGATGCAACGGAAGGGTAAAACTGAAATTTGAGCCATTTCGTCCATCTGGATCACTTTCGACCCAAATTTGTCCACCAAGCATTTCAACGTATGCTTTTGATATTGATAATCCCAGTCCAATGCCCTGAAATGCTCTTTTGTCGGCAATATCGGCCTGTATAAAACGTTCAAAAATTGCTGTTTGCCTCTCTTTTGGCACTCCGATACCCTGATCTTTGACGTAGAACTGAATGACGGTTTCATGCCCTTTCCCAACCAGATTGTACCCAATTTCAATGACGCCAAAATCACTG
Source organism: Prolixibacteraceae bacterium (assembly GCA_023228025.1). GTDB lineage: Bacteria > Bacteroidota > Bacteroidia > Bacteroidales > Prolixibacteraceae > CAINVV01. Next base: position 25,623 of record JALOCD010000005.1, on the reverse strand, counting down.
AATTTGATGGCATTTTTTGTGAGATTGACCAAAACCTCGTGAACTTTCGTACGATCAGTTTTTACAATAGAAGCATCGCCTGCAACTGCATTCTTAAAAGATAACTTCAGTCCCTTCTCTTCCGCTATTTTCTTATAGGCATGGTAAACCTGTTCAATCAGTTCATTGATATTTGTTTCCATCAGTTGGAGCCTTATCTGTCCGGATTCGATTTTGGATATGGTAATAATTTCCTCTAACAGATTAAGCATTCGAACCCCGCTTTTTTCAATTATTGAAACATATTCACGGGATTCCTCAGGAGATAGTTTGGGCTCTTTAAGCAATTCGGCAAAGCCCAGAATGCCGTTCATAGGGGTTCTGATCTCATGACTGAGATTGGTAAGAAAGGCCGATTTTAACCGATCACTCTCTTCAGCCCGCACCTTGGCGGCAACCAGGTCTGCGGTCAATTTTTTTTGAACCGTGATATCCTGGTTGATCACCTGATAATGCTTTTCCCCGTTCCAGAAAACTTCGTTTCGTATAATTTTAACGTGCCGTATTTCCTTATTCTTTCTAACAATACTTAACTCATACTCAAAAATTTCCTTGCCAATTTGTCGCATCACTTTTCTTTTGAGGTGCTGCACGTAACTTTCGTGGGAATAGATCTCCTTTGAAGGTTTTTGGATGAATTCTTCCAATGTAACAAAATCAAAAATATCCAAAAAAGCCTTGTTGGCGTAGACTGTTTTACCCGTTACCGTAACGATTCGTATGCCTAGCGGGGATTCTGAGATGGAACGCCTGAAATTCTCCTCTGATTGCATTAGTTGCTTTTCCATTTGAAGCTTGGCCAGTTGCGTCTGCGACTCTTTGATCGCCCTGTTTATAGCGGGAATCAATCGTTCCAATCTATTTTTAAGCACATAATCTGTTGCACCGTTTAATAGGGAACCAATCGCCACATCCTCCCCCATCGTTCCGCTCAGAAAGACAAATGGGATATGTGAAAATTTCTCTTTGACAAAAAGTAGCGCTTCCGAACCGCTATAGTCAGGCAGATGAAAATCAGAAAGGATAAGATCGATATGCTTCTTTTCGAGGCAGGACTTAAACTCCTCCTCGGAGTCGGTCAATAGATAATCGAACTTAATGTCAGCTTTACTGAGAATTGATTGCACCAGCCTGGCATCATTCTCATCGTCTTCAAGATGAAGTATTTTGATTGGGACCATGTTCATCCGTCCTACTTTAAAATATCTGTAATCATGCGGGCAGTTCGTTAATTACCACCCAATATTTACCAAGCTCTTTTACGACCTGGATAAAGGAACCCATGTTCACCGGCTTGACAACAAAAGAGTTGGCTCCATTTTCGTAACAAGCTTGCAGGTCATGCGTATCGCGCGACGAGGTTAACATGATCACGGGAACCATGTTGTACCTGGGATCCTGACGGATCACCTTTAGAACTTCAATGCCGTCCATCAGCGGCATCTTGATATCCAATAGTATAAAAATAGGCTTTCCACCTGTATATCCTTCAAATTTCCCCCTTGTTTTCAGAAAATCGATCGCCTCCTCGCCATCCTCAGCCACAATGATATTGTTTCCAAAATTAGCTTCGTCCAAGGCATTCTTTATCAGCGTAACATCATTGGCGCTATCATCCACCAATAGGATATCCTTTACTAGTGTTTGCATGGAACTTCGGTTTAGAGTAATTAAAAATAAAGAAATAAAGTATATAAATTCTAAACTCCGATAAAAAAAATTCAGTGTTCATTTTTAGCATCCGGCAAACTAAAATAAAAGACTGCACCGTCATTCTCCTTGCTTTCAGCCCAACATTTGCCGCCGTGTCGTGTAATAATGCGGTTGATATTTGCCAGTCCAATACCGATACCTTCAAAATCGCGCGATTTGTGTAAGCGCTGAAAAACCCCAAATAGTTTTTCTACATATTTCATGTTGAAACCGGCGCCATTGTCTCGGATGTAGAAGACTGTGCCGGTTTTATCAGGATAACTCCCAATCTCAATAACAGCCCTCTCTTTTTTACCCGTATATTTAATGGCATTCGATAAAAGATTGATCCAAACCTGTCCTATAAGCTGATAATCCCCAAAGGATTTGGGAAGCTTGTTGATTTTCAACTCGATGACGCGCGTTTTCATTTCCTCTTCAAATATTTTTAACCCTTGTTCAATGATCTGTTGCGTATCGATATGTTGTTTGTGGAGTTCTGTCCTGTTAAGCCTTGAAAAGGTCAGTAATGCATCGATTAATTCTCCCATTTCACTGGCCGAATTGGTAACGGTTTTTAAGTATCCAAGTTCTTCTTCGGTTAGATTTGATGTTCTTTTTTCCAGAAACAGATTAATAAATCCATTGATGTGCCGCAATGGGGCCCTCAAATCATGTGATACAGAATAGGAAAAGGCCTCCAGCTCCTTGTTGGCGGTTTCTAGTTGAACGGTGCGCTGAGCAACCCTATTTTCAAGTCCTTCAAACAATTGGACGTTTTCCACTGCCCTCGCCGTGGCATCAGCCAGGGTTTGCAGCAGTTGTACCTCAATGGGTGAAGGAGAATAATACTCTTCCCAATATGCCCCAATTGCCCCGAGCGGATCCCCTTTTCGGATAGGTACCATAGCCAGACTCTTCACAAAAGTCTTCTTATATGCCTCAACCGGGATACGCGGATCAGCATAAATATCGCTGATGGTAACTGCTTCCTTGTGTTCCATTGCCCAACCACTAATGCATGAGCCAAGCGGAAACCTTTGGCCTTTCCACAATGGTGCAATGGCATCCTCATCAGCATAATAACACATCTCCCCATCCTTCAAAACAAAAGTTGCGCCACTGGCATTGACCAGATTCCGGGCCGAGGCCCTGACAATTTCCATGATTCTGGAAATATCTTGAGCTATGGAAAGCTCTTGTATTGCCAAAACCAACATTTGTAACCGCTGGTTCAGTACTATATGTTCTTCTTCAGCCTTTTTACGATCAGTAATGTCCTGGATAGAGGTAATAAAATAGAGTGGCAAACCATCTTTGTCACGTTGAAGAATGGTACTGATATCAACCCACACATAGCTGCCATTTTTGTGAATATACCGTTTTTCAAAACGAGCGGAAGGCTTTTCACCGGCAATGATGGAATTTAGATAATCCTGGTTCAATTGTACATCATCGGGATGGGTAATTTCTTGCCACCGCTTTTTCGATAGTTCTTCCTCCGAAAAGCCCAGGATCTCTCTGAAATGTTGGTTGGCCTTCATGTTTCCATTTACAGAGGTGATCGCCACTCCAATAGTGGAGTATTCAAAAATATTACGAAAATACTCCTCACTGAGGCGAATTGCCTCCTCGAGCTTTTTTCGTTCCTCAATCTCTTCCTGAAGACGTAAATTGGCAACTATCAGCTCATCAGTCCGCTCTTTCACCGTAATTTCCACATCGTTATAAGCCTTCTGCAAATTATTTTGAGTGTAAACGAGCTTGTCCTTCTCCTTTTGCAGGTCAAGATTGACCATCCTCAACTGATCAGGGCTTGGGATTGATAATATTTTTGGTAAATATGGCCACACGACCACTGCAGTTGCCAGTGAAATTAGTGCACAGAAAGTATCCACAGAGGCTTGCCACCAGTTTACCTCCCACCAGAGCCCTACCACGTGTACAATATGGGTAGCTCCGCAAGCCAGAATAAAGAGACCAAACAGGAAAATAATCCAGGTAAACGGCATATCCTTCCTTCTCCTGATAAATACAACCAGAAAAATCGGAATCGAGGCATAAGATATGGCAATCAAGGCATTCGACAGCGCCATGACCATCATCAGAAGCGGTGTCATATTACCTGGATTGGCCCCTTTATTTCCATGTTTCCGGCGGGCATCAGTAACATTGGGCCAATAATCAGGATTGCCAGCACTATGACGGGAGCGATAATCCTGGGTACAAGATCCAACGTTTGGCGCATAATTGATTTTTTGGGTTTAAAAGATTGAACTTTGTAGGCCCTCAGGCGAAGACTGTTTGTTACCACGAAGATTGAACTGAAGGCCATCGCTCCTGCTGCAAACATCGGACTTAGTAACCCATAGGCAGCTATCGGTATCAACGCCACGTTGTAAAACAGCGCCCAAATCAGATTTTGAACGATTGTTTGAGAGGTTCCGCGAGACAATGATATGGCCCTTCCAACACCTGAAAGATCACCGCTAATGAGGGTGATACCGGCGGCAGCCATGGCAATATCCGTCCCTGTTCCTATGGCAATGCCTACATCCGCCTGGGCAAGAGCCGGGGCATCGTTGATACCATCGCCCACCATGGCCACTACCGGATGAGAATAATTACCCAAAGAACCCTCCTCCTGTATTTTTCGGATTTCATCTGCCTTTTCACCCGGCGATACCTCCGCAAATACCCTGGTAATTCCAACCTGTTTTGCAATTGCCTGGGCCGACAGCCAATTGTCACCGGTAATCATCACCAAATCCAATCCCAACCGTTGTAGTTCTGAAATGGCCTCTTTTGCCCCTGGTTTCAGCGTATCAGCAACTGCGATGATACCGATCACCTGGCTTTGTCCATTATCATTGGCAGGTCTCACTGCTACCAATACTGCTGTTTTCCCATCCGTCTGCAATCTGATGATTTCTGGTTGAAATTCCTCTGTTGGGATCTCCTCATTGGCCATCATCCTTAAGTTGCCAATGGTAACAATATGCTCTCCAACACTTGCACGAATACCAAATCCCCCAAAAGCCCTGAACTGTAGTGGCCCCGAAAGCTCTAATTTTTTTTCTTTTGCCGCTTTCACAATGGCACTGCCCAAAGGATGTTCCGAACCAGACTCAGCACTGGCGGCTATGGAAATTACTTCGTCAACCGTGTAATTTCCGAATGGAATAATATCAGTCACCATTGGTTCCCCGATGGTTATAGTGCCGGTTTTGTCGAGTACTACCACATGAATTTTACCAGCGCGCTCAAGTACTTCACTGTTTTTGAACAAGATCCCGTTCTCCGCTCCCTTGGAAGTGCCCACCATGATGGCTGTTGGCGTGGCCAGCCCTATGGCGCACGGGCAAGCGATGACCAGTACGGCAATGGCATTGATCATGGCAACAGTCCAGTCGGCCTGCGCAACATAGATCCATGCAAGGAAGGTGAATAAGGCAATTCCAATGATAATCGGCACAAAATATCTGCCTATCTGATCGGTTAATTTCTGAATTGGCGCTTTACTCCCCTGTGCGGTCCGGACCATTTTCACGATTTGGGATAGGGTAGAATTTTTACCTACCCTGGTGGCTTCGAACCGGATCATTCCTTCACGGTTTATGGTAGCCCCTATAACCTGATCCCCGGGTCCTTTGCTAACCGGCATCGACTCACCAGTGATCATTGATTCTTCAAAAGCTGAACGACCTTCAGAAATGATGCCATCCACAGGTACTTTTTCCCCAGGACGGACAATGATTGTGTCGCCAACTTCTACCAATTCAATGTTTGTTTCACACTCCTTACCATCTTTTACAACAATGGCAGTTTTGGCTCGTAAGCCCATCAAGGCCTTCAGTGCATCTGAAGTTTTTCCCCTTGCTTTCGTTTCCAGGTATTTTCCCAGACGGATCAGTGTAATAATGGCGGCGCCTGTTTCAAAATAGACATTGGGACTTTCAATGATTCCAAATGTCACACAAAGACTGGAAAAATAGGCAACAGACGAGCCCATCATGATCAGGACATCCATGTTGGCGCCGCCAAGTCTCAGGCTTTTGAAGGTACCCACATAAAACTGCCAGCCCACCACAAATTGTACGACCGTAGCAGCCAGGAGCATCGCATACAAGTCGTTGTGAAAGCCAACCAACTTGAAATCGCGTGCCATGCTGAAGCAGATCAGTGGTATGGTGAAGACAAGACCGGTGATCAAGAGATTTTTCTGCTTTTTGAGCCCTACTGCCCTAACTTCTGCTTCCATATCTTCCTCCAGGTCAGACTCTCCCTCCTGAACCAGGTCGAATCCGGCTTTGCGGATAACGGCAGCAAGCTCGGAGAGTGAGGTCATACCAGGAATGAACTCCAAAATAACGTGGTCACTCCCATATCCGACTACCGCAACTACAACGCCATTTTGTTTGCTGAGCAACTTTTCGAGCGCCAGGGCATCGGCTGTATCCCTCATTCCCGATACCGGAAGTTCTACTTTACCGAGCGCTACATCGTATCCAATATGTCTGACAGCCTCAATAATTTGAAAATCTCCGAGAAGAGATGAATCAAAGGTAATGTTCAATGTCTCGCTGGCGAAATCGACATTCGCCTCCTTGACTCCCGGAACCTTACGCAGATTCGTTTCGATAGCATTTGCGCAATTGGTACAGGATAAGCCTGTTAAGGGCATGACAGAATTTTTGATCTGATTCATCGAATGAATGTATTGCTTGGCTATTGTTCTTTATTTTGTCACAACATAATTCAATGAATAAGTCTGACACTTAAGTAATAAAATACCGTGAAGGTCGGACTTTCAACTTTAGTATTCTGTGTAAAGGGGATTACAGAATAGAAGTGAAAAATTAATCCGGATCAAAATCCAGTAAATCCGAACTTAAAGAACAGTTAGGTAGCCTTGTTAAAAATTAATAATAGTAGAAACAACTGAAATTACAAAAATGTTTTCTAGAACAAAATAGATTCCGGTAAATATCGGTTGAAAATTATTTGAGCGGAGAGAAAAGGGCATTTCTTTTCTCTGTGAAAGGACAGAAAACACAAAAAAACTCTTGTAAATCAATAATTTACAAGAGTTTTCGTGACCCGGCTTGGGATCGAACCAAGAACCTACAGCTTAGAAGGCTGTTGCTCTATCCATTGAGCTACCGGGCCGGCCTTAATTGGGCGCAAAAATACAAAAAAATCCCTGAACCGGAAATGGCCCAGGGATTTTTGTGATCGACATTTCGTTTAAACCATGTAGATGTTGTGCTCAGCGCATTGCTGCACCATCTCATCGGGCCAAAGGCTGGCCTGCACCTCCCCGATATGGGCCTTGCGCAAAAAGTACATGCAAAGTCTGGATTGTCCGATACCACCGCCGATGGAGAGCGGCAGTTCATCCTTCAACAATTTTTTGTGGAAAAGCAATTCTTTCCGTTTGTTGGCGCCAGCGATTTCCAACTGAAGAAGCAGCGCCTCCTTGTCAACCCTGATGCCCATCGATGAAATCTCGAAAGGTTGCTGCAATACCGGGTTCCATATCAAGATATCCCCGTTCAACCCTTTAAACCCTCCAGCATTCGGGGTTGTCCAGTCATCGTAATCGGGAGCACGGCCATCATGGACCTCGCCGTTGCTCAGCTTGCCGCCGATTCCGATAATAAATACTGCCCCGTGTGCCTTGGTGATCTCATATTCCCGCTCCTTGGGGGTCAGTTTTGGATAACGCTGAACCAACTCTTCCGAATAAACAAAGGTGATCTCCTCCGGGAGCAAAGGCTTAATCGTTGGATAGTTCTCATACACGACAAATTCGGTCCGTAACAAGACGGCGTAAATCTGGTTGACAACCTTTTTCAGGTAGGCAATATCGCGCTGTTTGGCCGTAATTACCGTTTCCCAGTCCCACTGGTCGACATACAAGGAGTGGATGTTGGTAAGTTCTTCATCGGCCCGTATGGCGTTCATGTCGGTATAAATGCCATACCCTGCCGGGATACCGAACTGAGCCAGCATTAACCTTTTCCATTTCGCCAGTGAATGGACAATTTCTGCCTTGGCATCGTTCATCTCTTTAATGGCAAAAGTAACAGGGCGTTCTATACCATTCAGGTCATCGTTGATACCAGTCCCTTTCAGTACAAAAAGAGGGGCTGTTACCCTGCGCAGGCGCAATTCAGAAGAGAGGTTCTCCTGAAAAAAATCTTTTATCAGCTTAATTGCCTTTTCTGTTTGTTTCAGGTCAAGTTTTGCCTTATAATTCTCCGGAAAATAAAGTTTCATTTGATGTTAATTTGATAATTGTGCAATTATACGAACTTCAAAAGACTAAAAAAACTGTGGATCGAAACTAAATAATTAAAAAAGTGTAAAATTTATATATAATTTAGTTAATCAATTGAATATATTTGCTTTATACACAAACCAAAAGAGTATTCATATCCATTATTTACGTGATTCACTTAAAAAAATATGCAACCAGGCCAAACAACTCATTTAAGCAACCCCTGTGATCCACCTGTACCAAATGTTGGTAAAAAAACTACCAACACCAATCCAAATTCTTCCTAACGCTCAGTGACCGGCTCACATTATCCACTTTCAACTCTCCACTTTCAACTCTCCACTTTCAACTTTCAACTTTCAGCTCTCAACTTTCCACTTTCAACTTTACACTTTCAACTTTACACTTTCCACTTTCCACTTTCCACTTTCAACTTTACACTTTCCACTTTCAACTCTCAACTCTCCCCGATCTCAATCACCAGCCCATCCCATGCCGGTTCAACGCCATCGGGCAACTCTTTCACTAAATCTGCATGAAATCCCATTTCGTGGCTCATGTGGGTAAGGTAGGTTCTTTTTGCCCCAATCTCACCGATCAACTTCAATGCCTCCGAAAGATTCAGGTGTGAAATATGGATAGTTTTCCTCAACGCACAAATAATCAGCACTTCTACCCCTTTCAGTTTAGCCAACTCATCTTTCTCAATCCTGTTGAAATCTGTTATGTATGCAAATTTACCAAAGCGAAATCCATATACGGGCAGTTTGTGATGGTAGAGCCGTATTGGGATAACCGCTATCCCCTTCACCTGAAATGGTTCGCTATCTATCTGCACGAGTTCCATTTGCGGCGTTCCGGGGTACCTGTTTTCAGCGAATGCATAATTGAAGATGGTTTTGAGGTTCTCTGCCACCCTTTTCTCACAATAAATATCCATCGGGGCTTTTCTGACCCAGTTGAAACTCCGGATGTCATCCAGACCAAAAATATGATCGGCGTGTTCATGCGTGAGAAGTACCGCGTCCAGGTTTTTTACCTTGTACTGCAACATCTGCTGTCTGAAGTCCGGACCGGCATCCACCAACAGAATAGTATCCCCATCCTCCACCAGAATGGCGCATCTCAGACGTTTGTCCCGGCTATCGGCAGAGCGACAAACCTCACAGTTGCATGCAATGACAGGAACACCCTGCGAAGTCCCGGATCCTAAAACAGTAATTCTCATCCTTGGATTTGGATTTGTTGGATTTGTGGATTGTTGGATTCTCTCACCATTATCATATTTTCATATTTTCCAATTTTCACATTTTCACATTTTCACATTTTCCCCCTTCGACAAGCTCAGGGACCGGCATTTGAACTAAATTATATCACGCATCGCCCATTCGACAGGCTCAGGGAGAACTAGCTCAGTGTCTGTGACCCAAGTCCTGCTTCTCCGTTTCATTGATCCTAGTCATCCCAGTCGTCCTAGTCATCCCAGTCGTCCCAGTCTTTCTCTTTTTCACGGGCACTGCAGCAGAAAAATCGCCGGCCGTTTGTTGATATCCGGTATCGCCTTCTTCCATGCAGCAACCGTTTTTGTTACCACGAATTCGCTATCCAAGGTCAGGTCGACCGCGATGCACAGTCGGGTTTGACCGTTGCAAAAGGCAAGAAGGTCCTCCAACAGTTTTGCATTGCGGTAGGGGGCTTCAATGAAGATCTGTGTCTGTTTGTCCCTGCCCGAAATTCGCTCCAGATCGCGAATGGCAGCATTCCTTTCGGCCGGTTTGACGGGCAGGTAGCCGATAAATGCAAAATTCTGGCCATTCATCCCGGATGCCATCAATGAAAGCAAAATCGAAGAGGGCCCAACCAGTGGTACGACCTGGATTCCCTTATCATGCGCGAGTTTCACCAGGTCCGCGCCCGGATCCGCAACTCCCGGACAACCGGCTTCGGAGAGAATTCCGAGATCAAATCCATTTCTGATAGGATTCAGCAACAAATCAAGCTCAATTGGCTGGGTATGTTCGTTCAACTCTTTAAAATCGAGTTCATCAATGACGATCTCCGGAACCATCTTCTTCAGATGACGACGAGCCGTGCGGGTGTTTTCGACAACAAAATAGCGTAATGATCTGACCACCTTCATAATCTCTGCAGGTAGTACTTTTTCTACAGCAGTATCTCCAAGAGTCGTCGGAATTAAATAGAGCTTGGGCATGAATGACTGAAATGGCTGATTAGTGTAATGCAAATTTCACATTTAAAATTGAATTTCACTCTTTTTGACCTGATATATTAATTCGCCAATTTATTTGTGGGCTCCCTATCCTTATACTTTAATTCACGTTATTTTTTCTTAACTTTAAGCCTTCCTTCCCAGTCAAAAGAGTCGTCTGAGAAATCAGGAGGCCATGCTTGTATACCTTATCTCATATTAGTTCTTACTAATATGTTTATTATTGAATACATACAGAAATGGGTAAATCAATTTGCAAATACACAATCATCTTTTTGTTTCTGGCTTTTACGTTTACCAGTCAGGCTTCATTTAAGGACATGAATTTTAAGCAATTAACCATTGAGAATGGGTTGCTGAGTAATCGGGTCAGGTGTGTTTTCCGCGATAGCAGGGATTATTTATGGATTGGGACAAACATTGGGCTGAATCGCTATGATGGCGATAAGATACAAGTTTACAATCATAGTTCGGCAGATACCACCAGCATAACGAGCAATGATATTAGGTGCATTTTTGAAGATAATAGCCAAAATTTGTGGGTCGGGACCAGCGTCGGTTTAAACCTATTCAACCGTAACACAGAGACATTCAACCATTTTTATACTAATTCCACAAAACACAACAGCCTATCCCATAATGAAATCAGAGACATTTTGCAAGATAAAAACGGAACTATTTGGATTGCCACGATGAACGGGTTTAATAAATACAATCCTGAAACCAACGACTTTAAGCAATATTACTTTCCTACTGAACTAAATAAACAAAGCAACAATTCTTTGACGAACTTCGATTACGACTCCGATAACACGCTTTGGTTCGGCTCTAAAGGCGATGTTTTATGGTCGTTTAAAATAAAGGAAGAACGGTTTGAAAAGCATCAACATCCGTTCATCGCTTCAACTTTAAACCTGGAAAAACGAATTGAACTTGAGGGTAACCATATTTGGATAGGTACATTAGGCTCCGGACTTATGGTCTATAACACCCAAAGTGGGGAATGCAAAAAAATTCCGGTTGCAACCGATGGCATAGGGACTTCAGGAAAAGAAATTACAAGTTTGGTCCTTGACCAAAACAAATACCTTTTGATTGGTGTCGATCAGGGAGGGGTGAACCGCCTCGACCTTCAAACCATGAATATGGCATATTGCATGAAAGATGACCAAAATGAGAAAGGCCTGAATAACAATGGCGTCTGGATTGTGTATATCGATGTGGAGGGAATCATTTATGTCGGAACTTCGGCAGGTGGATTAAATATTTATAATCCCAAAGAAGAGATATTCACCAAATACTTGCACCAGGCGTATAATAATAATTCGCTCGTGTACAATATTGTCTATCGCATCTTCGAAGATTCGCAAGGGCTTATCTGGCTCGGCACCGATGGCGGTGGATTGAGTGTTTTCAATCCTAAAACCAAATCGTTCACAAACTATGTGCATAACCCCGATGATCCTACATCGATTAGCGGCAATGTGCTATTGTGCATTGGTGAAGATAAAAACCACGATATCTGGCTGGGTACCTGGGGTGCAGGGCTAAACAAGTTTGATCGTAAAACAAAAAAATTTACTCACTATCTTTCGAAAGAGAACGACCCTACTGCAATATCAAGTAATAATGTTTGGAATCTGGTTTTCGACGATAACGGTCAAATTTGGATGGCCTATTTAATGGATCACGGAGTGGATGTTTTCGACATCAACAAGGGGGTGATCGAACGATACCGTAATGATCCAGGCAACCCTGCAAGCATACTGAATAATCAGGTACATGGGATTAAAAAGTTTGGCCAAGAGTTTGGGTTCCTCACCAACATTGGATATTGTACCTGGCAGACGGAAACCAAGTCTTTCAAAAAATGGGATGCACTTGATTACATATACCTGAACGATGCCTGTCGCGATACCAAGGGAAATTACTGGTTTAGTTCCAGCAGCAAAGGATTATTGAAAATGAATGCCAGTCGTACAATCGAAAAATTTGATAAAAGCACCGGACTCTCTACTAATCGGATAACCAGTGTCTTAGAAGACAAAAGGGGCAATATATGGGTTGCCTCGTACGGAGGGCTAAGTAAATTCGATGTTGTACGAAAAGAATTTACACATAACTATTTGCCTCATGGCAACAATGCAACTAATTTTGCAATTATTTCGGCGCTGAAAGCATCTGATGGCATCTTTTACTTAGGAGGCTTTAATGGTTTTTTTACTTTTAATCCTGACAGACTTGCTCAAAACACATACATTCCCCGTGTTACCATCAACGAATTTCAATTGTTCAACATACCAGTATCGGTTCGCACTCCAAACTCTCCTTTAAAACAGGTCATAGATGAGACCGATGAAATAGTTCTAAACTATAACAATGCGGTTTTCTCATTTTGTTTTAATGCGTTAAATTATACATACCCCCAAAAAGCCAAATTTGCCTACAAATTAGATGGATATGACAAAGACTGGATTTACACGAACTATGACCGTAGGATTGCCAGCTATACCAAGCCTGATCCGGGCACTTATACATTTATGGTCAAAGCTACGAATAACGATGGCGTATGGAATGAAAATCCAAGAACCATTAAAGTGACCATTGTTCCTCCCTATTGGAATCGCTGGTGGTTCCGAATTTCATTGGCTTTTCTCCTGTTAGCATCTTTTCTATCCTTCTATTTCTGGAGGATCAATAACCTTAAGCAACAACACCGGGTATTGGAAAAAGCCGTTTTAGATCGAACAACCGAACTCAGGACGGCAAATGGCGAGTTGGAAAAAAACAGGGAAAAAATGATGATGAAAAACATAGCCATCGAAAAACAAAATGTGGAATTGGATATTGCCAATCAAACTAAAAATAAACTATTCTCCATTGTCGCCCACGATTTGAAAAATCCGTTTAATTCGATCCTTGGATTTATTAATATTCTAATTGACGATTATGATGAACTAAACGAAGAAGAAAAACGTGAATATTTAACAATTATTCAGAAATCTTCTCAAACGGCCTATAACTTAATCGAAAACCTGTTGGCTTGGGCTCTTACTCAAACCAACAAAATAACACTTAATTCTCAGGAAATTAATGTTAAGGACATGATCGGCTCGACTGTTTTACTGCTGAGAACCTTTGCAGAAAATAAATTGATCAACATCATGTTCGACGAAGTAGATGAATCACAAACCATATACGCCGATAAGAACATGATCGATACAGTTCTTCGGAATTTGTTGACAAATTCCATCAAGTTTTCTAAAAAAGGTTCATCGGTTCAAATAAGCTCCGTTATAAGAAGCGATTTTGTTGATATCAGCATAAAAGACCAGGGAGTTGGGATGAACAATGAGCAAATTAAAAAATTATTTAAGATTGACGAAAACCATTCAACGAAAGGAACTTCAGGCGAAACAGGCACCGGGTTGGGGATGATAATTTGTAAAGAGTTTATTGAACGGAATAAAGGTGAAATTCGGGTGTCAAGTATGGTGGGCAAAGGAACAACCTTTATGATAACTCTACCGTCAGGGGGTCTTGTAATTAAATAGTTTATTCGCTTAAGAATTGAGAGACCAGATAGAATTCATTGGATAAGGATATTTACAAAAATGCTAAGCATCTAATACATGGTCTCATCTTCCAACTTATACAATATGAAGGCATGAATTTCGTAATTTGAAATTCGTAATTATTCCAGATAAGTCGAGCCCAGCGACAATCCAATTATCGCTATTGCGATGGCATAGTAAACAAGGACTTTTCGGTGTTTCTCCTTGTCAATCAGAGAGTTGTTCGAAAGTACCAATCCAAGGTTGGCGATAAACAGGGCGAACAGCATCAAAACTATGTGCTCAATTGGCCAGAACCGCTTGGTGACCAACTTCATGGTAATATCCTGACCAACAACCTCCTGACCAGGAACAGCAGCAGGATTTGCCATCAGCAAAAGACCGAAAACGAGTTGAAGATAGAGATTGACAATAAATGCGTAGGATAGAAATTTATCCAAACGAGTGTATGCCAGATTCTTGAAATATCCGCGCAACGACCTGTAAAACAGCCAGACTGCAATGATCATAAAGCAGCCACTAATGATCGTGTGAACATATTTTATGATCTGATGATCCTCGATGAGTAGGGTAGCTAAAGTCATGACGAACAGATTATCAAACAAAAATAAAGAATTAATGAGTCCCTAATCAAAAAATCAGAGACTGTTTAAAAATATTACACAGAGAATAATTTTCTATTAATCGAAAATATAGGGTTTATAGAAATTTCTGCAATTAGGTGATTTCATGAGAGAAACCCCGGAGTTACACAGAATTGGAAAATCGCAAGCGATTTTTCTCTCTGTGTAACTCGTCGTTTCCTCAAGCGTATTTTAACTAAAGCGAGAATTTCAAAGCCATTTTTAGTTTAATTATGGAGTAATAAATTCTCTGTGTAAGAAATTTAAACAGCTTCTCATTTTAAGACAGATCTTTTTTTCAGACTACGTCCGAGAGTTTTTTCCCCTGCAAAATCCTGTCGGCCATGCCAATCCCATCCCTGAGATTTCCACCAATGACCAAACCAGGGTATTTTTGCTCGATGGCAACAATGGTACTAAACCGTTCCCCGCTATCTGCCTCGTATTGTGGAATAGCATAGGGATGGCGGATAATCTTGAAAAGCTCGGGTTGAAAATCTGTCACCTTCATCAAATCGCAAAATTCCATGCCGACAATCTTTTGCACCTCATCATCCGGTAGTTGATAAATATCTTGTCGCCTGACACCTCCCATGAAGATGGAGAAGAGTGCGCCACCCTCAGGAGCCCTGTCTTTAAATAGGGCTGACATAAAAAGGGCCCCCAACAAATCACGCTTTTCGACAAATGGGATCAACCCGCCAAATGCATCCAGGTTCATCCCTTTCCACTCCTTGAACCCAACAATTACTTCGAGAACTTTTGTGTAATGCAGGGAGCCAATTTTTGCCAGGGATACTGAATCTATAAATGGCATGATCTGATCCAACTGATGGGCCCCAACTGTCGAGATAACCTTTCTGGCCTCAATCGAAATGGGTTCGCCCTGGTTGTTCAGATAAGAAACTTCAAAGTGATCCGCGATCGGCTTAACCGTTATCTTGCTTGAATTTAAAAGTATGCGCTCATTCCCGATATGTTTTACCAGCCCATCGATCAAAACAGAAAGGCCTCCTTTGACAGAAAACACACACCGGGTGACCTTCTTCATCTCTTCCGTTTTAGGCTGAAACTGCTTTTTGATGCTCCCCCCGATAAAACTGCCGTATTGTTGCTCCAACTGATAGAGTTTTGGCAGCGCGTATTTTGGGACCAGCCTACCCGGATCACCGGCATAAACGCCAATAATAAATGGATCGATGGCGTAATTTAAAAAACTTTTGCCCAATCGTCTTCTGACAAGTCCTGCCAACGTCTCATGGGGATCTTTTCCCTTCGGTCTGAAGGGTTCAAGCAGTATGCGAAATTTATCTTTCAGACTGAAGAGTGGCGTAATCACTGCAGATTTAAGTCCGCCGGGAAGCGCCTCCCATTTTCCATTTTTCAGTACATATCTCTTTTTGACGGCACTAGCGGCCACTTCCATCTCACAATCCGCTCCCAAATCCTCAAAAAGGTGAAGAACTTCAGCATTGGAAATAACCCCGGAGTTGGGCCCCTCTTCGTACAGGAAACCGTTTTCGCTGACACTGTGGATCACTCCACCGGCACGGTTTGCCTGTTCAAACACGACAAAGTCCAATTCTCTCTTTTTCAAGTGAAATGCGGTGGTCAAGCCGGTCAGACCGGCGCCAATTATTACTACTTCCCTCATGATTTCAGAACTAAATCGGTCAACATGCTTACAAAAAGCAGATCAGCTTCGGGTAATTTGACTCTCGAAATATTTTTGATACCAAGAACCTCCTTAGCATAAGGTATAAGTTCATGGTCCAGATCGTACATGGTTTCCAGGTTTTCGTGTACAAAGCTAATCGGTACAATGACCAGGTCGTCAATACCCTCCTCTGCCATGGTTTTCATATGCTCCCTGACATCCGGACCAATCCAGGCACCTCTTTTCATGCCCGACTGAAAAGCAGCTTCGTAATGGTATCCGAGTTTTTCTGCAATCAGCGCAGCACTGTTGATAATGCCGGTTGGGTAGGTATCACCCTTCAAAACATAGTATTCAGGAATGGAATGGGCGCTGAATACCAGGGTTGGATTTTCGATCCCATGTTCTTGTAGGTGCTTTTTAATATTGAAGATCCAGAATGCGACAAAATCCGGGTGCGCATAAAACTCCTCCTGTACCGTTATTTTGAAGAAAGGATCTTTATCGGCAACCTTTTTTATATCAGCTTTTACGCTTGAAGTGGTCGTAAAACTGGACTGAGGATAAAGCGGAATGGCAATGATCTCGCTGATTCCCTCACTTTTAAAATCGTACAGCGTATCTTGGATAAAGGGGGAAGAATAGGAAAAAGCATACTTAACGGCATAGGATGTACCCAAAAGAGCTTGCAGCGCCCTGGCCGTATGACAAGTAGACCGGACCAGTGGCGTTCCACCGATCATCTGGTATTTTTTCCATGATTTTTTATATCGGGACCGGCTGATTATATACGAAAGGAGGTGCCTTACCGGCTTGCTGTAAGGAAGAATCGCAGGATCCTTAAACATCCGGGATAGAAACATTTTCAGCTCCCCGGGCGAATCGGGACCACCCATATTGACCAACATTACCCCTTTTATCATTTCAGCTAATTAAATATTACACAGAGTTGCACAGAGAAGCACAGAGTTACACAGAGATATAGAAATGCTTATGATCTTTATTGAGTTTGAATTGTTCAAAAAGCGTAACCCTTCAAACTTTTTAAACCCTTCAAACAATTGGAAATTGTCCTCTGTGAAACTCTGTGCTTCTCTGTGCAACTCTGTGTAACTTTTTTATTAGATCAAATTCAGACTGTTTTCGAATAAACTCCTTCACCGCTCTTCAAGGCCGGATCCAAAGTCATGGCGATATTCCGGGCACAAAGAAAGCCTTTTTCTGTCAATCTTATTCGATTGTTATCCAAATGCATCAGGCCATCTTCAATAAAATTCTCAAATTTTGAGGGATCATAGCCGAGCATGTTTTTCAGTTCGTCCAGGGAGAGTTCAAATTCCTTGGATATTTCGTCTAAATCCAGCAATCCGTTGCACATGATGCAGTTGATGACCGTTCGGACGATCAGTTCCTGCTTGCTTAGCTTGTAGCCTCTTTCGATCGCCGTTCCGGTTGATTCGATCGCATCCATGTACTTGGTGATATCCTTGTGATTTTGAGCATAAGCACCCCAAAGCTGACTGATCGAAGATGCACCAAAAGCATACACCTGTCCGGTAGTTTCCAATGTACAGTATCCCTGAAAATTACGGTGGAGTTGTTTGTTGTTGAATGCCTTGGTGAGATCGTCGTCGGGCAGTGTAAAATGGTCTATCCCGATGGAACAATAACCGGCCTCTTTCAATTGTGCAGTAGCCTGGAGAAATAGCTTCATCTTATCATTGGCATCGGGTAGACCGATGGCTTCAAGCTGTTTCTGGGCTACCTTCACCCACGGAACATGCGCATAGGAGAAGGTCACAATACGGTCGGGCCGGATGGCAATGGCCTGATCGATGGTATTTTTGAAGCTTTCCAACGTCTGCATGGGAAGTCCGTAGATAAAATCAAGGTTGATACCCCTGAACCCCTTCGTTCTCAGGTAGGCCACCACTTCGTTGACCGGATGCCTGGGGACATCCCTGTTCACGACGTTCAAAACATCCTCCCTGAAATCCTGGATTCCAAGGCTGATCCTGTTAAATCCCATATCGGCAAGCTGGTCGATATGAGGGTAATCCAGGTAGGCCGGACTGCATTCCATCGCGATTTCGGCTTTTTCGCTCATGGTGAAATGCTGCCGGATCCAATCCATGATCTCCCGGATGTAACCCATCGAAATGGAGTTGGGGGTACCGCCTCCCCAATGAATCTGGGTAACGGGCCGTGAACCATCCAAATGGGAAGCAACCAGCTTGATTTCTGTTTTTAGCGCCTGTATATACCTTTCAACAACCAGTTTACGCTGAGCAATCACTGTGGAACAGCCACAAAAATGGCACCGTTTCGGGCAAAATGGAATGTGGATATACAGGGAAATGTTTTCGGGCTTTTGATGGTTAGACTCTTTCAACTCGCGAATATAATCCACTGCAGTAAAAACCTCGTTAAAAAAATTGGCCGGAGGATAGCTGGTGTACCTTGGTCCTGACACATTGTATTTGTGAAGAAATTCAGTATTTATTTCCATGGCCTAACCCCTCTTCCAATTGGTTCCTTTGATCCAGTCTACCACCAGTTTGGCGTTTTCAAACGGAATACCCGGCATAAAACCATGTCCCAGGTTAAAGATCCATTTTTGTTCCTTTGAACCAAAATCAACATATTTTTCGAGGGTTTCCACGATGGTCGCCTGATCCGCGAACAATAACCTGGGATCAAGGTTTCCCTGCAAACCTATCTCTTTGTGGACCAATGTTCGAGCTTCCGTAATCGGCATCTGCCAGTCGACACTCAAAAAATCGGCATCTTCAGGCTGAATGTGCTTTACGCCGTATCCAAGCCCTTTTGGCAAAAATATCACCGGACAGCCCTCTTCCCTCGCGGCCACGGCTATTCGCCTGACATAAGGCATCATCATCTCCTGGTAGAGATCAGAAGGAATTAACCCTGCGTGTGTTTCGAATATCTGAAAAGCCGAAACGCCATGTCGAACCTGGTTTTTCGCATATTCCACGGAGAGTTCCGTAATCGCGTTCAGCAACTTATGGGCTATTTTTCTGTCCCGGTACAACAAAGCAACTGCCTCAGGGAAGGTGTGGTTGGAGCTCAATCCCTGAACCATGTAGCAGAGGGTTGTAAAAGGGGCGCCACAGAAGCCAATCAAAGGAATATCAGCAGGTTTTGTACGGATAATCTCATCAATGGCATCGTAGATATAGGTCAATTTCGAGGCATCAGGATTGAGAATAAGTGACGGATCCTCTAACTCCTTCAGGGCGACATCGAATTTTGGTCCGGAGTCGGTAAAATTCAGGCTCATTCCCAGGGCGGCTGGTATTACCAATATATCTGAAAAGAGTATTGCAGCATCGACCCCAAGGTCGTAAACCGGCATCAGTGTAACCTCTGCGGCTAGCTTAGGGGAGTGCATCAACTCGGAAAAGGTATGCTTCTCGCGAAGTTTCAGGTAGTTGGGCAATACCCTGCCTGCCTGTCGCATAAACCAAACCGGCGGTCGGACGGTTGATTTCCCATAGATGGTATCTAAAAATAAAGATTTGCTCATTTTTTTTTGATTCGCAATCATTGCGATTTAAATTGTGATTCAATCCCTTACTTTGTGTTTCCCTTTGTGTCTTACTTAGTGCCCTTAGTGGTGAAATATTACAATCATAACCACGAAGGACTCAAAGGCATACACAAAGGGCTCAAAGCAAAATCTGTTTCTATTTTTCCAATTGCATCAAGGCCTGCAAATTGGCATCAATGATCCAATCAATCTCCTCGTCAGTATGGGCATAAGAGACGAACAGGCATTCGAATTGTGATGGGGCCAGGTAGATACCGCTTTCGAGTGACTGTTTAAAAAAGGCGGCATAACGGTCTGTGTCGGCGGTCATCGCCTCATCCAGGTTTGACACCTGAGGTGCATCGGTAAAAAAGAGGGTCATCATGGATCCAACCCTGTTGATTACCCCTTTGACTCCTGTTTTCTTAAGATTTTCAAGGATACCGGTTTCCAGTTTGGCAGCCTTACGTTCCATTTCGGTGTAGAGATCAGGGGTCTCTTCGATCAAACCCAGCATGGCAATCCCGGCAGCCATCGCCAACGGATTTCCTGATAAGGTACCGGCCTGGTACACAGGTCCGACGGGCGCCATCATCTCCATGATCTCCCTTCTGCCTCCATAAGCCCCTACCGGGAGACCACCGCCGATAATTTTTCCCAGCGTAGTCAAGTCAGGAAGGATCCCGAAATACTCCTGAGCGCCCCCCCTGGCAAGCCTGAAACCAGTGATTACCTCATCAAAAATCAGCAATGCCCCATATTTGGTGGTGAGATCCCTCAATCCCTGCAAAAATTCTTTGGTTGGAACGACAACACCCATATTTCCCGCAACCGGTTCAAGAATTACGGCTGCAATTTCATTGCCCCTGGCTTTGAAGAGCGCTTCGACGGATGCCAGATTGTTGTATTCGGCCATCAGGGTATCCTGAGCGGTACCCTTAGTAATTCCCGGACTGTTTGGAATACCCAATGTCATGGCGCCTGATCCTGCCTTGATCAAAAAGCTGTCGCCGTGACCATGGTAATTGCCTGCAAATTTGACAAATGCCTCCCTGCCGGTGAAACCGCGGGCCAACCGGATGGCGCTCATCGTTGCCTCGGTACCAGAACTGACCATCCGCACCATCTCGATGGAAGGGACCATCTTGACGATAAGCTCAGCCATTACCGTTTCGGCTTGGGAAGGCGCCCCAAAGCTCGTTCCATTCACTGCCGCTTCGCTGATAGCCTGAAGAATCCGCTCGTGGGCATGACCAAATAGCATCGGGCCCCAGGAGGCCAGACAGTCGATGTACTGGTTTCCATCCAGATCCGTGATGGTCGTCCCTTTGGCTTTTTTGACAAAAACCGGATTCATCCCTACACTTTTGAAAGCCCTTACCGGTGAATTCACACCGCCCGGGATACATTTTTGTGCCCTTTCGAAGGCAACTACACTTTGCTTATTTTGCATCTATTCTATTGCTATATATCAAAGGGAACCTCTTTCCTCCCCACTTTATCCTTTTCCCTTTTTACTTTATCCTTTATCCTTTATCCTTTATCCTTTCAATATCCTGGCAGCCTCAACCGCATGGTAGGTGATGATAATATCCGCCCCTGCCCTTTTGATAGAGGTAAGAATCTCCATCATCACCCTGGGGCCATCGATCCAGCCATTGGCAGCCGCCGCTTTTACCATCGAGAACTCACCACTAACGTTGTATGCGGCGACAGGCATCCCAAATTCGCTCTTTACCCTGTGAATAACATCCAGGTAACTCAGGGCAGGTTTAACCATAACGATATCAGCCCCTTCAGCGATATCCAGTTCAACTTCACGCATCGCTTCATCCGTATTGGCGGGGTTCATCTGGTAGGTGGCGCGGTTGCCAAATTTCGGTGCGCTTTCGGCTGCTTCCCTGAATGGACCGTAAAAACCCGAAGCATATTTGGCGGAATAAGCCATGATTGGGATCTTGTAAAACCCGTTGGCATCCAACTGCTCGCGAATTGCGCCAACACGTCCGTCCATCATGTCGCTGGGAGCAATCATGTCGGCGCCCGCCTCAGCAAGTGAAACAGATTGTTTGGCAAGGGTAACCAGCGTCAGATCGTTGTCCACATCCCCATCCACAATGGTTCCGCAATGGCCATGAACCGTGTATTCACAGTTGCAGACATCGGCGATGACAAACAGATTTTTGGTTAACGGCTCTTTTTTTATGGCACGGATCGCTTGCTGGACTATTCCGTTGTGTTCGCAGGCAACACTTCCATCCTCATCCTTGTGGGGAGGTATGCCGAAGAGCAAAACAGATTTTACGCCTGCGGCTACAATATTTTTACACTCCTCAACCAGAAGATCGACAGATAGTTGGGAGTTACCGGGCATCGAGCTGATCGGATTGCTCACGTTTGTGCCCGAACAAACAAACAACGGCATTACAAAATCGTCGGTAGATAATTTAGTTTCCGTAACCATCTCTCTCAATACACCGTTGTATCTCAATCTTCTTAATCTTGTAACCGGAAATCTCATGGTAATTATTTTATTGTTGTTTGTAATATTGAAGAATGGCCTCTGTGAGACCTTCCGTATGTGACATTTTTGCAGTCATCAGGGGTTCATAACCAGCCTCCATAATTGCCCGGGAGGTTGTGTTTCCAATGCTTCCAATTTTCAATTTTCCGAGCAGGTTGGTATCCACAAAGGAGGCAAAGTGGCTGAATGTAGAGGGACTGGTAAACAAAATCAGGTCGTATGACCCATCGGAAATCCGTTTGATTACCATCGGATCTGCGCTAGAGGGTTGACAAGTCTCGTAAACATTAATCCTGTCAACTTGGTTAACTATGCCAAGCTGGTGCTTTAAAGTATCATCGGCCAGGTTCCCCAGCGACAGTAAGATTTTTTGATCAAGAGGATTGTGTATCCGGACAAATTCAGCCGCCAATTCGGCCGAGCCATGCTCAGTCCCTGTAAATGTTGGTTTGTACCCGTAATATTCAAGTTCTGATGCCGTTTTTGCACCGACAACTGCGACACGAAGCGATGATGGCAATTCGGAGCTTCCGGTTTCGTCAATCAATTGTTTGAAGAAATGCGCAACCCCGTTCCTGCTGGTAAAAAACAGCCAGTTGTATTTTTCTAACTCTTTAATTTGATGAATTTCAGCGGGTTTTAACCTGCCCTGTTTGATCTCAATCATGGGCAGCGAAAGAAGTGTGGCCCCCTGGGCTGTCAACAGATCGGGTAAGGTATCGCCGGTTTCTATGGCCCGTGTAGAGATAAATGTTTTACCGTACAACGGCAACTCATTTTTCCTTTCAAAAGGATCATCCAGCCGAATGGCTTTTAGTATCTCCCTTCCACCTTTGTCCAAAAGGGTTTCGGCAAGTTTAACTGAAATATCAACAGCTTGACAGACATGGCCTTTGGCCGTCTCCTTTAAAAAATCCTCACCATTGATACTCGAGATGAAACCGGTTATTTCAAAACTACTTCCTTCTATTTTGCTGTAACTACCTACCGGGATTTGGCAGCCACCCTCCAGGGTACGAAGGAATGCACGTTCGGCATCGGTGGCAATGAGCGTTGCTTCGTCGTTGATAGCCGAAACAAGACTGGCAATCGCCGGATCATTTTCACGAATTTCTATGGCAATGGCCCCCTGACTACAGGCCGGGATCACAATGTTTTCTGGAATCAGTTCAGAAATGTAATTGTCCATTCCCAACCGTTGCAATCCGGCGCCCGCCATCATCATTACGGTGCAGTAGCCCTCCTCCATCTTCCTAATCCGGGTATTCACGTTTCCCCGAATTTCGACGATGTTAAAATCTTTGTTGTAACGTAACAATTGGGCTTTTCTCCTCAAACTGGAAGTTGCGATAATGTCAGCAGCGGTCAGATCACTGAGCCTCCTTTTGGTAGAACTGATTAATGCGTCCCTTACCTCTCCCCGCTTCAGAACTGCCCCCAAAAGCACCCCTTCCGGGAAACGCGTTGGCAGATCTTTCAAACTATGAACTGCCATGTCGATCTCATTGTCGAACATGGCAACTTCAAGTTCCTTGGTAAACAAACCCTTGTCGCCTATTTTGGACAAGGGTACATCCAGAATCTTGTCCCCTTTGGTCTTGATCACAACGATCTGAAACTGTAGTTCCGGAAATTTTTTGGTCAATTCTTCTTTGACAACATTGGCCTGATAGAGTGCCAGCTGACTTCCCCTGGTACCTATACGTATGGTTTGCTCCATGCTTACTCCTGTGCAAATAATTGATTTACAACGGCGATATAATCCCGGTTGGATCCGTTGTTGGTGACTGACTTGATGTTCTCGATCATCATGCCAATCAATTTCTTGGTGATCAGGTCACCATATTCGAGGGCTTTTTCGTACTCTTCGGCCTCCCTGTTTTTGATCATCCCATCCAATACATTCTTGCTGGCCTCCTGGAAACTGGTATAAATGGTTTTGAATGTTGGAGCTAAGGCCCTGATGTTAAACCATTTCATAAATTCAGCTACGGCAGCTTCGATCATTTGGCCTGCCATGAAAATCTCACCTTTTCGCTTATCAAGATTATTTTCAATAACATGGTTAAGAGCATCCACATCATATACATGAACATGTTCAAGGGATCCAACCTCCATGGCCACATTCCTGGGCACCGAGAGGTCTATGAAGAAAAGTGGTTTTCCTCCTCTTTTTACCATCGCTTGCTTTACCATTTCCACATTGAAAAAGGGCTTTTTAGAGGCAGTAGAGGTAATGACTATGTCGTTGATGAGCAACAATTCTGACAATTGATCCATTTCAGCTACTTTGGCATGATACTTTTCTGCCAATTCATCAGCTTTTTCCCTGGTCCGATTGACAATTGTGAAAAGTGAGCAGGATTTCTTGATAAGGTTTCGAATGGTCAGTTCACTCGTCTGACCTGCCCCAACCAGCAATACCGGGTGGGTACTGAGGTGATGCAATTTCTTTGAAGCCAACTCAACTCCGGCATAACTAATGGAAACGGCCCCCTTGTTGAGCGCGGTTTCTGTCCTAACCTGTTTGCCTGTTTTCAGGGCGTCATCGAAAAGTTTACTTAAAACACAACTGATCAATTTGTTGTTTTTGCTGATCTGAACGGCTGTTTTGATTTGGCCTACGATCTGGTATTCGCCCAATGCCATTGAATCCAATCCGGATCCAACATGGAAAAGATGAGCGGCAACCTCCTCGTTTTCTTTGTGATAAAAATATTTACGTACCTCTTTGTCCACCTTTCGGAAGGAGAAAAGGAGGTTTTCAATATCAGATGCTTTCAATGGTACCAACAACTCGTTCATCTCGTAATAGATTTCGGTTCGGTTGCAGGTAGAAAGTACGATGGCTCCCGACACTCCGTTCAATTGAAGCAACGGAATAAACCGCTTAATGTCCTCTTCGCAAAAGACAAACTTTTCCCTCACTTCAATGGGCGCTGACTTGTGGTTTAAACCGAGTAATCCGATCATGAGATGATACCGCTAAATGATTTCGGAAGCGATATTAGAAATAGATTCTGTAGTAATTCTGAAGTTGGAATTCCATCTCTTGAGGCTTATCTGGAATTCAATGGATGTGTATAAAGATGTAAGGCCTGCTTAGACAATTCCTGATGCCGATTTGTCAAAAAAATAAAATCAATATAACACGTAAAATCACTGTAAGTAAACAACTTGCAATACCAAATTGCAGACTTCAACAAATAAACTTAACATTCCCCTTTTCTGGGATCAACTCAACAAATCTAACTATCTGGATTAATTCAAAATTAAACAAAATAATTATTTGTAATTATTCCAAATTTATTCGGCGCAAAATTAACCGTCATGCAATGCATTTGCCCCACAAATTGGTAACCAACTTCAAAACCATATAGGGCACAAATCTTCTGAACAATCGCCAGTCCAAGGCCTAAGGACTCTGGTGAAGACGAAGATTTATAGAAT
>JALOCD010000125.1 GCA_023228025.1 Prolixibacteraceae bacterium | reverse complement strand
CCATCCGCTCGGTTATTGATACCGCTATTAAGAATAACCAGAACCCTTTCGAAATAATCCGGCTGATCGCTCAATGCGAAGTAGTCACTGAATAGTTACTATTTTTCAAACATAACACCTTTGTGGTTAATTATTTAAATTTCACCACAATCCCGCATATGCGGGACAAAGGTTCTCACAAAGTACACAAAGTGACATAATCACCGCAATTGTTCACATCCATTTTTTTCGTTTAAAATAGAATATCATCAAAATGGAGGAGGTTATGCAAATAAGCCAGAATAATGGATATCCCCATTGCCATTCCAATTCAGGCAAAAACTTGAAGTTCATCCCGTAAACCCCAGCAAAAAAGGTTAGTGGAATAAAGACTGCCGAGAAGATGGTAAGCACTTTCATGATCTCATTCAATTTGAGACTTACACTTGACAAGTAAAGATCCATCATACTGGAGGTTAGATCACGCAAATTGTCGAGCGTCTCAATGATCTGGACTGAATGGTCGTAAATATTTCTGAAATAGATGCGGCTCTCATCCGTGATCAATTCATGGTCCGAACGCTCCATTTTGTTGATGAGTTCCCTGACCGGCCAAATGGTTCTTCCAACATAGACCAATCTGCGCTTCATTCGATAGATGATCTCCTGATTGGCGCTTCCAGGATTTATAATCAGCTCACTCTCTGTGGATTCAATTATATTTCCAATATCTTCTATAACGAGAAAATATTGATCTATCATTATATCTGCCAGGGTAAATGAAAGGTAATCACTTTTCATCTTTCTTACTCTTCCTTTGCTGACAAGAATTCTTTTGAGAAGCCCGTCAAACAATTGGGATTCCGTTTCATGAAAGGAGAGGACATAATTCTTACCCAGAATAAGGCTAACCTGTTCTATGTTTACATCCTTATCTTCCGGATTGATGAGCAAGGCATTAAATATCTGGAAAATGTAATTGTCCCGCTCTTCCATACGGGGTCTTTGAGTGGTATTGGTAATGTCCTCCAGATCCAGTGAATTGATCTGAAAAATTTCCCCCAATCGGGCGATTACGTCAATGTTGTGTACACCAGTTACCCTTATCCATTTAATCTTGTCTGTCGAAAGAAATTTCGAAAGCTGATCAGGTTCTTCGATGAGGTATTTTTCTGCATTTGATTCGTCGTACTCAACCAATTCAATTTTATAGGGTTCACTGCGTTGTCTTCCAATATATTGTAAAGTTCCTGGTGGTGTATCTTTTGCCGCAACTCTTGGCACAAATTTATGGACATCAATTTTTTTGAATTTATTTTTGTTCTTCATAATCAGGTAACGACTATATGAGGTTTATTCCTATTTTTAACTGGATGCAATTCCTGAGTTTTCTGTATAAAATTAGCAAATCTTTGAAGCCTGTAAAACTTCGCTTTTTTTTTAATGTATGGAGAAAAATAGATATGTTTGTCGGGAAAATTTATTGCCAACTTCAAACTCTGTTTAAATTCACGTAAGTGTTACATTATGAGTTATATGTTATTAAAATTGAAATGTTAATTTCCTTCTCAACAAATAAAATCGAAGATGAAAAAAATTAAGATTCTGATATCAGTGGTTTTAGTATTATCATTTGTACACTTGAAAGGTGGAAATCCTGGCGATATTCCCATTCAAAAACTAACCAAAGCTGATTTTTATCAAAAGATTATGAATCTGGAAAAGAGTCCAAATAGCTGGAAATACAGCGGAAACCTCCCTTGTATTGTGGATTTTTATGCCGACTGGTGTGGCCCATGTCGCCAGGCATCTCCAATATTGGAAGAGTTGGCAGTCAAATACAAGGACCAGATAATCGTTTACAAAGTCAATACAGATGAGGAAAGGGAACTTGCAGCCGCTTTTAATATCCAGGGCATACCGGCTTTTTTATGGGTTCCAAAAAATGGAAAACCAACCATGAGCAGCGGTATCGCATCCAGCAAGGAGGAGACCAGGGCCATGTTTGAGAAGATGATAAAGGAAGTATTATTGAAGAAGTTATGAGTTATAAGTTATGAGTTATGGAGTCCAGCCATAACTCATAACTCATAACTCATAACTTTTTCAGGACTTCGTCCAATTGTTTCAAGATCGGATCCACCGATATTTTGTTCCCGACGGCGCCCTGCATCCAAATTTGTGGGATCAATCGGCCTTGTTGATAGATACGGTCAATTTCAGTTGGGAATTGTTTTCCCTTCAGGTAGTCCTCTATCTGATATTCAATTATTTGTCCGTAGGAATAGGCAGCCAGGTAGAGCGGGTTGGAGATCATGTGCGAATATATAGCCAAAATTGGCTGGTCTTTGATGCCAAAAATTGCAGCAAAATAATTGTTCCACACATCTTTAGATATCTGAATGACGGCATTTTTCAGCTCTACTGAATTAGCGCCAGGGTGCGCATACAGCCATTGCCAGGTATGAATGTCAACCAATCCCACGCCCATGATCTCCATCAAAGTCCAGGAGGCATCAAGGCTATTCAGCATCTTTTTGTCTTTGCTTTGTCCGGACAATCCAAGCAATGAGAGGTCGCGACTCTGAAAAACGAATGCGAGCGCTTCGGTAAAGGCAGTGTTGGGAACACCATTGAGCATGAAATAATCCACATCATAGAGCGAAATGGTCTGTTCCACATTGTGCCCAAATTCGTGAACTGCAATGTTGTATCCTTTGTAATCCATGCCGGAAGGGGCAATTCTGGTACGCAGGTGCGCTTTTTCACCTTTCATCCCTGCACCCCAGGCGTGACCTGAACCTCTGGCCGGATCTACCACAATTTTGCTGGCGAGGTAGTCAGCACGCTCTTTGCTCCAGCCTAATTTAGCCAGCATATTTGGCATATCCTTTTCAAATGCGGCCGGATCCGGGTATTTTTTGGTAGTTAATCCGTTGAGTTGCTCCTGCGGGAATTCGCTCCTTGCCTTGAAACCATCGTACCAGATATCAAAAGCTTCCAATTTGCGGCCAACCCTTCCTTCAATAATTTTTCCAACTTTTGCCAGTTGGGGCGATTTCAGGTAGCGATCAAAGAGCTCCTCGACCTGCTCTACCGGAATCTCCATTTCTCCCGAAAATTTCCTTTTGATAAATGTGTTCATCTTAGGCTCGTAAGTATCAACAGCCTGTTGGGCATGAAAATTATTCAGGATCTGCAGGTACCTGCTATTGGGTTCCGCAGAACAAGCAACCACCTTGTTGTTTTGCGTTACCTGATTGGATTCCGGTTTCCAAAGGTAGGCCGGATTATTGATTACTTTGGCAGGAATATCTTGATTTATAATATGTAGCATTACATTATAGATCATTTTTTGTTTGGCCAGTCCCTTGTCCCTATCGGCATAATCGGCTTTAATCTCATCCCTAAGGTTCCAATGCGACAACAACGACATCTTATCAGGAAAGAGCTGTGCATTATCTTCTGTTCGCAATGAGCCCATTTGAATGTTGTACTCCGCGATATAAAGGTCAGCATCGGCTTCAACTTTTGCTACTGACTGTGATACTTCAGCCGGAATGCGCGAAACAAACTGATCGCCCAAACGAACAGCAGCCCACTGGGTACGGCTCCAGGTTTTACCCTCCTTTTCTTTCTCTTCCAGGCTATAAAAAGGAAAATTCAGGGCCACTACAAAGGCTATTTTATTTTTGTAGAGATCATCCTGAAGGTGGGCCCCTACCGAGTAACCACTGAATATTTTATCAATTTCAAGCAATTCCCCATTGTTGAGATCGACGTTTTGTCGAAGGTCTAGGGTGATCTTGTTGAAGTGGCCTCCCAGCGACTCAAGGTAGGTGGACATTTTCGAAAGCAAAAGGTCTCTTTTTTTTGGATCTGCCAGAAAATTTGCAGCGCAAAAATTGACAAAATCGCGGTCATTGCCATCAACAGTTGTCCATAGTGTAGCTACATGTTTCACACCTTTTTGAATGAATGGTCTGAGGGTTTCACCATGCAGGCGAATCAGGGAATCAACTGCCTGATGAATGGTGTTTTCTGACGGTCTGAGATTGGTCATTTGGAGGGGTTCTTTTTTCACATCTGAGTTGCAGGCGGCCAAAATAATGGCTGAGAAGAGGATTAAGTATTTCATTGTAAAATAAATAATGATTATTTTCTTCTGTTGATGGTCTGTCGCTTATCTTTGCAGTTAAAGAGGATACCATCAAACAAAAATATAGAAATTAAGTTACTTTATTCGCTTAAAACCAGATATGGTAACAAAATACGTTTTTCTAATTTTCATTTTAATGTTAAAATGAAGTTAAAAAATGTGAATAATGTATAGATTTGAGGTGATGGAAAAAAAACAGATTATATTATCAGATAAAGAATTATGGACAGACTTCATATCTGGGAAGAATGAAGCATTTAGAACAATATATGAAACGTATTTTTTCGATTTATTCAAATATGGATGTTATTTTTCAGAGGATGAAGATTTGGTGAAGGATTGCATTCAGGATCTTTTCATTAATTTATACAATTACCGTTTAAAGCTAAAATTAACAGATAAAATAAAGCCTTACTTGCTCACTTCCTTAAAAAGAAACATTTTTAATAAACTTCGATCTGAATCAGCACAAAAAAAAAGACAATTACGATTAGATAGTTTATCTTTTGATTATTCCTTCCCCGAAGAAACATGTGAAAAGGATGATAATAAAATAGTTTTGTTACAAAATGCGATGAGCAAGTTAACGACAAGACAACGGGAAGCGATTTACTTAAAATATGTTGCAGGTCTTAGTTATGAAGAATTATCTACAGTTCTGAATTTAAGTTATCAGGCATCACGAAATTTAATCTGTCATGGTATGGAACGATTGCGAATTGTGATATCAAATAAGACACTTTTCCTATTATCCATGATCAGAAAAGTTCCCTACTTAAACGGTGTACATTGATCCTCCAATTGACAAACTTCCATCTCATGGTTTGTCCGTCCAAGGCTTTTTTTTCAAAATCCTTTTTTATTTGTTAAGATTCTTTGAATATTAAATAGCTAGAATACAATGTCTTGGTTGTTATTTTTCCATTGATGTAAAAAAATTAAAGAAATATTGGTTACAAAAGAACCTATTAACTCATTTATAGGGTAAATGATGAATCTTTTGTAATGAATTCAATACCACAAAATCAATTTCAGGACTTCCTTGATAATCAATATTTCGTTGATTGGGTGAAGAATCCTACTGCTGAGAGTAACATATATTGGAAACAATATATTGTCGACCATCCTTCAGAAAGAGAGTATATTAATCAGGCCAAATATATTTTAGAGAGGTTTCATAAAGAAAAATTGAGGCCAAATGAAGACGATTCAAGAAATGTTTGGTTAAATATCCAGGCAAAAATCCTAAATCCAACCGGAAAAATCAGATACATAAATAGATGGTCGGTCGCGGCATCTATTGTTTTAATTATTGGTATTAGTGGGTTATTGTACCGTATAATTGAACATCAGGGAACTTCTGTAAATTATACTTCCATATCAAAGATGGAACCTGAAGGAAACGAGGTTAAACTGATTCTTTCTGACAATTCGGAAAAACGCTTTACCACCAAAGATCCTGCGATTACGTATAATCAGAATGGAGCGATTTTGGTTGATTCCCTGACATTGGTTAATGAAATATCCACACCAGATAGGCCAGACAAGGGGGCTTTCGATCAATTGGTTGTACCTAAGGGAAAACGGTCCAGTTTGACCTTTGCAGATGGCACCAGGTTATTTCTGAACTCCGGGAGCCAGGTAATTTATCCGGTTACCTTTAGTAATAAGTCGAGGGAAATCTATATCAGGGGAGAAGCATACCTGGAGGTGGCTCACAATGCCGGTTGGCCCTTTATTGTGAAAACAGATCATTTGAGCGTTAAGGTATTAGGGACCGAATTTAATATCAAATCTTATCCCGATGAAACCAGTTCATCCATTGTTCTCGTGAAAGGTAGCATACAGGCTATCGTAAAATCACAGAAAACAATGATGAAAGAGAGTGAATTATTCACCTTGGACAATACGACTGAAAAATTCTCTCTTGGGAATTCCAATGTATTGGAATATACCTCCTGGAAAGATGGATGGATGTATTGCACAAACGAGAGCATCGATAACATAGCCAGAAAATTGTCTCGTTATTATGATGTTAATATTCAGTTCAGTGATAATAAAGTGAAAGAAATGACTTTAACAGGAAAGTTGGATCTTAAAACTGAATGTCAGGAAATTCTCAATGTTATCAGTTTTATAGCTCCGATTGATTATAAAATAATTGAAGGGAAGATAATATTATCATCTAGAATTAAATAACTATGCCTATGCGAGATTAAAAGCCATTTTTATGTAAAAAACAAAAGCAGGTTACACTACTAATATAACCTGCCAAATGTTTTAACTGCACGTTCTTGTTAAATTAATGCAAATTTAAAACGAAGCAAATTTATGAAAAAAAACGAGTTTTTAGTTCCCTTAAACAGGAACTGGAAGAAATTATTGCTGACAATGAAGTTATGTCTGCTATTTTTATTGATTTCTGCCGCATCATTGATGGCTAACAATGGTTATTCACAGAATACCTTATTGTCTGTTCATCTGAAGAATGCTACTTTAAGAGATTTGATCAGTGAAGTTGAAAAACAGAGTGAATTTATCTTTGTTTTTTATGACAATGTAGTAAATCTGGATAAACAAATTGATGTAGAGTCAGATAATCAAACGATAACCGAAATTTTAGATAAAATTTTTAAGTCATCAGACTTAACCTATCGGATTTTTGACCGGCAGATTGGTATTGGAAAACGTGATCCAGTTAGTGGTGTTATTGACCTGCCAGCCTCGTTGAAAGAGCTATTGGCGGCAGATAAGAAACTAACCGGGGTAGTAAAAGATAATAAAGGTCAGCCGCTACCTGGTGTTACAGTAGTTGTAAAAGGTACTGCTATCGGTACCGTAACCAATGGTGAAGGAAAATTCTCATTAACCGTTCCAATGGATGCCAAGACCCTTCAATTTTCTTTTATTGGGATGGTAACACAGGAAATTCCAATAGAAGGAAAGCCTATTTTTTCCATAGTATTGGAGGAGCAGACCGTTTCTGTAGATGAGGTTGTAGTTACGGCTTTTGGCATGGAAAAGAGTGCAAAGACTCTTTCCTACTCAACTCAGAAATTGGGCGGTGATGAGTTAACCAAGGTCATTAATCCAAACCTGATGAATTCCCTCTCCGGCAAAATGGCAGGGGTTTCTATTAACCAGGCCACAGGGGTTGGAAGTTCCGTTAAGGTCATAATAAGAGGTAATAAATCTATTCAAAGAAACAATCAACCTCTGTATGTAGTTGATGGTGTGCCTGTTGCAAATAGTAGCGGTCAAACTACAAATGGTTTGTTTTCTAGTTATGACAATGGAGGTGACGGTATTTCAAATTTGGATCCAGAAGACATAGAGAGTATTAGCGTACTAAAAGGGGCCGGTGCCGCTGCACTTTATGGCAGTCAGGCTGCAAATGGTGTTATCCTTGTAACAACAAAGAAAGGTAAGGCTGGTGTTACAAAAATTGATTTTTCATCCAGTTTTACCATGGATAAGATTATATCCCTGCCCCATCTTCAGCGGACTTGGGGTCAAACTGCCCCAGGAGCAGGTGACAGTTGGGGATCTAAATTATCGTCTGAAGCGCCGGACAACCTGACCAATTTTTTTAACACGGGAACCAGCAATATTAACTCGATTTCCCTCTCATCGGGTAATGAAAAAATGCAAACCTACTTATCCTATTCCAACACCAATTCAAAAGGTGTGGAAGAGGGCAACAAATTGATCAGAAATAATTTTTATTTACGCCAGTCAGCAAAGTTTTTTAATGATAAGTTAACGGTTGATGGCAGTGTAACCCTTGTAGATCAAAAAATAAGCAATCCGCCAGTTTCAGGCAACCAACAATCTGTATATTATGCAACTGCTATAATCCCAGTTGGATTAAATCTGGCGGATTATAAAAATTATGAAGTACTTGATCCCAACAGAAATGTGATGACCCAAAATTGGTTTATGGTCCCTACTGCAAACAGTCAAAACCCTTATTGGATTATTAACAGGATGCTCAGAGAGTATGACCGTACCAGGGCGATATTAAGACTTTCGATGAGATTGGACATCACGAAGTGGATGAACCTTCAAGTCAGAGGCAACCTTGATAACAGCTATATGACAAATGAATTCAAAAATTACTATGGCACTGTTCCGGCTTATGGGTATACGAGCGGATATTACAGAATAAGCAAATCCGAAAATCCTCAGCTGTTCGGAGATGCTTTGCTTAATATCTCTCACTATTTTGGCGAGAAGATAAAGCTACAAGCCATGTTGGGGGCGAGCGTTTCAGATTCTCGCCGCAATGGAGTAAACATTTCCTCTTCGGTTTTAAAAATTCCCAATGTGTTTACTTTGCAAAATATGCAGTTACAAGGCGGTACGGGTCTTAGTACCAGTTCACTTTCACATGAACAATTGCAATCGGTTTTTGGCAGTGCGAACATGACATATGATGATTGGCTTGTTTTAGATATTACCGGACGGAATGACTGGTCTTCCAACCTGAGCTTTACACCCAATGTTTCGTATTTTTATCCATCTTTTGGCTTGACAGGATTAATACACGAATTTGTTTCATTGCCTAAAGTGATAAGTTTCGCTAAAATAAGGGGATCATACGCAGTTGTAGGAAATACGGTTCCTATTTATGTAACAAATCCTCCGGATGGTTCAATTGGAGGAGGTTCAGTTATTAACTTTAATGACATAATCCCATTTACTGACTTGGAACCCGAAAAGACGAGATCATTGGAGCTTGGTGCGAATATGAAGTTTTTCAAAGACCGGCTTAGTCTCGACTTTTCCTATTATAAAACAAATACATTGAATCAATTTT
Source organism: Prolixibacteraceae bacterium (assembly GCA_023228025.1). Taxonomy (GTDB): domain Bacteria; phylum Bacteroidota; class Bacteroidia; order Bacteroidales; family Prolixibacteraceae; genus CAINVV01. Next base: position 2,361 of record JALOCD010000125.1, on the reverse strand, counting down.
TTACTGTTCAGGTTCCTCCAGGGACTGGTTTTAATTACCGCTATGTGAATGGAGGTGACATACAGAACTCTGGAATTGAAATAATGACCGAATATTCATTGTCCAGAAAAAATTTTAGGTGGGATTCGTTCATCAACTTCTCGAAAAATAAAAATGTTGTAAAGAAGTTGGCTGCGGGTTTCGACCAATACGTCATTACTTCCGACCTAACTGATTACAACAATATACTAAAAGTAGGAGGTTCTTATGGCGATTTGTATGGTCAGTCTCTGAAACGTGACGAACAGGGTCGAGTTATTATCTCAGCAAACGGTTCTCCTATTCTGTCTGGCACAAATGACTTTTTAGGTAGTTCCTATCCTGATTTTAAACTAGCATGGAATAATAACTTAACGTATAAAAACTTTTCGCTTAGCTTTTTGATCGATGGCAGTTTTGGCGGTAAAATGATGTCTCAGACTCAGATGTATTTAGATATGGCGGGAGTTTCCCAGGCTACCGGTTTGGCTCGTGACATAGGAAGTGTTAAGATAAACGGTGTCCTCGATGGTATAGGTACGCCTGTTACTGAGGCAGATCCACGGAAATGGTTTATTGCAGTATCTCAATACGGTGTTGGAGAATATATGTATGATGCTACAGTATTAAAACTCAGGGAGTTGTCTTTGGGATATTCATTGCCAACCAAGCGGCTCAATATTGGATTTATCAAAAATTTGAAATTGTCCTTGATTGGCCATAACCTCTTTTATTTATACAAGCCTGCTCCTTACGATTCTGATATTACTTATACTACCGGTAATGGGTACTCTGGAGTCGATGTATTTAATTTGCCGGCTTCGCGTTCGCTTGGTATATGCCTAAATGTAACGTTTTAACGTATTCCTCAAGTCTAAACGAAGGAAATATAAAATGAACCACATTATGAAAAAATCAAAATTATCATATTCACGCCTGGTATTGACAATTCTTCTTGGAATGTTACTCGGATTAATTTCTTGTACAAGTAAATTCGAGGAATTTAATACCAATGATGTAGGACTGTCCAAGCAGCTACTTTACTCTGACTTCAACTATTTCGGAGGACTCTATCCTTCTATTGAAATGACATATACTGCTGAGAGAAATATGAATCAGATGCTTTTCAATAATTATTTCGTCGGAGGTAGTTTTGGAGGATATGTTGGAAGCAATGCACCGAATCCAAGATATGGGAATTACCAAATGAATATGCCAAGTTGGGATCAATACCATATATTTAATATTGGCTATAACTCAATTATGTCACCTATCTGGGAACTTAAGCGCCGCGAAGTAGCAAAGGTAGCCCCTGATTTCTGGGCGATAGCCAAAATACTTAAAGTAGCAGGGATGTCAGTACTTGTTGATTACTATGGTCCTATCCCATACAGCCAGTATGGAAAGGGGGGAACTTCAGTTACTTATGATAAGCAGGAGGACATTTATAACTCATTTTTTACCGATCTTGACAGTGCTGTAATTGTTTTGAAAGATTATATGACTAAAAATCCGGGGGCGAAGCCTTTCAAAAGTTTTGATGTGATGTTCTCCGGTGATTACAACAAATGGGTGCGCTATGCCAACACCTGGCGACTTCGCTTAGCCATGCATATAGTTAAAAAAGATCCTGCAAAGGCCAAACTAGTAGCAGAAAAAGCTGTGGCAGAAGGTGTAATGACCACGAATAGCGATAATGCACTAATAAACGGAATTGGTACTTATCAAAATTCCCTTTGGGTTGCTGCGCTAAGTTTTGTCAATATAATGTCAAATGCTGCGATTGTCTCATTCATGAATGGGTATAATGATCCCCGTATCAGTAAATATTTTAGCAAATCAACTTATCCTGGTTTTACTGATATATATGTGGGAGTCAGGAACGGGGCATATATCCAAAAGCGTCAGACGCAATACTCAAATATATCGCCTGATTTTGCATCCCAATATTCCCCGATGCAGGTAATGTTTGCCGCTGAAGCTTATTTTCTACGCGCTGAAGGTGCATTGAGAGGATGGAACATGGGTGGAGGCACAGCCAAAGAATATTATGAAAATGGTATTAGTACTTCACTTTCACAATACGGTTTTAGTAGTGCAGCCAGCGGATATATCAATAATACAACGGGCAAACCTGCAGATTATATTGATCCTGCCTATCCTATCAACAATATTCCTGCCCTTTCAGATATTGGTGTCAAATGGGACGATGCCGCAAGTAACGAACGAAAATTAGAAAGAATTATAACACAAAAATGGATCGCAATTTTCCCCGATGGTACAGAAGCATGGACTGCATTCCGCAGGACTGGTTATCCCAAACTGTTCCCTGTGCAAGTGAAT
>JALOCD010000123.1 GCA_023228025.1 Prolixibacteraceae bacterium | reverse complement strand
TCCGATGAAGGAGCTAATATCTATGCAACCATCCGCTCGGTTATTGATACCGCTATTAAGAATAACCAGAACCCTTTCGAAATAATCCGGCTGATCGCTCAATGCGAAGTAGTCACTGAATAGTTACGCATATTTAATAAATTCATAATTAGCTGAAAAAATATCAACTCTTGAGAAGAAATAATCTTTAACCTTTTCAGGAATTATCTCGATTGGTACTAATTTTAATGCTAATTTAATTTGTTTAATATTCTTATTTGAGAAATTTTGTATTTCAATATTGCTATTTAGATATTCTAAGATTGGTTTGAAGTATTTGTGCTTCAGAAAATTTATTATTATCCTTGTTTGTTGTGTTTCTTCTAGAAATAAGATATTATTAATTAATTCAACTCTTACCACATCAAATCGAATAATTTCATTTAATTGGTCAATAAATTCGTTAATTCCCCATAAATCTCTATTGTAATTTGAAATGAAGAAATTAGGATCAACGTAGCTTATGAACTTCAATAAATCTAAATCTTTAACTTTATTTAAATATGTGTGCTTAATATTTGCGACAGAAGTACTTCTTAATAAAGCGGACTTAATCTCTCCAACTCTTCCTTTTAAAATTGGAAAAACACAAGAGTCAAGTTTCTCATCATCAAATAGCAATTTGCATAAAGTATCAAAATCACTAATGTTTTTAACGATTGCATCTTTGAGATAGCTCCTATTAGTAAATACATATTTAATTTCACTGACGCTCGTTTCTGTTGGATCATCATTTGGGGAATATAGCCAGACTTCTTGCCAGCTATCATTATAAATTATTTTCTCCAAAAGTTTATCACTACTTAATGAAGCAATTGCTTCAAATAACTTTTCTAATGGTATTGTTTCAATTGATTTTCTGTAATTTAAATGCCATAATGTCATATAGTTGGAAAGATATTGCTCTGCTTTTAAATAAATTAAAGGGTATATATGTTTTAGATTAAATGCTATTTTGCATGGAATTTTCAAATTTGAATTCCAGTCATCTGTGGATAAATCTTCAATCCTTTTTATTTGATAGTTATTTTTTAGAATTCCTTTATATAACAGTTCAAAGTAATTTGTCGCTTGTGTTTCTTCTTCTTTTTCTTTAAATAAATCCCCACACAGAATAAGTGGCTCGTACCAGATGGGTTCAGTAATATCTTTAATGCCTATGTCATCATTTCTAATTATTTCATTATTAAAAAGAGAGTTAAAATTTATCTTAATTTTGACAGCTGCGAAATAATCTAAAAATGCTTCATGAATAAAAGCTGTATTAGAAGAAATAGAAACTAGATTACAAATAGTTACTTTAGCCAATAGATCGAAAGGAGAATGAAAGTCATGTATGCTTTTTATTCTATCAATAATAATTTGCTCTGCCTTTTCCTTTGGAACACTTACCATTCCTGCTTTTTTTAAATAAAAAGCAAATTCAGCGAGGATATCAATAATAGAATCTAAGTCTGTATTATCGAGTTTTTCTCTAATTAATAATTCTCGCACAAAAGAATCAAACAGAGCACCTCTATTTATTGGGATATGCCCCTCTTTTGAAGCAATTACTATCATTGAAAGATATAGAGGATTATATGCAAGTTCAAGTAGGTTTTTATTCACTTCCAACTGACTCCAAATACTTTCTAATTTATCTGGTACTCGTTTATGAATAAATTCTTTAATTTCAGATTCCTGTAATTCTTTTAATTCATAAACAGGTATATTAAATTCATTTCTGAAACCAGTTTTACGAGTAGTTATAATAACTGCAATACCCTTATAATCATTGATTAAGCCAGTCAGCTCTCGATAAGCCTGTTTTTTTTGATCTAAATCGATTTCATTTATACCATCTATGAGCAGTTGTAGCCTGCCATCATGTAATAATGCTTCACAATCTTCAATACCGAGCCTTTCAGAAATTATTTTTCTAAAATTTCTATCCTTCTTATATTCATTAGCAAAAATTAATACTGGTATCTTTATTTGAGAATTCTCCTTGTTTATTCTATTCGCATTAAGAAAAAGTATTTTTTTTAGAGTTGTTGTTTTTCCAGAACCAGGCGCTCCAACAATGATAAATCTTTGAGTTTCTTGTTCAATATTTAAAATGGAGTCAACTCGAGGGATTCTTTTCTTTTCTTCGACTTCAAACTCATCCGAAGTTTCATTTTCGATTATATCAATACTATCTTTTTGTTCATCCTTATTGGAGATTAAAACATCATTCTTTTGATGGTAATTGTTAGATGAATATGAGGTGGCAAATTCTTCATTTAACAGTTCTATTGCTATCGAATCTGTTTGAAGCCCTGTTAATTCTTCTTGTCCAAAAAGGTTAACATACAATTGATCTACTTTAGAAATATTTTCATTTGTTATAATATTATTTAAGTATTGCGTAAAATTGTTGTTTTCAATTTTATCTTGATGTGTTTTGAGAAATAAAAGCACATCGATAATATCATTTATCTTGATAAAATGATAGTTAGGGTTGTTTCTGATTTTTGGCTTTGTTCTAAAATCATTATTTTTCCGATCAAAATGATAAATAGTAACATCGTTTTTCAAACTATCAAAAAATTTGTCATCAATTGGTTCTTCATCGAATTGAGTTCCAACAATAAAAAGTTTTAAATTTTCATTTGCGTCATTGTGAAGTGTATCATATAGCGTATGAACTTCCCTTCTTAATCGGTTATAGCCTTCTGTGCTAAATACAAGTTCATTGAGGTTTTTGCTCGTAATAATACCATGTAAGTGTGCAATATGCGTTTCTTTCTTTTTTGGTAGAATTCCTCTATGTTCTGGAAACCATTTTGAGTAATAGTAGGGTTCTTTCTTTTCAAGTTCTACTATTGTTTCAAAAACAGTGTCAAAATTGAAGGTATAAATACCATGCCACGAAGGGAATAGAATGCTTCTATATTCTTCATGCTTTGCCTTTACAAACTCAACTTTGTCTGGTATAAATAAATTTCTGAAAAAAGTAGTTAAATCATTTCCTTTTAAAATGTAGTTTGCGTCTTCCCATAGATTTGCTGCCGCTTGATACTTATCGATATTTTCTTCTTCATTGAAGAGTAAATTTGTCAGTTGGTTAAAGTTTTTGCTTACTGGAATATTTTTATAAGTATCATAATGAATATTGAATTCTTTTGGTAAGTCATGCTTTGAAGTTGAATTTTTTATACCATAACTAAAACCTGCTCCTAAAACTAAGACAAACTTACCCCCTTTCAAGTCTTCATAGAATTCTTGATTAGGCTTAAAGTCTGCAATTGCAATTTCAGTGTTTGTCATTCTGTCTTAATATGCTTTTTAATAGTGCTGTGTCTTTGTTCTTACCGGTTGTGCATAACGTATTAGCGTTTTATTTTAGGTTTCCCCAAATTTATGTAAAATACTGGTAAACGGCAAATTGAGAGGATGAATTTTGCGAGAAGAGCGAAAGGGTAAATGGAAAATAAAACCGGGACTGAGCCGGTAGCTATGGGTATTCTATTGCTCCTGCTCCCCCGCGATTGCATCGCGTGGTATTCAACTCAAACAATTAACGATGACATTGTCCGACATACCTTTCTCTCAGGGGTAAACCACACCCCTTCAATCAACCACGCGATGCAATCGCGCGGGAGCGAGGGTGTTCCTGCATTAATGAGATAAAATTATTGACTTGGATATAAATTTCCCCAAATGTGTCAAGAATTATGTTAATTATTAATGCATTTATAATGGAATTGGGTTAATCCTGTGTCAAATTTCTTTATATCAATAAGTTTTAATTTTTGTTCTGGACGTCCATCTTTAAAAAGTCGTGTACCGTTACCAACCAAAATTGGAATTACAGAAATAATAAATTCGTCAATTAGTTTATGCTTTAAAAGTTCGTTTACGATTTCTGCTCCTCCGTCAATGAAGATATTTTTCCCTTGTTTACTTTTAAGCCTGAGAACAAGCTCTTTAAGGTCTCCCGTATAAAAATTCGTCTTGCTTATGGTTGATCGTGGTGTCCGGGTAATGATATATGAATCTATATCTGCGTGAGGATAATCCGGGACTTGAGCCATTACCCAGTCATAAGTCTTTCGGCCAAGTATCACGGTATCTACAGATTTTACAAAATCTGTGTAACCATAATCCTCACCCTCTTGCTGCACAATTGATAAAAAACTCAAATCGTCATTTGGTTTGGCAATGTAGCCATCCAGGCTCGTCGCTATGTATAAGATAACTTTCCTGTCATTTATCATTTCCTGTCAATCAAAGTGTTGTTACTGCGTCTCTGTCCGGTGCTGCTAGCCGGGCATTGAACCGGTCGTACCTACAGCACTTCACTTTATCGGCGCTCCGTCTGCCCCGGGTTGAAACCCAGGGTTACAAGATCGGTCGTGCCGATGGCACTGGAAGACTAATAATTTGAACCAACAAAATTCTGCCTTTCAGTGCCTTAAAATTCTGTTAATTCTATAATTCTGGTCAATTCTGCTTCAGACATTTACGCATTACCACAATTCAAATTTGCGCTACTCTAAAGGATTCACTTTTAATTTTTCGAGATTTGACAATATTTCGAGCTATTCTAAGGATACTAAAATCTCTTTTACCTTATATTTTAAGTCCGGTAGGTCATTTTTTATAATTTGCCAAACCAGACCAGAATCTACTCCAAAATACTCATGGACAAATACATTCCTCATTCCAACGATTTGAGCCCATTCAATTTCCGAGAATTTGGACTTTGTCTCATCCGATATGTGGTTACTTGCTTCTCCAATAATCTCCATGTGTTTGATACATGCAAATCTCATCATCGAATTCTTAATAAAACCTTCAAAATCAACATTGATAAGATAGGACTCTATTTCCAGGATTGAATCATAGACATGCTGCAATCTAACTTAGTCACCGAGTTTACCTCGAATAGATAAGCTGTGTTTCAAGATCAACAATGGGTTTAATATATGGTGACAAACCGTTGGAAGAGACTAAATCTACTTTAGTTTTTAAAAGTTTTTCAAGGTCAATTTTCATCTGAATGAACTGTAAGCCAATCTTTTGAGAGTAATCCAGATCAACCAACAAATCAATATCACTCTGTGAGCCTGCCTCGTTTCGGGCATAAGAGCCAAATAAATAGGCTTTTAAAACCGGGCGGGTTTCAAAGTAGTTCTTGATAGTCTCTATTTTATTGGCTTCTAGTTTCATATCACAAATATAATGAATTTTAGTGGAGAGGCACTTCACTTCATCGGCGCTTTCCTGCCCCGGGTTGAAACCCTGCGTCACAAGATCGGTCGTGCCGATGGCACTGGAAGACTTAGAAGCTGTTTAAATTTTGTAATTACATATACCGGAGGTATAATATGTGGGTAGAAAGCAGATGATTGAAGATCCATTTCGTCCCGTACGGGCAATGTCATTAAGTTAAGAAAATTCTTAGTGCAATCTTTGTGCCTTGGTGACTTGGTGGCAAGAAAAAAACCGCCACAAAGACACTAAAACACTAAGGTTTCACAAAGCTAAAAAGGATCATCATCCTTAACTTAATGACATTGCCCGTACGGGACGAGATTATCATTGGGGATTATTTTTCTACCCACATTAAATCCCTACCGGGATTAAAAATGCAAATTTAAACAGTTTCTAATAATTTGAACCAACAAAATTTCTGACTGGTTGTACCTTAAAATTCTGCTAATTCTATAATTCTGGTCAATTCTGCTTCAGACAACAACTTTTATTTCAGCAAAAACACCTTCCTCAACTCCTCCACCTGCTCATCATTGATCGGGTTCAGGCTTCCCAGCGAGTTGGACATGATCAGTGATTTGGCGCTGAACTCGGCCACTTCGAGACGGTCGAAGGTGCCGAGGAGTTTGTCGCCGGTGACCAGTACCGAGTCGTTTTCGATGATAACGGCCGGGGTGTTTTCGGAGAGGATATCGAGGATGACCTCGGAGCCGGCAAAATGGGAGCCAAAGGGGACGTTTGGCACATCTTGCAGAAATATCCAGCTTTCGGGGATGGTGCGCACATCAAATTTTTTAGCCGTTACGCTGTAGGTCATGAGGTAGGGGGTCTGCGTGAGGATGATGGAGTTGATGTGCGGATAGCGCCGGTAGATCTCCTGGTGTAGCCAGGTCGCCCTGCTGGGAATCTTTCCCTTTTCGCGTTTCCCGTCCCTGATCTGGACAATGTCCTCGATCTGGATGTCCCAGCGCGATTCCCCGGTAGGAGTGATCAGGAAATCTTTGCCACTCCAGCGTACAGACACGGTGCCGTAAGAGCTGATCATCAGTCCCTGACTGCAGGCCCGGTGAACGATCCTGACGATCTCCTCGCGGATGGCCCGCTCTTCGGAAGGGTGTTCCACCTCTTTCATTTCGGGCAGAAGATGCGGAATCTGCGCTTCGAACTCCTCAATCTGCGCATCCGTAAGATAGTTGGGGGAGCCGATCATGTTGCCATAGAGGATGGTCCGTCCGCAGAATTCGAGCGTCTCGAACCGCTGGAAGGCATCCTTAAGGTCGGTTCCGCCTACCACGGTACCATGGTTTTCCATGATGACCGCTTCGAACCCTTTCTCAAATTCATCGGCGATTACCTTTCCCAGTCCGACGCTGCCGGGCAACTGGTAGGGGGCGTAACCGATGCCTCCGCAAATATGCTTCGCCTGAGGGATCACATTGGTATTCGGAATCTGCCGTACAATACTGAATGAGACCAGCGCCGGCGGATGGGCATGGATGATGGCCTTGATATCGGGACGGCATTCATAAATCGCCTTGTGAAAAGGATATTCCGAAGAGGGCTTGTGCCGTCCTTCGATGGCGCCGTTCTTCCTTATCACCATAATGTCGGAGGGGCGAAGCGAGCCTTTGTCGATGGCCGAGGGGGTGACCCAGATGTCGCCGTTGTCGTCGATGATGGAGACATTGCCGCCGGAAGTGGTGGTGAGTCCGCTTTTGTATATTTTGTCAATGACCATGGTGATCTGGTCGCGGGGGTGCATGAGGGAGGTGTCGAGTTTTTTCATGAGGGTATTTTAAAATTTAAACACAAAGTTCACATAGGGTTGCACAAAGAGCACAAAGAAATTAAATAGAATGGTCCTTCATTTGTAATCCGTAATTCGTAATTCGTAATTTTTACTGTTGCTCCATGTATTTTACCAGCTCTGCCACAGCATCCGGATCTTCAATGTCTACCTTATTCTCTTTTACATATTTTTTGAACTGGTCGGATTTTTCGCTGAACAGCTTTGATAACTGCCTAAGAGTTACGAACATTGTCAATTTCCCATCCTTTTTTAGGAGGTATTCTGTGTAAGGTTTGGTTGTAAATCCATCCGGTAATTTTAACTGATAAGCCTGGCCATTTGAAAAGAAGGAGGAGTAAGAGGTAACGGACGAAGTTTGAGAGGTTCCCCCATAAGCCGCGGGCTTCCCCGGGTCTACCACGCTACATTTGTGCCGGGCATACAGGTCTACTCTGTTTTGGTAGAGGATCTCTACGAATCTTCCTTGTAGTGGAAAAAATTTTCTGCCATCAATATAGACAGTATCAATCTCTTCCAGTCTGGCCATGGCCATTTTATTGCCTTTGTTGTCGAAGATCATCTCCTCGGTGAGGGCATTGTAATTAAGCATGGTAGAATTTGTTGTCTTGCTCTTCATCAGTACGGTCCCTTTGATAAATTCGGGAAGGATGTAGTGGGAAAGCTCCACTTTATGGACCTGGCTTTGCCCGAAGGAAGCTATCAGACATAAAATCAACGACAAAAGGATCGTTTTCATGCGTATATAATTTATTTTTTAATTGTCGCATGGAATAGCCACTTAATCATTTTCGGTTGGTGTGAACCTATTCTCGTGGCTATTTCATATGGTAAGGTATTTGAAGGAATAAATATCGGAAAATTTCTAATACGTTTTACAGTTTGCTTCGCTGCGCTCGCAATGACGGTGCAATTAATAAACGAATGTTCGGAATAACTCTCTTGCCATCAGCCAATGTCAAATAGTGCACCGTCATTGCGAGCGCAGCGAAGCAAACCGCCGCCTACCCACTATCTCAATTTGCTATTTCTCCCAAAGATCCGGGATTGCCCCGTGCCCCCTGGCTTTCACCGGTTTTTGGTTGGTTGGCGGAGTGGTGCCACTGTGAATGCCGAACAGCTTTTTCGCCGTATTGCCCATCGCTTCTACCTGGTGTGGATAGGGACGATCGGTGACATCCACGAGACCACAGTTGTAGTTTTCGCCGTCGAAACGACCTGTCAGGTCCTGATCGGACCACTGAAAATAAGCAGTTCCTATCAATCCGGGATGGGAGTAGGCCTGTTCTGTGTAATAGCTGTAAGCCACCCCACGCTCTTTTTGCGAGTTGACTTGCCAGAGCGACTGGGCCATACCCCTGTCGACGGTGCCGAAATGGTACTCTCCGATGATCATCGGCAGACCGGTACCTTCCAGGATCTGGTCCATAAACTCCTGTTTTGGAGCGAGATCGTAGCAGTTGAAACTGAAAACGTCGAAGACATCCTTGCAGACAGCCAATATCGACTTACCAGGATTGTGCCCGAAACGAATACCCAGGTTCAGGTGATTGGGATCATGCGTTTTGAGCGATTTGTTGACAGTCTGCATGAAAACACGGAAGGTCTCGATCACAAACTGCTTGCGTTTTTCGGGGGAGTCGTTGCCAGCCAAAAATTTGATAAGCTCCGTTTTTAAGGGGCGTTCATTTCCACTGAGTAACATGCCGCATAAACGTTCTTCCTGGCCTGTCCAGGAGGGCTCGTTGCCCGAAAAATAGCCAATGAGCCAGGGGTTTTCCCGGTAGGGTGTTACGAATTCTTTGATGGAGGCATCTACCTTTGATTTGAAATCGGCTGCATAGACATCAGGCAAACCCATGATACCGTTTTCGATTCCGACACCGCGCAGTTGCAGCATAAAAGCCTTCCTGTTAAGGGCCATCACCTCGGGTGAAGACCAGTTACAGATGGTGTTGAGCCCCCATTTGTCCATCCGCTTGATGACCAGCTCCCTCGATTTCTCGGGATAGCTATCGCCGTAACGCCTGATTAGGTTCCAGATGCCGAAGCTGCCGGCATTGGGACGTCGCTGGCTGGTGATGGTCGCGGCTGGAGGTAGCTCCTTGTAGATATTTTTGCGTTTGTCGAGATCCCTAACACTTCCACCACCTCCAGGACTCACGCAATCTACTCCTACCGAAAGGAAGAGGCACCCTTCAGGATCAACGAACCACCATTTGCCATCAATTTTTTCGGTACGGAAGAAACCTGTAGCCTTGGCGTTCACCGGTAGGTAACCTCCGAATTTGGAGTAGTTGTATGGTTTTGTGGTCACTGTTTCGGCATCCTCGGTAGCCCATTCTTTACGGAGCTGAGCCTCTGATTTGATCTTTCCCTCGTAATCGCCAAGGTTCCACTGGCCAAACTCATCCACCACCGGCTTGTCGCCGAGATATTGGTCGCATGGATCATCCACCGACAGGGAGATGGAGCGAAGTTCGATCTCAGGGTTGTTGATGGGTGCGTTCATACGGATACCGATGGAGTCGACGCCCCTGAGCGGACCTCGTTTACCGCCAAGGTTGACCCAGCCGGTGTATCGGGGCTGATTATAGGTGGCCGCGAGGTCGTGGGCCGCACCGGGAAGCTCCCTGTAAAATCGGAGCGGAATTGCAAGCTTGTTCCAGCCGTTTGGACAGTAGCTCATCACCCGTAGTTCGTTGTAACCGGTTTCGGTGGTAAATCCGACCTGAAACCGTTGCGGGGTGGTCGATTTGAACTCGAGTACCACGAAGTTGTAACCATCCCAGTTGGTTGGAACGCCGGGCGAGATATCCTTGATGGCAAATTTTCGTCCGGAGACCTCTTTGCTGCTGTCGAACCTGATTTTGACCGGATTTTGAGCATAATTTGGCAGGAAAGAGAAGATTCCCGCACTGAGCAGAACCAATAAAAAAAGGCGAGGTTTCTTTTTCATTTTCTCATTTTTTAAAATCAATATAATTATTTGTGTGTCATGATGTTATGTTGATAAAAACGACTAATTGACGAGGGCGTCTAAAAAGGATGCCCTCTTTTTTTGCAAAATAATTCAGGTTTATGTTAGATAATATTATAAAATATTTGGATATTACATTGAATATGTGTATATTAGAAGCATAAACATTGAGATATGCAGCCAATATTTAAGCAGTACAACCAAGGACAGATAGAACTTTTCCCACAAAGGCTTGATGAATATATCGGAGAAAATGATCCTGTCCGTTTGGTGAGTCAAGTCGTTGATGCCCTTGACATTACAAATATCATCAAAAGCTATAAGGGAGGAGGCACAAGTAGCTTTTGCCCAAGGATGATGATTAAGGTGTTGTTTTACGCTTATATGCGCAACATCTATTCTTGCCGTAAGATTGAAGCTGCCCTTTTAGAGAATGTACATTTTATGTGGCTCTCCGGGAAGCAGTTCCCTGATTTTCATACAATTAATTATTTCAGGGGTAAAAGGCTTAAACATCAGATACACAGTATATTCAGTGAAGTTGTAAAAATGTTGGTAGAGTTAGGTTATGTAAGTCTGGATGTTCAGTATATTGACGGGACCAAAATTGAATCAGCCTCTAACCGGTACACATTCGTTTGGCGCAAATCTGTTGAGAAAAATAAACTTAAACTGGAAGCCAAGATTGGCAATATTATCAAGCAAATAGAAAATGGGATACAGGAAGACAACAGTGCTGCAGTTGAAACACCCACTCCAATAAACTCAAGAGAGCTTAGGGAAAGAATAAACGAGTTAAATGCAGATCAAAAGAAAAGCTTGGAGGAGAAGAAACAAATCAAGGAATTGATCAAGCATCAAACAAAGCTGGCAGAGTATGAGCAACATTTGGACATTTTAGGCCAAAGGAACAGTTACTCTAAGACCGATTTGGGAGCTACATTCATGAGAATGAAAGAAGACCATATGGGCAATGGTCAATTAAAGCCTGCATACAATGTTCAGATTAGCACGGAAAATCAGTTTATTACAAATTTTGGCATTTATCAAAACCCGGGAGATACTTCTACTTTCATTGATTACCTGGATTCTTTTGAAGAAAAATACGATCACCAATCTTCTGAAGTTGTTGCTGACTCAGGTTATGGCAGTGAGCAGAACTACGACCACATGGAAACCAAGGGGATTGACAACTTTGTAAAATTCAGCTATTTTCATAAGGAACAAAAAAAATCATTCAAGAATAACCCATTTTTACCAGATAACCTTTTTTATAATCAGCAGGGTAATTTTTATGTCTGTCCAATGGGCCAGAGGATGGAGTTTGTTGGTATAAACCATAGGATATCTGACAGGGGCTATCACAGTGAGGTCTCCTATTATCAGGCAATACGATGTGAGGGATGTCCTCTCAGGGGCTCCTGTCACAAAGCACAGGGCAATAGAAGGATAGAAGTTAACCACAACCTGCAACGCCATAAAGAAATTGCCAGGACGAACCTTACCTCAGAGAAGGGGTTAATGCACCGAAGTAAACGCCCTATTGAACCCGAAGCTGTTTTTGGGCAAGTAAAGGCAAACCGAAAGTTCAATCGTTTCCGGCTCAGAGGGTTGGAGGGTGTAGCTGTGGAGTTTGGTTTGATTAGTATTGCACTTAATATTGAAAAGATGACGAAAAAGGCAACAATTGTTAAAAACCAATGCCAAAATAGACTAAAATCGACCATTAAAAACTCAATTTTAGACTTCAAACTGAAAGTTCAAGAATGGTTGTCAGAATTTATTCTCGTTCCGAATTTTTCTGCGATTTGAAGCATAAAAAGAGGGCATCCTTTTTTAGACGCCCTC
>JALOCD010000046.1 GCA_023228025.1 Prolixibacteraceae bacterium | reverse complement strand
AGAACGGCTTACCCGGATCAATTACAATATTTTTCCAACGGGACTTACTGCTTGTGAGGATCAGGCAACCGACGAACTGGTTATCAACTGGAATAGTGTACCAGATGCTGAAAAGTATGAATTGGAATACACATTTGCCGATGATTACACCGATAATTATTCAGTACCGGTAAATCCTTTGAACATTCCTTTCAATTTTAAGGACAACAGTACGAGAGTCTCTATAAATGAAACTTACTATCGTTTTCCGTTGGTTTTTGAAAGAGGCTATTTGCTATACAGGGTGAGGGCCATTGGAAGGGGCGGTAATAATCTTGAAAGTCCGGTGTATTGCAGGTGGAGTGGGGTTGAGAATGGAAGGGTATCCACTTTTGCCAATAAGTTCTACCATGGCAACGCGCATTCGGCAGACAAAATGAACTGGCAGGCAGCTTCCACATTTGCAGAGGATGGAAAGCGCAGTGATATGGTGGGATATTTGGATGGCACCTTCCGTTCAAGGCAAACTGTAACCGGAATAAACCTGGAACCACAATTGCCAACTAACCAACTACTGTCTGAAAGCTCCGATTGTTTTCAACCGGGAAGTGTAAAAGAGCGGGAAGTGATAGCAGGTGAGACCATATACGATTACCAGGGCAGGCCTGCCGTAAATATTTTACCCGTTCCAACCAATTCTAAAAAACTCGAATATTTACCATTGTTGAACATCAGCAACAATGTAAACTCACCCAATACCACAAGAAAACCGTACAACTGGCAGGACTTTGATAAACCAAACTTCACTTGTCCCAACACCAATAGGTTATTTCCCCAGCCTGATGCCACCACCGGTATCATGGGAGCGGCAGCCTATTATTCAACCAATAATCCGAATAAACTTGGGTTTAACGCATTTATTCCCGACGCAGGGGGTTTCCCGTTTACTCAACAGAGTTATTTGCAGGATAATACAGGAAGAGTGGCTGCTCAAAGCGGAGTAGGTACTGCTTTTCAATTTGTTAACAATCACGAAACAAGATTCTATTATGCCGCTCCCAACCAGGAAGAGCTTGACCGCATGTTTGGTACGGAGGTTGGCGATGCGTTGAGGTACAAGAAGAACGCAGTGATGGATCCCAACCGACAGGTTTCGGTCTCTTATATTAATCCCGAAGGAAAAATCATCGCCACGGCATTGGCCGGGAAAGCGCCCGACAATCTTGATCCACTCGCCAATCAAACGACAAATAGCATCGATATCTCACTGATGAATAAAAATGTGATGGATCCGGTCGATAAAACGCTTGTCATTGAGCACCAGTTCGTGGTAACGACCGACAATAGCGATTATACATTCGATTATGCGATCAATCCGGAAACACTCACGGCAGAGTTATGTACCGGTTTCCCGGTTTGCCTGGATTGTATTTATGACATAGCTATTACACTCAACCATACTGAAAGTTGTACGGGCACCCCGTTGGTTGCCTATTCCGGAACCATTGGAAATTTGCTGAACGGTAATGGAAAAACTGATTTGAATTGTAACAACAACAGCAGCACCGGATCCTATCCACGTCACATCGTTAAGACGCTTGGGATAGGTACATATACTATCACAAAAATAATTAAGGTAAACCGGCAGGCCGCCCTGGCATACATCGCTGAAGTCCTGAAAGATACCTGCAAATCACAGTGGGATGCTATTTTGCATGATGAGCTTTCCCGTGTAGATACCATGGATTGTTACAGGAGTTGTGCCGATTGTGCCCAACCGCCGGTCAATACCACTACCTGCGATACAACATACTGCAAACCCAATCCCAACCGCTGTGACAATATCCGGTCCATGATGCTGGCCGATATTTCGCCGGGTGGCCAATATGCACAATTTACGAGAAATGCCATTGGCACCATCGATGCCAGCACCTATCCGCTCTCTATTTTTAATCCTGGCAATATATTACCCGCTCTACCTACGCTTGCACAAATCAACCTCGCCTTGTTTCCATCCAATTTTGCCAATTACAGCGACCTGGTTAACAATTGGCTGCCTGAGTATGCGGAAAAGCTCCTCCCAATGCACCCCGAACATTGCCTGCTGGGCTGGTGCAGTTCCGGTCAGATTGACGCTACCCTGGATTTTGATGCCCAGATTCTTTCAACACAGTATTTTGGGGATGCTGTTACCAAAGGCTATTTTACCCAGGGTAGTCCGCTTCCCAATACCAACGTTAAACCGTACGAGCAATTGTTGAACAAGGACCCGTGGTTCTTGAACAATGCAAATCCGGCTATCAAAACTGCCCTCTTAAATAAGCTTAAGAATTACGGCTGTTCCGCGACCATACCTGCCGATGAATTTGCCATGCAGATGGCCTGGTGTGCCCACAACAATCCTCCTCCAAACCAACAAGGCTCACCTCCCGCGATGAATCCTGCCGCGCCTCCGTGCAACCTGCCAACAAATTATTTAAATACACACGGTTTTGGAACAGATCCCAATTTAGCAGACCTTGAATGGACCTTCCTCCGCTCGCTCTATTTATCGGCAAAGAATGAAGTGATACAAGGAAGTATGAATGCTTATGCAGATGCCAATAACTGCAATTCACGTTGTATTGGCGCGAAGGATTACAATGGCTGGGCACAGTTCTCCTGGAATGTACCAAATTTTGCCTCCCTGCATAATTTTCAACCGTGCCAGTCATCGTCCAATCCGTTTGCCTGGTTGCTTTACAAGGACAAGCAAAATCGATTTGGCACCAGTCTGGACAATATTCTCAATGTAATGGCTGATGCAGGAATTTCAATTGATGTAAGCAGTGTTACCAATTACGACGACCCCTGCGAATTTGCACAGGTCATTGCAGGCCAGTCCGCAAGCATCAATCAACAGGTAGCGAATACACTTTGTGGCGGAACTTCAGATCCATCCTGTGAAGTTGTCACCGACCTGACCAATCTCTTGAATAACATGATTTTGAATTTGCACAATAATGCTAACTATGGATTATATAACTTGCAAATCCCTACATCAATCGGTAGTACAGGCGTTACTGCTATCGTTGGATCCCACTCCAATGATACTACTTTATGCATTGCTTTCAGGACGTGTGATACCATTTATTTTCCTTACCTGAAAACTAATACGGGATATGTCGCACCTGTTTCGGTATGTTGTATCAGCAATATTTCCTGCCCGGGCAACGCGAATTGTAGTTTTGATATACAAATTTTGTATCCCAATAATGTGACAAAGATCAAACATTTTAATACAAAATGTAATTTTCTTGCCGGTTGTAATGAAACGGTAATACCTGTTTGTTCACAATCCACACCCTATCTTACCGCAGCGAAAGATTATCTCAATGATATTATCAATTTTATCGCAGCCTATAATATACTGCCTTCACCGATTCAACTTCAAACCCAACTACCTGCCATTCTTCAGAATAACAACGGCGGACAAGTGGCTAACGTTTCAATTAATACTACTACTGAGAATTTTGTCATCAACCTGAACTATTTTAACATCAATGGCAAAGACAACAAGTGTTCAATTTCTTTGCAAAACAACCCGGGTATCGTAAACTGGAGCAATATAAAAAATATCATCAGCATTACCCCCGATCTGTCTCTGGTTCAAAATGGTATTACCAGGGATTTCATCCTTAAAGTACTTACTGGCACAACGCTCAGCAACCTGACAACAGTCGTAGTGAAAGGCCATGTTGATTGCTGGGGAATGAACCAATGCCCACCCGTGAGAACATTGTGCGACAGCATAAAAGTGCTGCCTCCATATCCTTATGTCAACAATTGTGTGAGGGACCTTTTGGCAACAGCAAATAGTAACACCAGTAACCGTTACAACTCCTGGGTGGACAGCATGAAAACCGATCTCTTGCAGCGTTATTATGCCAAATGCCTGAAAGCGCTGGAAGTATTTAACATGAAATATGAGGACAAACAATACCACTACACCTTATATTACTACGATCAGGCGGGAAATCTTGTTAAAACCGTACCCCCGGCAGGCGTAAAATTGTTGGATCATAACCAAGCCCTACAGGTACAATTATCCCGGCAGGCAGGCTATACCTCTGCAAATTTACCTGCGCACTTTAAAACGACCTTGTATCGTTTCAATACGTTGAACGAGGCAGTCTGGCAAAAAACACCGGATGCAGGAGAGAGCCGTTTCTTCTATGATGGTCTTGGCAGGATTGTCGCTTCACAAAACGCACAGCAAAAACTGGAAGGCGATTTCTACAGCTATACCAGATATGATTTGCTGGGACGTGCGGTTGAGTCAGGCAAGTTGAAATCCGGGGCGATCAATCCCGTTTTTACCAAAAATTTCAATGGCTGGATCAGTTTTATCAACAGTTTGTCTACCCGCACCGAGATTACCCTTTCACAATATGACGAATCCTACCTGCCAGCCATCTCCCAAAAATTTGGAGCTGTGGGGCAACGAAATTTGCGCAAGCGAATCGCATCCGTTTTAAGTTTTGAAACATCGGCAAAGCTCTCAAACAAGGAGTACTTCCATGCCTCTCATTATACTTATGACATAGAAGGCAATGTATATCAACTTATTCAGGATTATCCCAATGGCATCATTGGGGATAAATCCATGGAATACGATTATGACCTGCAAAGCGGGAAAGTAAACTGGATAACCTACCAACGGGGCTTTATGGATCAGTTTATCCACAAGTACAGTTACGATGCGGCCAACCGTTTAACACAGGTAAAAACAAGCACCAACGGAGTGGTATGGGAAACCGATGCCGAATACAAATACTACTGTCACGGTCCGCTTGCCCGTATGGAGCTGGGTAGCGACAAAGTACAGGGACTTGATTATATGTACACACTGCAGGGATGGATCAAAGGGGTGAACGGCACCACCGACACGACCAAAACCGACATGGGTCAGGATGGCATCATCGCCCCGATAGTCCCGGGCACTCCACCAACCTCACCGCAAATATTTACCATTGGTGGTATACCCGTTTATATGTACACGATCGGAATGCTGTTTGGCAATGGCTTTAATGGTCCGGGCTATGGCGCCATCAACAACCCCGTGGCACGCGATGCCTTTGGGTATGTGCTGGATTATTACCCTGCCGACTATACTGCCATACAAGGTAATAACTGCCTTGACGGGTTACAGTCATCTGCAGGGTTAGTAAAACCCCTGTACAACGGGAACATCAGCCGTATGTACACCCAAATAAAAACCCTCGGCAACAATGGTTACAACTATACCTACGACCAGCTCAACCGGATCACTTCGCAGCATGCGTGGAAAATCAGTGGGACCAGCATGTCCATGCTTCAGAACGATGCATACGGTGGTACATTTGGTTATGATGCTGATGGAAATATTGAAAACAAGACACAACATGGTACGGCTGCGACCCCTGCCATGGACAACCTTGATTACTTTTATTATGATACCGCGAATGGTACCTACAATCCGGCCACAAGTATACCAGCCAATGCAACCAACAGACTGGCCCAGGTAAAAGACCAGGTTCCGGACGGCAGTTACAACACGGATATTGACACACAAAATCCGAACAATTATGGCTACAACCAGATTGGTAATTTAATCAGTGATGTTGCCGAAAAAATTACCCAAATAGAGTGGAACCTGCAGAACAAGATCACTCAAATCACAAAAAGTACCGGTCCCAACCTTCGTTTCCAGTACGATGCCCTGGGCAACCGGATCATGAAGCAGGTATCCAATGGCACTCCTTTACAAAATGGCCAGACATTTTATGTTAGGGATGCACAAGGCAATGCAATGGCTACTTACGCATACAAGATTCCGTCAACCGGGGGAACAACGCCAAAGCTATTCTGGAGTGAGTCAGCTATTTATGGCAGCAGCCGGATAGGGCTCTACGCACCTGATACGGTCATCACTGCGACTCCGGTCAATACAACAGACGACGCATACCTGACCGTCAACCGCGGTTTCAAGCAGTATGAACTCACGAATCATCTTGGCAATGTGCTTGCTACCATCACCGACCGCAAAATACCCACAACCACCACCGGAGCGATCACCTATCAGGCAGAAATTTTAAGCTGGCAGGATTATTACGCGTTTGGAATGCAGATGCCGGGGAGAAGTTTTAGTGGGGGAAAATACAGATACGGTTTCAATGGGAAGGAAAATGATAATGAAGTGAAGGGCGATGGAAACCAGCAGGACTATGGGTTAAGGATATACGACCCACGCTTGGGTAAATTTTTATCTGTTGACCCGTTAACAAAAAAATATCCCTGGTATACTCCATTTCAGTTTGCAGGGAATAAACCGATACAATTTATTGACCTGGATGGCGGAGAAGAAGATCCAAAAACCGCTCTCAAAACTATACCTATTTCTACAAAAGGAGATGATTCAAATTATCCTATAGTTTCAAAACCACAAAAAGTAGTTGAGATTACCAAGAAGGCCTCAGATCCTCCTCCTCCTTTTAAGCCTATTGAAATCAATGAAACGAAAGATAATGCTAAAGGTCCGAATTTTATGATTCCGGAATCAAAAGAAAGCGAAGAGCAACGGGAAAAAATTCAAATGAAAATAGATATGCAAAAAAGTAATGATTGGTATCTTACTCATGGAATAGGTTGGAAGGAAGCTCAAGCAAAAAAAGAAGAAGAATATGGTAAGAATTCACTCAAAAATGCGTTTGGTGAAACATTGGGAAGCTTTTTCTGGAATACCAGGGGTGGTGGCCAAAGTGGTACAGATGCACCAGTATGGCAAATTCTTGACGCTGTGAGTGGCTTTAATGGCTCTGCCTCTAGGCCAGATATCAATAAGCAATACTATAAGAATGAATCTATTCATTGAGGGAAAAGACATTTAGTCCCTTCTGAAATTCAGGGCTTGACTGAACTCAGCATCCATCGAACAAATGATGTTGAATGAAAAATACAAATTGCTCAATAATGATAATATAACAATGAACCATTTAACTAAAATAGCAGTACTCCTCACTTTGTTCCTGGCTTTTCAGGCAAGTGCACAGGAAAAGGAAAAGAAGAAGAAAATCTTCATCCTCAGCGGCGATATGGGGATTTGGTACGAAGGCTACGGGCTCGATAAAACCCCTGGCTCACCCGTTCCGGATTTCTACAAAGCCCGCCGACCATGGAGCCTGTTCCGGTATACCTTTAACCCCATCTTCAACATCGGGAAATGGAAAATTCCGGTCAATTTCAATTTTAGCCTGAGTCCGGGATTGAGCGGATTCAGTCCGGGATTTGGTGGGTTCAATCCAAACCTGAACAATTTTAATCTGCCCGGAGCTCCGAAATTAAGTTTCTGGCAGTTTCTGACCAATCCGGCAAATAATTTTGGACTGCGCCCAAAAATTGGCAGTACAGAGTTTGTGCTGGGCACGCAATACCTCAAGTACAGCGATCTGAGTACAGGAGATCTTGGAATATTCGGTTATGGCGTTAACTTATCTCCTGGAAAATTCCGGTTGAAGTTGTTTCGCGGGGTTTCACAAAGTCCGGTGAATTACCTGGCACCCACGCTCATCCCACCATCCGATGGAATCGTTGGCGCTTACCAGCGAAACCAGTGGATGGCACAATTCGGTCTCGAGAAAGAGGGAAAATTCTTTGCCGGTTTCAATGTGGTAAAATCTGTGGACAAAACGGGTTCTGTTACCTCGCCTCCCATATTTCCCATTGTTCCGCAGGAAAACATGGTGGTCAGTTTTTTGGCGAATGTCACTACCGACAAGGGTTGGAAGTACTTTGTTGAGTTGGGACAGAGCTTTTTCACCCGCGACCTGAATATGCCACTATCTGCTTCACCGGTAGAAGATTTTAAGCCGTTTATCAGCACCCATACCTCCACCGGCAAGGACAATGCAGTAACATTGGGAATTCTCAAAAAGGGCAAAGACTGGGAAATTGGTACCAAATTCAACTACTATGGTGCCGGGTATTATACCGCAGGCTACCCTTTTATGAACAACGACCGGATGGAATACCTCGCGAATACCCGCTTCAACGCCTGGCAAAAGAAGATGAACATTGTAGCCAGCATCGGGGAACGTTTTGGTAACCTGAGCCGCGTTTCCGGCCCCGACCTGACCAAACAGATCATCGCCAATGTGAATGTGTTTACGCAGTTTAACGACCGTTTCAGCATGAATGCCAGCTTTAACAATTTTGGCTTTAACTCGCCGGGACTGTCAGGATATAAAAGTGTAAGCAACGAACTCAGCATCAACCCGGCTTATACCTGGAGCAACTCCACCATGAGCAACCTGCTGAGTGGTACCTATACCTGGAGCAAATACAATGAAACAATCCTAAACGTAACAACGAACAACAATACCCAAACCGCTCTGATCCTTTATGTCCCCACATTTTTCAACAAGAAAATCAGTCCGGATTTCAGCCTCATGTGGTTCAAAAATGCGACGGTTTTGATCAACCTCACCCTGCTCACTGCCACCGGCGGAATGAGTTGGAAAGTGAGTAAAAAATTCAAATTAAAAGGACAATTGCAATATTGCCTCAGCACGATGACCCCTTTCACCGCCAATAAAAATTTGCTGGCTACCGGCAGCTTTGACTGGAATATCCTAAAAAAGCTGACCTGGCAATTGGCTATGACGGGAAATCTTTACCATTTCGGAACCGAACTGCCGGGAAATTCTTTAACCCCGCCATATTCGGGTATTCCCGGGTATTTGGAGAGTACATTGAGAACGGGATTGCAATATAAATTTTAGGGTAAAATATTAATATTCATCACATATGAAAAAATTCATACTAATTATATCGCTTGGAATGCTCCTGATTGTTCAGGCGACCCAGGCTCAAATCACCCTTAACCTGGCGCTAAGCAGCAGGCCGCAACCCTATCTGTCAGACTGGGTCTATCCGATCAACGGACAAATGATTATCTCCTACCAGGAAGGAACGGTAGTACACGATCCAAATGTCAAACTGAGGACCACCTTGTTCGATCAAAGCGGAAGTATCATTGGAACTTCTAATGTTAATGCGGCACGGATTTATACCCTTAGACCGGGCGTGAACCAGTTCACCATGGCCGATGCGCTGCAATTGCAAAATTTGGCGCTGCCTGGAAATGTGCAGATCCTTCTTCAGCGCACAGGACGCCTGGCCGCTGGACAATATCAGTTGAAGGTTGAAGTTGTGAATACAGCCGGAGATATTGTTCTGGCCAGGCAAACCCGCCTGTTTTCAATGGTATCCTACCAGCTGCCTGTTCTGATGCAACCTGCCAATGAAGCTAAGCTGGATGCCCGCATCGCACAAAATATGATCACCTTTCGGTGGACCAGTATCATTCCGGCATCCGCGGAGCTTACCTTTTACAGGATACAGGTTTACGAAATTCTGCCGGGACAGCAACCGATGCAGGCTTTCCGGGGCAATCGTCCGCTGTTGGATGAACCCGTATCAAGAGGCATTACCCAATATCTTTGGAGATCAAATCTGCCGATGATCGATTCAACTGCCAACCACCGGTTCATTTGGACGGTACAGTCACTCGATGTGAATGGAATGCCCATCCCAACCATGGATATGACCAGTCAGGGGAGAAGCGAACCCGCCATGTTCGAAATTGTGAACCAAATGGGTAACCCGGAAACAATCAGCAAGAATGAAGATCTATTAAATCACACAAAATGAGACGAATAATCTACATATTTTTGCTTAGTTGTCTTGCGTTCCAATTGTCAGCCCAGGAGAACGAGGAGAAGAAGCCGGCAACACTGATTTTCCATTTTTTCTACAATGATTTCAATACTGCTCAACAGATCCGTACCAGCTCCTTAAAAAACGTGCTTGACAATCACCTATGGAGTAAGTTCGGTCAGATGCAAATGGGATTTGGTTTCAGCTACCTGAAGGGGATCAGACCTAAGATTGACTTTGTGGCATCATTGGATGGCAGCTCAACGGATTACCTGTATAAAGATGGCGCCACCCATGGCAGCAGCGCTTTTTTATTGGATGCCAATGGAGGGGTGAACTTGAAATTGTTGACTGATCGGCATATGGTTGTTCCTTACCTTTCAGTCGGCCTTGGAGCATCATTGTACGATGGGAAATCCGGTTTTTATCTGCCGTTGGGCGCAGGAATCCAGTTCAACCTGTTCAACGAGGCTTTTGTGTTGGCCAATGTACAATACAGAAATGCGTTAACATCAGCCGTGAACAACCATTTTCAATACAACATTGGCGTTGGAACCAGCTTAGGTAAAAAGAGGGTAAAACCTGTAAAAGTAGAAGTGTCGGTAATTGTACCACTACCTGTTAAGAAAGAAATTGTAGATCTTACAAAAGACTTTGTTATCGCCGTAAAGGATGAAGTAACCGGAGAGCCGTTGCCCTTTGTGGTTGTGGAAGTGAACGGTCCTGAAGGCAAAAAGCTAAGCGGTACAACCGGAGCAGATGGGAAAGTTACCTTCAACGCCTTAGTGCCTGCTGATTATACTGTTAGTGGCTTTCTGAATAATGTCAATACCTCTGTTCTGCACATCCCAAAAGATAGTTTTGAGACCAAAGAGAAGCAACTCAACATGACCATCACCCACAACGATCCCCGGTTTACACTTTCGGGTATTGTCGTCAACAAGACTAAAAATATTCCTGAAGGAGGAGCTGAAATCATTGTTGCCAACCAAACAAAAGGCAGCAATGTTAGTCAGCAAAGTCATGCCGGGGATGGAATTTTCATGGTTCAGCTTGAGGCCGGAAGCGACTTCACGGTAGTTGGCAAAAAAGCAAGTTATATCTCGAACATCGAAAAAATCAGCACCAAAGGGCTGAACAGAAGCGCCACACTGTATGTCAAACTGGAGTTAGGCATTGAAGAGGCCAAGGCCGGACAAAGCATTCAACTCGGTAACATCTATTTTGAAACCGGGAAAGCAAACCTGAACACGTCTGTCTCATCCGATTTGGACAGACTGATTCAGTTTTTGAAAGACAATCCGGCATCAAGACTAGAGATACAGGGACATACCGACAACATCGGAGGTTTGGAGGTAAACAACAGGCTTAGCCAGGCAAGGGCAAACAGTGTGGTAGAGTACCTGTCGAAAAAAGGGATTGACAGGAGCCGGCACATCGCAAAGGGTTACGGGCCATCTATGCCGGTAGCCGACAACGCAACTGCGGAAGGCAGAACCAAAAACAGACGGGTCGTGATGAAAGTAATACAATAGAATAAAACTCTTTGATTAAGAGACTGTTTATATATTTTTTAATTTTTTCAGGTGAACAGGATTGAATAAAATGGAAACCAATGGTTCATACTACTAACAAAGATTTAAAAAACCTTATTTTTAGTAAGCACCCTTAGTAGAAAATGATATTCCACCAAAATTTAACCTTATTACCTTATTCTATAATTAAATCCAGTTATATATCGTAATCATTTTAATATGGGATATTTAAATAAAGTAATAAGGTTATTATTCTATCAACTATTCTGTCTACTAAGGTTGAAGTGGCAAAATAAGGTTTTCAAACCCGAAGACTTTCCTAAAATCTCATTTAGATAACAATGCTGGAATTGTCTTAAAAAATAAATTTAAACAGATACTAAGACTTTACAAAGGATGTGCACCCAAGAACCATTTAGATGCTATTTATGACAAGACAACATGTCGCCTTGATCATTGTTCTTCTGATCCTTATAATCGGCCTGACAAGTTGCAGGCCGGCAATTAAGCACAATGACTACCTGATTTCTTACAACGATACCATAAAGGATCAGTGGGGCTATAAAAACGAGAATGGTGAAATTGTTATTTCATTGGGAAAATATGCAAAATGCTTCACCGATACGTTTAAAACCTATGCTATCGTGGCAAAGCAAAATTCCGGTTTTATAGCCATCGACCGGCAGGAAAACGTTTTGTATGAAGTCTTTCCGTTTGACAACGGACCGGACGAACCGTCTGAAGGGCTATTCAGAATATTGGCGGACAAAAAAATTGGCTATGCCGATTCATTGACCGGCAAGGTTGTGATAAAACCGCAATTTGACTGTGCCTGGCCTTTTGAGAATGGGGTTGCCGAGGTCAGCTCCGACTGCAAAACACAAACGGAGGGTGAGCACAGTTCCTGGATAAGTGATCATTGGATATATATCGACAAGAGTGGAAAGAGCGTTGAGAAACCTTTAACAACAACCCTAAAATGAGAACAAAATTAATCCTGTTAACCTTCATCTCAATATCCTTAACCATGTGTAATCTGACTTTTTTGAACCACAAAGACTACAAGTTTAAAGCAAAAGACTTTGTCTGGACTACAAAAATTGAAGGCTTGCCTGGTCAAGTCTATGTACATGATTCGAAAATTATTTTCGGTAGAAATGCGGATTCGACATTTCTGTTATTATCCTCAGACAATGGCGCCATTTTAGAAACGCTAAAGCCATTTACTGTCGAAGAGGAAAAAGAATATCATCGTGTATTTAATATTCCGGTCGACAAACAGAAATATTCAGCAGCAAATTTAGAAACAGTAGACAGACAATTCCGTGGCGACGAAGAAACCTATTATCTGATTGTTAAAACCCTTTCAAACAAAGAGTTTAAAATTCTGTTCAGTCGCGGACAATTTTTTTCCATCCAGGATATTACCCATTTCAAGGAAGGGAAATATATCATGACCTACAATGGAGAAGCAGGTTATGATACAAAACCTTATACCATCCATGTTGGACTCTTTGACCTGGAAAAGATAATTAAGTAATACTACGAAAATGACGACAAGTTGGGTGAGTTGGTTTTTGAGCGCTATTGTTCTGGTTTTGCTATTCCTGTCCGGATATATCATGAAAAATTCGGTCCGCCTGCTGATATCAGGGAAAAGAGCGCAAGGTATTGTGGTGGGAATGGATAGCTCATCGCGTTCAGCTACAGATAACACGAAGGCCCTTCTGTTAACTCCTCTTGTTGAATTTGTCACCTCAGAAGGGGAACATATCAAGGTTCATGGCAGGTCCTATTCCTTAAAACCGTCATCGAAAACAGGTGATGAAATAAAGGTTGCCTACGATATGTCCAATCCAAAAAATGCCCAACTACTCTTGTGGGGGGAGTTTCCGCTTCTGCCGGCAGGATTTCTTCTTGGGTTTGCCGTAGTTATAATCTTGATGTGGATGGGAGGGATCCTCATTTCGGATGACCCGACATTGGATGATCCTTTGCACCTTCTGCCATATGTGATTTCCCACTTTCACTTGAACCCTGTACGCTTTCCCGTTCTCTTTATCTTATTTTTTGCGATCCCGACGTGTGTGGTGGGGACCTATTGGACTTATAAAATGACAACCGATCTGCGCTCGGATGGCATCAAGGCAGTTGGGCATGTCACCGGCATCGAAAGAGTTTACGCCAAAAGTAACGATGGCACTACAGGAAGTGGAATGTTTCCGATGATCGATTTTGAAGATGCTTCAGGTAAGCCCCATACCATTAAAAGATCGCTGGCCAAACCTTTGTCCCGGCTAAAGGAAGGTGATAAGGTAGAGGTCATCTACCTCGCCAAAAAACCTGATCAGGGACGTGTAAATACCTGGGATGAATTTTGGCCCGCTCCGATTTTTTTTGGATTCTGTTCGATTGCTTTTCTGGTATTGCTTGTTCTTGTATTAAATGGGTACAAAAGCATCGTCTCAGATACACACGATCCGGGAATTCACAAGGAGCTCAAAACTTCAGGGGTTTCGGCCATAGCTTCGGTGATTAAGGCCAATCCGAAAGCCCGGTACCTTCACTATCGGATCGAAAAGGATAACCGATTGGTTACCAAAAAACTAGCAGATTTTGTTTCGCTTGAGGGGGAATTTACTTTCTGGCTACCACCCCGAACCGGTGCGGAAATTAAAAAAGGCGATCAGTTTCGTGCCTATCTGGACTCACTGAAACCTTTTGAGAAATTCTACATCGATTTCAACCAGAGGCTGGGATCTGATCGAAACGTAAAATCGATGGAGGATGAAGTTATTGAAAAACAGACAGAAGAAAAAGATACGGTATTTTAGAAGAAATTCCAAAAATATTTTTAGGGCTAAATTAGTAGGCCCCGGTGCTTTCAGGAGCTTCTAATCTTTGAAAAATAGTCATAAATTAATACAATGGAACTTAATAAAATTGGATTATCCCTGGCCACACTGATTTTTGCCGGAGGAGGATATTGTTTCTCTCAATCTCAACAAACAGGACAAATAATGAAAACAGAGATCAAACAGGCAGAACGTATCGCCGTTCTCGAAAAAAGAATCGCAGAGGCAGTCAATGATTTTGTTTCGATTTCGGCAGAGGAATATGACCTTCTGTTTTCTCAACCTGTTGGAGTTGTTGAGGGATTTGAGCCTCTTACCACGACTGCAGGAGGGATCATGGTGGGGTATGGATTCCCCGACGGACCAAAAGTATATAAAACAGATATCCAGGCAACCTTCGCAAATATCCCTTATATCGGAGAAGGAGATGTGTTTATCCTTCTCGATTCCGTCAAAGGCTCCAATGGTATGGATTATATTGCACAAGTGGGCAAAATGGAGAAGGAGGAAAATACCTTTACTGATCTTGAACTTTATGTACGAACTGCCGGTTCGAAAACTTACTTGTTCGGAAGCCGGTACGTCAACTTGCGGGATCCTTCGGATAGCATGACAGTTCGCGCTCTTGGAGCATTGGGCGGGGATGTTGAACTCTCTTCAGTTTCCGGAAAGGTCGTTATGCACCTACCGACAAATATTACTGGGCTATCATTAGCCAAAGTGGATATCGGTATTGAGAAACCTTTTGCAGGGGGTATGATGACCCTGAAAGAAATCAAAGACGATCAAATCTCTTTTCAGTTTACGGGCGACGACAAAGATATTTTTGCCTGGCATGTTTATGATATTAAGGATACGATCTTAGCTATAAAAGAGGTTATCGTAAAGGATGGAACCTATCAGTTATTTGCCCAACATCCACAGTCAGTGAAGGTATACCAGGCCAAAATTGTCAAAAGGGAATATCCTTTTGCATTTGCACAGAAAAGCAAACCAATCCCTTCGGCTTTGTTGGATGGGATTGAGGCTGTGCGGTTTTCGGCAGCGATGTTCTTTCAAACACAGTTACTTCAAACAAAAAAGGCTGCCCCAATCTACCTGAGTAAAAATGATCCCATTGTTACATCCATTAAAGGTAGGGTAATGGCTGATCTGAGGCAATCGGCAAGGTATATGAATCCAGATTCACCTGAAAGCAAAGCGATTGGGAAACAAGTGAATGCATGGTCAGAAGAGAAGAAGATTCAATTGCAGGAGTTGGGTCAACAATCAATGGGAGATTATACTTCTCAGACATTTTTTGATGCTGGCACATTTATGCTGGTTTTTGGAAGTTTTAATGAGATGGACCAGAAGAAGATTCCGGAGGAGTGGGATATTCGTGTTCAACACCCTGTTGGGGATAAATATATAGCAGAGTTTTGGGAGGATTCTCATATTGTGAATCCGGAATCAAAAAATGAAATTGGGGAGAATGCACGATACTATAAAATGATGGCTTTGCTTTATAAACTGGGTATGGATGGATCGGTTACTTTTTATGATCCATTTCAACCGGTGATTGATTTTTTGAAGAAAGACAACTCCAAACTTTGACGAATTAATAAAATGATCATGGAACATGGGAAAAGTAACGCTATTTTATCTTGAAAATTCAAACATTAAAATATCCATGCAGATCTATTTTAATGAGAAGGATCAGTTATACTTCGAAGGGCATGATTCTGGTAGACTCGTCGAAGAAACCTGGGGAGATTCTGAGTATGAATATATTTATACAATGGAGCCGGAGGAAGTAAAAAAATTCTATCCAATTTTTAACTTAAAGGATGGAGATAAGTCAGCCCTGTTACAAGCCATTAAAAAAGAATTTAGTGTGAATAAAGCATACTCATTGTTTGGGGAATTTATGCTGGCTCATGATATTAAACATCAACGTTTTATATGGCACTAAATGGGCAGGTACAGATTTTAAAGAAGTGTTTAGCAAAAGTAAAGACAGTGTTGGCTGTTATTGTAAAAAAACTCATACAACATGAGTAATACTGAAATAGAAAAAATATACAAGCAGACATTTTCAGGTCTGACATTTTTCTACAGAGATATAACACTTTCTGAGGGTTTAATTTTAAAATATCAGATAGGACAAATTTTGACAGAACGTGGATTTACTGATATGACTTATAAAGATGGCGGACTTGTAACAAACTGTCGTTACTTAATTGCTTCTGCAAATGCGAAAGATTTATCAACATTCAATCCAGACGCTAAACAATTTGGACATGCTCTTTTAACATCAAATGCATTCTTTAAAGTCTTGGATATTTACAAAATTGGAAATAAGACACAGATTTTTCTTTTAGAAATTCCAGCAACAGCAGTTGATTTTTTTGCAAATGTCACATCAAACATAGAAAACGACATAACTAAAAAAGCAAGAGAAGGTTTTGATACAAAAATCAACTCAGAACCAATTCCAGAACTCCAAACACAAGATTGGAAGGACAGAATAGAATTCCCAATCGGTATGAATGAAAAGGGGGAATTTTTTTATACTGCAGGCGATAAGACACCAAACATTTAAAATTGATGCTAGATATTGTTGGTGATATTCATGGACATGCCGGCAAACTTGAAGAATTGCTTCTCAAGTTGGGTTATACAAAGAAAAATGGGATTTACTTCCACCCCAGTAGAAAAGTATTATTTATCGGCGATTACATTGACAGGGGTCCGAAAATAAAAGAGACTTTGGAGATAGTAAAAGCGATGGTAGACAATGATAGTGCCATTGCTTTAATGGGCAATCACGAATACAATGCCCTCTGTTTTCATTTCCAGGAAACTGAAGGTGGACATCTGAGGAAACATGAAATAAAAAATATCATTCAGCATTATGAAACATTAAAGCAATTTCAAAATAGTCAAAATGAATATGAGAACTACTTAGAATGGTTCAAAACCCTTCCGCTATATTACGAGACAGAACAATTCAGGGCTGTTCATGCTTGCTGGGATAAAAGGAACATTGATTTATTACGACATACGCTGGATAAGGATAAATTAACAGACGCGCTGATTTACAAATCAGCAAGAAAAGGAACACCTCTAAACAAAGCAATTGACGAGACGCTGAAAGGCAAAGAAATCAGGATGCCTGAAGGATTATATTTTACGGATAAGGACGGTACCAAAAGATCTGAAATAAGGATTAAATGGTGGGAAGACCCTTCACAGACGACCTATAAGAATATTAGTGTTGAACCAATGGGAGAATTACCTGAGAGACTGGTTGACATGTCTCATTTAAAAAGTACAAATTATTACATTCCTGAGGATAAAATGGTATTCTTTGGACACTACTGGCTTAAAGGGAACCCTACACCTTACCGAAGTAATATTTGTTGTTTAGACTATAGCATCGCTAAAGGTGGACATTTAGTTGCATATCGCCTTGATGAAGAGAGCAAATTGGACGAAAGCAAGTTGATATTTGTTTGAGAAAATTGCATCACATCCCTACAAAATGAAAAATAGTATAGTGATTTTTGTTCTTGTTTTAATCAGTTCTTTTCTGTCTGGACAAAATACAAAAGGGACTGTTATATCAACCGCAACACCAATTCTCATCAAATGGGCTGAAAATTTGGCTGGCGATTTTTCATTTATAAAAAAATGGAGCTATCCTGAAGGGATTTATAAAAATGAATATGGACAATTAAGCTGCAACGGGCTTTGTCCCCCTGAAATTGATGCCATGAAAGATAACACAGGTCGTATTTATGCCGACTCTTTACGGGCATTTTATGCAATTATAGATACAACGCATAAGTCTCATTCAATCGAATGTGAAGCCCGGTTTTACGAATACAATGGAACAGACTTTATTGAAGTAAATCGTTTAGGCAATGACAGTTTCCATTGTTATACCTTAACAACTATTTCGACACATTGCAGCCTTATTATTGATATCCTGCGAGATAGTTGCTATGCCACAATAGATTTGAACAGTATTAATACATCCGGTAGCGAAATTTTTTATTGCAAAAATGGGAATATTACGATAGACAAAAATCTTTGGAACGCTGGAATAATGAAAGCTGTTTTCAGTTTTAATTTTGAAAATAAAGAAAATTCCAAGGAGCCAATTTACTGGAAAGGTAAAATCTATGCACGAATGAATTGAGTAAAAATAAATTATTAATATCATGACTATTGCTGCAATCATAAATGCGTTAGCGAAAATAAAAAATCTCACACTATTCGAAGATCGCTTGCCAAGCCTTTGTCCCGTTTGCATGTGGGAGAAGAGGTGGAGGTGATCTATCTTATTTCGGATCGACCAGGATCCACAAAAGCCATCTGCAAAAATGGATGATATTATTTCACTTGAGAATGCAATTTCAGACTAGGAGCCTCCTCAAACCAACGTGGAAATCCAAAAAGGGGATCAGTTTCGCGCTTATCTGGACCCACTGAAACCATTTGATTACTACTATATCGATTTCAGTCAGGGGTTGGGATCTGACCGGTTCGTCAAATCGATGGAAGAGGAAGACAGGGAGGATGTGGAAGAGGAGAAAATGGTATTTGGTAAGATAACAGAACTCGGGGTCAAACTGGGACTTGAAGAAGCAGAGGATGATCCCGCGTTTTGGAAGAAGTTGCTGGCATTTAAAAAGAATCGGAATTAATACTTGACAATCTTCCTCGACTCTGTTTTCCCTTCCTTACTTATTACCTGAATGACATAATTCCCGCGAAGCAGATCGCCTAGAAATAGCTCCTTTGCAGAGGTTTCGGTACCCGGAAGGTTCAACTCTTTAATTTTACTACCGTTCATAGTATAGACGACTATCCGCGAAAGTGGCGAAGTTGAAGATATTTTCAGGATTTCGCTGACAGGGTTGGGCCAGACTACAAATTCTGCTACCGGTTGGGGCAGAACATCTACTTCGGTCGTGATATTGGGTTTGGTAAAATTGACCGTCGAATAGAGCCTGAACTCGCCGGGCGCCAAAATCAGACTTTGGGCGGTATTGGTTGCATCCAGGGTCGCGTCGGTAAAATATTCGTACCAGGAACCCGCTTTCTGGAACTGGATATTCAAGGTAGCAGAAGCGACACCAAAATTGCCTGCAATCAACACATTCTCTCCGTTTAGGTTCAGCTTAAGCCATTTCAGATCGCCCGTCAAGGAGTAACTGAAATCAGTAGTTTTAAAGATTGGGAAGGTTTTCTTGAGATAGAAAAGTTTCGCCATTACCCGGAATAGATAGGTGCGGGCAGGCTGATCAACATAGTTCCATTTCACAGGTTTCTCACCCAGACGCCCCCCTAAATCGATGGAATAATCGTAGCCAAGTTCACCGAATTGCCAAATCATTTTCGGACCGGGAATGGGCATAAAAAGTGCTGCCGTAAGTGCGGCCCTTCTGTAAGCTGTTGTACTGTCCTTGATGCTGTATCCACTCTGGGTATTGCCAAAGGTGATGCATTTGTAGGCGATCCGCTCCTCGTCGTGGCTCTCCATATACCCAACAGCGGCTGCCTTGTTCCAGGTCCGGGCCGTATAGGAAGCCCAGGTGAAGTCTGATTTGCCGCTATCGTTGTAGCCCATAGCTGCCTCAGAGCAGTTGCCGTTCGAATTGGCCCAAAGTAAAATTCCATTGCCGGATTCGACCAACTCTTTCTCTTCGTTGTTGTCGGACAGGTGCTCAAAAATTACAAGCGCACCCGGTTTTCTTTTCCTTACTTCGCCGGCCATGCGTTCCAGGTTAAAGATGCGTTGAGGGTCGTATTTACTGCCCCATGGATCGGTCGTATTACTTTTGAAATTGTTCGAAAAACCCTTTGTGAAATCGTATCTGAACCCATCGACTTTGTATTCTGACATCCAGTAGGAGGCGATACTGTCGACCAGTTCGCGGGTAGCCTGACTGTTGTGATTGAAATCATATCCCCAATGGGCAGCCGGGTTTTCAAAATTGCTGGTGACATTGTACCAGGGATTTTGTGCTGTTGGGTTTGTTCCATCGAAATAGAGCTGGACAAAAGGACTTTGACCATAGGAGTGGTTCAATACAAGGTCAATTACCACAGCTATGCCACGCTGGTGACACTGGTCAACCAATTTTTTTAGTTCATCGGCCGGACCGTAATATTTGTCAGCGGCAAAGTAGAAAGAAGGATTGTATCCCCAACTGCTGTTGCCTTCAAATTCGTTGACAGGCATCAGTTCAAGTACATTGATTTTTAGGTCTTTGAGGTAGTCAAGATGGCTGGCCACACTTGCATAGGTATGTTTGGTGTCAAAATCGCGAACCAGCGCTTCGTAAATGATGCTAGTGTCTGCAGCTGGGGGCGTAAATTGTGCCATCTGCCAGATGTATTTTGTCTTGTTTGGTTGGAGCACCGAAACAATGCCATCGGTCTTCCCGGTAGGGTAGGTGAGGAGGTTTGGATAGGTAGCGGCGTTGATATATTTATCGTTCCAGGGATCCAGGATTTTGTCTGTGAAGGGATCAGCAATTTTGAGTGATCCATCCACCAAGTATTGGAAGGCGTACTCCTTACCGGGAGTAAGGTTGTCAATTTTTAACCAAAAATAGTCGCCATCCCGTTTCATTCTTGATGTTGATGAAGGGCGCCAGTCGCTGAAATCCCCCATCACAAAGACATTTTGTTTATTAGGGGCCCACAAGACTAGCAAAGCGGATTGCGTATCGGGATAATTGATCCCTTTCTTAACTCCGGCAGGCCGTGGCTCAACCACCTCGTTGCCCAGGACGTGGACATATACTGAATCTACAATGGTTTTGGCGACGGTAATAGCCTTGGCTTTGATCCAATAATCGCCTGTTGGGATATTGAAATTATAGGTGATACTGGTTCCTGTCAGAAAGATGATTTTCTTGTTGTTCAAATACAATTCCAGATCAGCCGGGCTTGAAGAACTGGCGGAAAATGGAATACTGGCATATTGCTGATAAACTTGATTCTTAATGGGTTGCTGGATGACAAAATTGAGGCCTGTACCATACACATCGAGAAAAATGTCCTTTCCTCCGGTATCTTTCCCTTCAAGGTAATTGCCATTGACAGTTACACCACTTCGAAAAACCAACGCGATCTTTTGAATGATCTCTCCTGCCGGGACCCCAAAATATTGCCTGATATCGGGTGTTAGGGTGATCTGGTAAGAATTTGCAGTTACTCTCGTCATTTTTGCCTTGTCCACATTGACACCCCAACCTGCAACCACATATTTCCAGTCGCCGGTGGAGGTACTTTTGTCTGTGATGACTCCGATATGCGCATAAACATCACCTGAATAATCCTTCAAACCTGCTGTGCCTTTTGTCGCATCAAACGTAATGGTTACTGATTGGGCATCATTCGGCAGCGCCGGTGCAGACACAATGATCTGTGAGACGCCGATTTTGGTAAACATCAACAGGACAATCAGTAACGTGAAAGTTCTCATGAGCATGGACTTTGTATGAGACAGATGATGAAGGTAAGCAAATTGATCAAATAAAAGTTTTAAAAGCTTTGAGCGAAAAAAGCCTCCAAAAGCGAAAAAAGTTTCCAAAGTTTTAGCTACGTGCGAAATTTGGGTGCGTTAGCGAAAAAAGTTTCCAAAGTTTTAAGTTATGAGCAATAACTGCCCGTAACTAGAAACTTTGGAAACTTTAGCTAGAATTTTAAAAATTTAATTTTTCGTAACAGTGCAGGAAGGTACAGCCTTCAACACATCAAGTGTCAAGGTGTAATTTCCGGCAATCGCGATTGGAATGTTGTCGCCACCATTGGTAAGTGCGGCGAGATTCAAACCGCCAAGGTTAACTGCCCAATCATCGTTGGCCCTGAATTTGATAGCGCCAACTGTCAGGTTCAAAGTGACTTTGAGCACTTTGTTGGTTGCATCCCAGGTCATATTGGTATCTGTTCCCCAACCACCCGGAGTAGCATCCCCGATGACACCCCACCTGTTTGCGGTGTAGGTGTATGCGTTGGGATGGCTCAGGTCGAGTGTGATTGCATAATCAGACTCTAATGAAACAGGGATATTGGCTGCGCCGGCTCCCAGATTTCCATCAGCCTTGTCGCTACCATAATTCAAACCCCAGTCGTGGTTGGCCCTGAATTTGATGCTGGCTGCAGTTAAGTGCACAACACCTTGCCAGACACGCTGGTTCGGACTGTAAGTCAATGCGGTCTCATCATTCCATCCCAGCGGGGAGGCATCTCCAATAACACCCCAGGCAGTCTTAACTGCGGTAAAGGTCATGGTAGTCGTATTGGCATTCAACTTATAGTAACCGGCTGTTGAAGCGATGTTTCCACCGTTTGCATCCAATTTGCCAGCTCCACCGTCACCGTAATTTGGCCCGTTCCAGTTCGGTTGAGTGGCAAATTTCCACTCATTGGCAGCATTGGCCATGTAGACATAACCTTCCAATTTATCGGGTGCGGCAATGGTACTGATCACCTGGGGTGATTTATCGGGTGACCAATCAGCAAAGGTCGTTCCGGGATAACTGGCTGCAACATAGTTACCCGGGATGTTCCAGGTTTGGATGTCCGCTAGCGTGGTAAACTGAATATCTGCACCATATGCTGTTCCAACGCTATTGGTAGCAAAAGCACGTACGTGGTAGGTTGCAAATTTCTGCAGACCTGTTAGCGTGCTGACAAATGCACCCAGTCCTGTGCCGCCGTCAATTTTGGTTCCGGCGATGGTAGGATTGGCAGTTGTACCCCATGCAAGACCTCTGGCAGTAACTGTTCCACCACCATCGTAAGTTACATTACCACCCGATACGGCTCCGGTTTTGGAGATAGCAGTTACATCAACAGTTGTTACCACTGGTAGATCGACCAGGGTAGTGAAAGAAACTTCAGGACCATATGCAGTACCTGCGCTATTGATCGCGTAAGCACGGACATAATAGGTTTTATTTCCCTTCAATGCGGTAAGCGCACTAACAAAAGCGCCTGGACCTTTTGAATCGGAAGTTTTAGTATCGGCCACCGTTGGCAGGTGATTCAATCCGAAACAAATACCGCGGGCAGTAACTTCAGCGCCACCAGTTACAGTTACGTTACCACCACCGGCAGCAGCGTTACCGGTGATAGCGGTAATTGCTGTTGTTGTAACTGTAGGCACGACTGGCAAAGTTGTAAAATTAAGCTCAGTTCCGTAAATAGTCCCGCTTGCATTGACCGCATAAGCACGGGCATAATACTTGGTTGCATAAGCCAGACCAGGCAGAGTTACATTGAATGTAGCTGTGTTGTTCTGGCCTGTGTAGGCAACTTTCGAAGCGGCGGTCGTTGGTGCAGGGGTTGTACTGTAACAGACACCTTTCTCAATAAATCCGTCACCGGCAGCAACGACAAAGCCAACAACCGTTGCAGCATCAGATTTGATGTTCAGCGTTTGCGTGGAGGCGAGCGTCGGAATCAATCTGATATCCGATTTTTCCTTGGTACATGCTGCAAAGAAGATGGTTGCAGTGACAAGGACAGCCAATATTCTATATAATGTTTTTCTTTTCATTTGCTAATATTTTAAACTATTCAATTGGTTGGAGTAAAGACTACCTTCATTGGAGTAGTTTCCAGGTACAGTTTAATGTTGTACTTACCCGGAGCAACATCCTTTATATCTTGACTATCTGTCTTGCCATCATTTTGGTACAAGTTATTCAAGTCGTGACCAGCAGGATTGTAGCCAACGTTTACTTTGTCCCAGGCATTGTGGGTGCGGAATTTAATACCTCCGGCTGTGACTGTTTTGGTAACATTCCAAGTATGATCAGTAAAATTATAGGTCATCTTGGTATCATTGTCCCAACCACCAACAGCATCGCCAATTATGCCAATGGTTACATCAGCGATGGTCATTTTCATCTTACCGGTATTTATATCTGTTGTCATGTTATAGCCACCTGCATCCAGTTTAATCGCCGGGCCATTTTCTGTCAGGTCACAAGATACCGCACCTGCTGCCAAAACGCCTCCATACTTTTTACCATCATCGTTGTTGGTAAACTGGAAGGCTGTTCCATCGGTATAGATCCATCCGGTATAAACCTTGTTATCGGCTGCTGAAACTACCCCTTGCAGTTTGGATGCAACGGTGAATGACAGGGTCGGAGGACCATAGGTTGTCACATCTGCACTTTTTACCGCTGAGTTATAAACATAGGAGCCTGTGCCACTGCTTAAGGAGAGGACTGACCTGATTCGGAAATCCAGT
Organism: Prolixibacteraceae bacterium; assembly: GCA_023228025.1. GTDB lineage: Bacteria > Bacteroidota > Bacteroidia > Bacteroidales > Prolixibacteraceae > CAINVV01. The sequence continues at coordinate 8,414 of JALOCD010000046.1, read as the reverse complement.
GAAGTGACTTGGTCAGCAGGGAATTTCTTCAACAAAATACCATCCAGATCTGCAACAGTAATTTTCATCGAAAGATCCTGTTTGTCAGATAAAATCAGGATTGGATCGGCAAAGTTGGTTCCCTTGGCGCAAGCCTCCAAATAGTAGGTTGCAGAAGCCTGAAACCCAGGATCTATCGGAGTCCCAACAAATTCAAGCATGTTGGTACCATTTGCTCTTTTCAGTGTCAAATTGGGCACAGTCGCGATAGTGGGTAAATTTGGGCTATCGCTTAATATTGCTTTTGTCTCATCCTTCTTGCAAGAAAACAAAAGTCCGAGCAACCCAATGAAAGTTAGATATAGAAATATTTTTTTATTCATTGTTTAAAAATTTAGAAGATGAATTAATAACCAGGATTTTGTTTCAAAGTTGGATTCGCTCCTAAGTCATTAGAAGGAATGGGATAAAGGTCACGGAAACTTTCTGTGGTTGTACCTGCCGCAACTTTACCTTTCCAGGGCCACAAATAGGCGCTTCCGGTAAATTTGGCAAAACGGATAAGGTCTGTTCTACGGTAACCTTCCCAGTACAATTCACGTGAACGTTCATCGAGGATGAAATCCAGTGTCAGTTGTGCGGATGTGATGTTACCATTGGTATTTCCATAGGCCCTTGTACGTATTGCATTCACGTAACCCAACGCTGTAGTGGCATTTCCGGTGGAAGCTCCCCTAAGTACTGCTTCAGCATACATTAGGTATACGTCTGCCAATCGGAACAATGGATAATCGGTATCTACAAAGTCAGGATGGGCATGTGGAGCTGCTGCACCGGTTGAAGTTAGGTTGGAGTATTTTGTAATTGCCCAACCCTCAGTAAACTGGCCAATATCGTTAATATCAAGCTTTTGGCCTGCAGACCAGAACATGGCCCGTTTGTCTGTGGCACCGCTTGTATCAGAGAACTTATTAACAAGGGCCTTGGTAGTACGAATACCTCCCCAACCGCCTCCAACACCGAAAGCAGCAGGAGACATACTTCCGCCAATGGCTGCATGGATCAGATAGGTCATACCTCCATAGGTTTGGGTATTCTGTCCGTCCGAGGTGATCGGGAAAATCATTTCTGCACTTAAATTGTTGTCGGCCGTGAAGTTGTTGGCGTATTTTGGTATCAACGTATAACCTGCACCAATCACTTTGGCACAATAGGTAGCGCACTCATTGTTTTTATCCTGGCCGGTGTAAACCTTGGCGTTCAGATAAAGCTTGGCCAAAAGTGTCCATGCAGCTGCCTGATCGGCCCTGGCATACTCGAACTTTGGAGCTCCCAGCACATTTTCAATGGCCTTCAGTTCGGTTTCGATGTATGTAAACAGGGCGGCACGGGTTGTTTGTTTTGGGAAAAATGCACCTGGTGAATCAGCCTCAGTTACAAACGGTGGATTGCCAAAAAGATCGATGGCATGGAAGTAGGCAAGTGCACGGAGAAATCTTGCTTCAGCATTATATTTCACGATATCCGCTTCTTTACTGCTTGCTGTTGCACGAATGTATTCGTTGCACAGTGAAACGGTATACATAATCCTGGAGTAAACAGCCGCGATAAACACGTCGTTTGGTGCCCATGTTTGCCAGTGAAAGTCTTTGATTGAAGCATCATTCCAGGCTATTACCGCCTCATCGGTAGATAATTCCTGCGCATTCCAGTATTGACGCAGGTAGTTGGAAAAACCCTCATCAATACCGGCAATATCTGCCTGTCCGGAAGGTCCTTGCTGACCGCTGACAGCAAAGGTGGCATACAATTTGGCCAATCCTTGCTTGTAAGCTGCCGGTGTGCTGTATACAGTTAGCGATGTTACGAGGTTTGGATCTTTCGGCGTAACATTCAAGTCTTTGACACATGATGCAAACATCAATATGGTCAAGATAACAGCCAATGATTTTATGTTATTCATTTTCATGTCGTATTCTTAATAAAGTTAAAATGTAAGATTTACGCCAAGTACAAAGACTCTCGGACGGGGATAAAAATTATTGTCTATACCGCCATTTACTTCAGGATCCAATCCTTTGTATTTGGTGATCGTAAAGGCATTTTGTACAGTCAGGCTCAATCTGGCTTTGACAAATTTGTCGAAGTTATAACCGATGCTCATGTTATCCATCCTAAAGAAGGAGGCATTCTCTATGTAAAAATCGGAGAAATATTGTGTATTCGTGAACTTCGCGTTGTTAATCAACCTTGGAAGATTGTTGAAGAATCCGGACTGATTGTAAACGGTGGAGTACAATGCTCCCGACGCTACATTGTTATACACATAGTTGCCAATGTTAGCCCTGCCTGAGAACGAGAAGTCGAACTGCTTGTATTCAATTCTTGAATTGATTCCCAAGGTATAATCCGGTGCGGGTTTTTTGTAGTGGTACTTGTTCAGGTTGTTGCTGGTAATTGTTCCTCCAGAGCCAGTGCGGTCAACATAGAGTCCTTCGATTGGCATTCCGTTTGAGCCATATACCTGTTGGAACACAAAGAATGAATTGGATGGGAATCCTACCCGTTGGTTCTGGATAAAGTTTCCAACACCACCGCCGATCAATCCGACATCAACACCCGGATAGTTGGGATCATCGGTTTTGGTCAGTTTGGTAATTTTATTCTCGTTGTATGCGGCATTAAAACCAACACTCCAGTTCAAATTTTTGGATTGAATAACCATACCGGTAATTGAGAACTCAATACCTCTGTTCTCAAGATTACCAACGTTTGTTGTCAGGAAGTTGGAAAAATTACTTCCGGCAGCGATTGGAATAAAGTTGAGCAAATCTTTTGTTTCGCGTTTGTAAGCATCAATGCTACCGGTGATGCGGTTCTTCATGAAGCCAAAATCCAAACCTGCGTTGTAGGTTGTTGTTTGCTCCCATTTGATGTTTGCATCATATGGGTTTGGACGCATGGTCTTGTAGAAGGTGTTCCCGAACTGGTATTGTGCTGTTGCTGTACTCTCCCTGTATACCGGAAGATAGGGGAAATCATTACCGATATCCTGTTGTCCCGTAATACCCCATCCCAATCTAAGTTTCAAGTCCGAAACTGCATTTACATTCTTCAGGAAAGATTCATCCTTGATTTTCCAGGCAAGGGCGGCAGCAGGGAAGAGTCCCCATCTGTTGGCCTCAGCAAACCTTGAAGAACCGTCATCACGAATGGTTACTGTTAGCAAATAGCGATCGAGTAAAGTATAATTCAAACGTCCAAAGAAGGAGACCAAATAGTTTTCGTTGATAAAGGTTGAATTATCAGAGATTTGTGTCTCATCACCATTTCTGACAAAGGATGATCCATCCTTGTAAAAATGTTGCCATGAATAACCGGCAGTTGCATCAATTTTGCTACTGATTGATTTGATCTCTTTCACATAGTTCAGATAGAAATCGAGTAGTTGGGATTTTCCGGTTTGTGAATAATCGTTTTTACGACCAATACCATTGCGGAAAGTGAATGCTGCATCGCTGGTTGCATTGTTGTGCCCCTTGGTGGTAAAATAGTCGTAACCCATGTTCAAATTGGCCCTTAATTCGGGTAGAAAATGAAATTTATAGTCGAACTGGACATTGCCAAGACTACGCTGTACGGTAGATCTATTATCAGTCTGATTCAGCAATGCAACCGGATTGGAGACACCGATTGGATTTGGACTTCCATTCGGATCCATGGTGCCATCAGCCAAAACATCTGACAGGTTGACCCAGGTATAATAACCGCCAAACTTTGTGTTGCCGTTCATAACTGCTTGTGTCGGATCGTAGAAAACAGCTGAACCAACGGCTCCCTGATCTCCAAAATTTTGTTTGGTGTAACTTCCCTTTAAGTTTACGCTAACTTTCAGATGGTTATCCAAAAATGTAGGATCAAGTCCGATGGCCAGGGTGGAACGCTCCATGTTGGTAGTTTTCAGAATACCATTCTGATTGGTATACCCGAGTGATGCACGGTAAGGCATGGTCTTGATGCCACCGCTCATGCTGATATTATGGTCATGCGCCAAAGCGTTTTGATATATCTGCTTCTGCCAGTTTGTATTCTCCTTTCCAAGACGGTTAAGGCTGGACATACTTAGTCCGACCGCACTTTTTGATGCAAGATCGTAAGCCATTGACCGAACCTCATCACCTGAGAGAACATCCATGTAGGCAGGAATTGTGTTTACTGACATGGTTCCATTGTACTCTATTTTCATGGGTTTTCCGGCGCTACCTTTTTTGGTAGTGATCAGAATAACCCCATTCGATGCCCTTGATCCGTAAATCGCGGTTGCCGAAGCATCTTTCAGTACGGTAAATGTCTCAATGTCATTTGGGTTAATGGTTGTAAGTGGGTTTGCAAGTCCTGAAATTCCTGAGTTACTTACCGGGAATCCATCGATAATAATCAAAGGATCGTTGCTGGCCGACATGGAAGAACCTCCCCGGATACGGATCGTTGCGCCACTACCGGGAGCGCCTCCTGAAGAGGTTATCACGGTTCCGGCGCTCTTACCGACGATCAGATCCTGAGGAGAGGTGATCCCTCCTTTGGCGAAATCCTTGGAACTTACCGTACTGACTGCACCAGTCGCATCATTTTTCTTAACAGTACCATATCCAATAACAACTACTTCGTCCAATCCCTGGGTTTGAGGAGCAAGGGCGATTTTTAATGTTGTCTGTTGTCCTGGAACGATTGTTTGCGATACATAACCGACAAATGAGATAATCAGCTTCTGACCGGGAGTCACCTTTAGGGTAAATTTACCGTCAAAATCTGTTGCGGCACCGGTGGTTGTACCTGCGACCTGAATGGTCACACCAACCAATGGCTCTTTGGTAGAAGCGTCGGAAACAGTTCCGGAGATTGATTTTTCCTGAGCAAATGCAGGCAGTGTAAACACCGCGAGAAGGAAAAACCAAAGCATCTTCATCTTTGCTAATTCAAATTTCATGTGAATCAAATTATAGGTTCATAAATCATGGTTGAAGAATTTAATGCAAAAAGCATCATTTTAGAATTAAAGATAAGAACGTTGAAAATCAATTTGTTTAGTGCCCAAAACCCTTTCTAAAACCATTTCTGACCGCAAATAAATATAATTTAACAATCATTTAATCTATCATTTTTGCTGGTTTCGAAAAATATGTTTCGCAATCGATTGCGGTTACGTTTGCGTCAAAAATGTTTTACAACATGTTTTATCTTTTGTTGTGATTTTTTAAGATATGATCCGGGTCTTGACAGTCAACTTGGCAAAATGTTAAAAAATGATTAAATTGCAACTTCTTAATGACCCAACTAACATAGTCTTACATGAGTAGTCCGATTACGATCAAAGACATCGCTAAAGCGCTCAATATCTCCGCTTCTACGGTTTCAAGAGCGTTAAAGGATCATCCCGATATTAGCAGGGAGACCAAGAAAGCAGTCAATGACCTGGCAGCAAAACTTAGATACAAGCCCAATGCGGTTGCCCTCTCCCTGAAGAACAGCAGAACAAACACCATCGGGGTTATTGTCCCTGAATTGGTTCATTTTTTCTTCTCTTCCGTCATCAGTGGAATCGAAGATGTGGCTTACGATGCCGGCTACAATGTTATGGTCTGCCAGTCGAACGAAATGTATTCGCGCGAAATCATCAATACCCAAGCGCTCGATTCAAACAGGGTGGAAGGAGCGCTGGTGTCCATCTCCAAAGAGACGCACGACTTTGCCCACCTACTTTACCTTGAAGAGAATGGTATTCCACTCGTTTTTTTCGACAGGGCGCCCGAAGAACTTGATGTTGACAAGGTGATTATTGACGATTACAAGGCCGCCTACAACGCTACCACGCATCTGATAGAGACCGGTTGTAAGCGTATTGCACACCTGGCAGCTCCCCAAACACTGGGGATTGGCATTCAAAGAATGGCAGGGTACAAAAAGGCGCTGGAAGATCATGGAATTACCTACCGGGAAGACTGGGTCATCGAAGCTGACTCATTTGAACTGGCAGGCGATGCCACCCGAAACCTGATGCACCTGCCCACACCCCCTGATGCCATTTTTGCCGTGAACGACATGACGGCGGTAGGCGCCATGAAAACCCTACAACGTATGTCTATTGCCGTTCCTCAAAAAGTTGCCATCATCGGGTTCTCTGCCGGCTTCTTCTCAGACATTACTACGCCGACGCTGAGTTCCGTCGATCAGCACGGATATGAAATGGGGGTTGAGGCAGCAAAATTGCTCCTCCAAAGGATAGAGACCCCTGTCGAAGGCAAACACAAGACCCAATACATCGACACACACCTGGTGCTTCGTGAGTCGACCAAAAGAAAAAATTGAAAACACTGATTTTGTTAAAAAAATCGGAAAATTGTTTTTTTATTAATTCTTTTTATACGTTTGTACCGAAAATCATTTGTTTAGTCCTTTTCTAAAATCGGGTCCGTTCGGACTTGATGATATTACCTATAATATTGCCATTTCAAAAATTGATCGCTTGCATTGCAAATTGTCAGTCGATTGTTCGTTGTGAAATGTAGATTTTACCGCGGGCCTTCGGTCTTTTCATTGACTAAACAAATATTTCATTGTTATGGCAAAAAAACCTATGCTGTCGTTCTGGCAAATCTGGAACATGAGTTTCGGGTTCATGGGGGTACAAATTGGTTACTCCCTTCAAAACGGAAATACCAGCAGGATCCTTTCCGCCCTCGGTTCCGATGTGGGTCATCTTAGTTATTTCTGGCTTGCCGCTCCTCTGGCTGGTCTTATCGTTCAACCCATCATCGGACTTTCGAGCGATAAAACCTGGACACGGTTGGGACGACGGATTCCATTTATTCTGGCGGGAGCAATCGTTTCTGCCCTGGCAATGTTTTTTATGCCCAATTCGGAATTCTTCGCCCACCTGGTTCCCCCCCTGTTTTTTGGTGCGGCCATGTTGTTGCTGATGGATACCTCTTTCAATGTCACCATGCAGCCATTTCGTTCCCTGGTAGGAGACATGGTTTCTGAAGAACAGCGCAACATCGGCTTTTCGATGCAGGCATTTTTGATCAATGCGGGTGCAGTGGTGGGATCAATATTGCCATTCCTGCTTACCTGGCTGGGCGTTTCCAATGTGCCAAATCAAGGCGAAAAGGTTGCTTCCTCTGTGATTTGGTCCTTTTACATTGGAGGAGGTGCATTGCTGTTGAGTGTCCTTTGGACCAGTTTTACCACCAAGGAATATACTCCTGAGGAGCATGCCCTTTACAACAACCTGAAGAATGATGAGAAGAAAAAAAGCTCATTTCTTACCTTATTAAAAGATACCCCAAAAACCATGATGCAACTTGCTTTCGTGCAGTTTTTCTCCTGGTTCTCGCTCTTCATGATGTGGGTCTATACCACTCCTGCCATTGCCCAAAACGTGTGGAATACCCTACCGGGAGATGCAACATCACCAGCATTCAACGAAGCGGGGAACTGGGTCGGTATTATTTTTGCGGCCTATAGCGTCTTTGGCGCACTTTTCTCCTTGATAATGGCACGTCTCGCAACCCGTTTCGGGCGTAAGCCTGTCTACCTATCGGCGCTGGTAATCGGTGGGTTGGGATTGCTGTCTATCGTCTTCGTCAAGGACCAATATGGATTGATCGCCTCCATGGTGGGAGTAGGAATTGCCTGGGCCGCCATTCTGGCCATGCCCTATGCGATGCTATCAGCTTCACTCCCGGCAGATAAAATGGGGGTCTATATGGGCATTTTCAATGCAACCATCACCATCCCCCAGATCACTGCCGGTCTGCTTGGTGGATTGCTTTTCTCGCTGTTGGGCGGGCAAGCCGTATATATGCTTGGACTTGCAGGTATTTGCATGATTATTGCAGGCATCTCAGTCCTCTTTATCAAAGAACACAAATATTCCAAAGAAATTTAAAGTGAAAATCAAAGCCTGCCTTTTCGACCTCGACGGTGTGATCGTCGATACCGCCAAATACCACTTCATCGCCTGGAAAGAGATGGCGGCAGAGCTGGGTTTTGATTTTACGGAAAAGGAGAATGAATTGTTGAAGGGGGTAAGTAGAATGCGCTCTTTGGATATTCTTCTTGGTATTGGAAAGGTCACAAAAACAGAGGAAGAAAAATTGGTACTCGCTGAAAAAAAGAATCAGCGTTACCTCGAGTATGTGAAGCAGATGAACAAGGAAGAGATCCTGCCAGGAGTAACAAGATTTCTGGACGATCTTAGATGCAATGGCATCCTGATCGCCCTGGGTTCTGCAAGTAAGAATGCACCCCTGATACTGGACCGTATCCACCTGAAAGGGAAATTTGATGTGATCGTGGATGGCAATTCAATTTCAAGCGCCAAACCGGATCCGGAAGTCTTTCTGAGAGGTGCAGAATTGTTGGGGGTCAATCCC
>JALOCD010000030.1 GCA_023228025.1 Prolixibacteraceae bacterium | reverse complement strand
CTGAACGGCGGGATGAAGGTAATAGGTGTGGGATCGTCGGATCTCCTCTCTCACGCCGGCCATTACATTCAGGGATTTGAAAAATTGGACTACGAACAATTATCAAGTTGGTACCAATAGGGAGTTATGAGATATAAGTTATGAGATATAAGTTATGAGATATGAGTTCCAATAAAGCGGATGCTTACAGGCAACAGCCCATAGCTAAAGCTTAATCAGGTTCACTAAAAGGAAATCAAATGAAGGATTACATCATACATGACGGATGGAAAATCATCGAAGATGGATTTCATCCCGAACACAATAAAATTACCGAAAGCCTCATGAGCCTTGGAAACGGGAGGATGGGTCACCGGGCCAATTTCGAGGAGAGATATAGCGGTCTTACCCTACCGGGAAGTTATGTGGCAGGAGTTTATTACCCCGATAAAACACGGGTAGGATGGTGGAAAAACGGATATCCGGAATACTTCGCCAAAGTACTGAATGCCGCAAACTGGATTGGAATCGATATTCGGATCGGAACCAAAGTATTGGATCTTCATCAATGCAAAGTGTTGTCATTCAGACGTGAACTCGATATGCTGAGCGGATTGCTGAATCGTTCTTTTACCGCCGAGCTATCCGATGGCAAGCAGGTGAAAGTGACCACCCAGCGGTTTGTAAGCATCGCCCACTCCGAGACCGGCGCAATCAGATATACCATCGAAGCCCTGAATTTTAATGAAAAGGTGACCATCTCACCATTCATCGATTTTGATGTTGTCAATGCTGACGCCAACTACGACGAGAAATTTTGGGATGAAGTCAACAAGTCGGTAGCGCTTGGCGAGGGATACATCACTGCCGAAGTGAGAAAAACGCTCTTCCAGGTATGTACCGGTATGAAATTTAAAATGTTGAAAAACGGTGAGAGTCTCCGTTTTCATGCTGATTTTGAGGAACGTCAAAAATATGTGTCAAATATTGTCACTGTTTCATTGGAGCAGGGCGACCGACTTACAATCGAGAAATTCGGCGTTTGCCTCTCTTCAGAATATTGTTCAAAAAATCAACTCAATGAAACTGCTGCTCATCATCTCAATGCTGCCTACAAAAGGGGTTACGACCGTTTGTTGCAGGACCATGCAGACTTATGGCGTACCAAGTGGGAAACAAGCGATATCCTGATCAAGGGTGATGTCGCTGCACAGCAGGGGATCCGTTTCAACATTTTCCAGCTGCAGCAAACATATACCGGTGAAGATGAACGTCTCAATATTGGGCCGAAAGGATTCACAGGCGAAAAATACGGAGGATCAACCTATTGGGATACTGAAGCCTATTGTATCCCTTTCTACCTGGCCACAGCCCCTTCAAAAATAGCGCAAAATCTGCTCTCCTACCGGCACAAACACCTCCAGAAAGCGATTGAGAACGGAGAGCGGCTTGGGTTTAAAAATGGCGCCGCCCTCTATCCCATGGTCACCATGAACGGGGAGGAGTGCCACAACGAGTGGGAAATTACCTTCGAAGAGATTCACCGCAACGGTGCAATCGCCTTCGCCATCTACGACTACGTCAGGTATACAGGCGATCATTCTTACCTTTTGCCAAAAGGGTTTGAGGTGCTGTTAGGCATATCCAGGTTCTGGTCGCAACGGGTCAACTGGTCGGAAGACAAACAAAAATATGTGATGCTGGGGGTAACCGGTCCGAACGAGTACGAAAACAACGTAAGCAACAACTTCCATACCAACCGGATCGCACAATGGACACTGAGCTATACGCTGCAAGTGATCGATATGCTGAAGAAAGAGCACCCAAAAGCCTTTTCCCAGCTCAAATCGAAATGGAACTTCGACGAGGAGACAGAAACTTCACGATGGAGGGATATCGTCGATAAAATTTATTTCGCCTACGACGCTTCGCGCGATATTTTCCTGCAGCAGGACGGCTTTCTGGATAAAGAGCTGATGCCTGCATCTCAACTTCCCAAAGAGGAGAGGCCGCTCAACCAAAACTGGTCGTGGGATCGGATTCTCCGTTCCCCGTACATCAAACAGGCCGATACCCTGCAAAGTTTGTACCTCTTTGAAAATCAATATGACACAGAAATCATTAAAAGACATTTCGATTTCTATGAGCCTCTGACAGTTCACGAATCCTCACTTTCACCTTGTATCCACACGATTCTGGCAGCAAAAATCGGATATGCCAAAAAGGCCTACGAGCTTTACCTTCGGACCTCGCGACTGGATCTTGACGACTACAACAATGATACTGAAGATGGGTGCCACATCACCTCCATGGGAGGTACCTGGATGTCTTTTGTTCAGGGCTTTGGAGGAATGAGGGTGATCAACGACCATCTGCACTTCGCGCCGATGCTTCCTGATAAATGGGAGGGTTACTCCTTCCGGATCAATTTCAGAAATGCCACCATTAAAATCGAAGTGAACAAGAATGAGATCGTTTTCGAGAACCATTCGGCCCACAAAATTGAACTTTCTGTTTATGGTTCGGTTCTGGTAATTCCAGCGCAGGGCCAAATTAAAAAAGAAATTAATTTACAATTACATGAAAAGTAAATTCACCATGAAGAGTTCCTTGCTGTTACTCTTTTTCTCCCTTTCCTTAAGTATTCAAGCCGCGCCAAAGCTAAAACCGATGCTGGAGCGCGTGGAACCTACCTTTTGGTGGGTTGGGTTTAAAAACCACGATCTGCAGTTGTTGGTTCATGGAGAGCAGATCTCTCTCACCAAACCTGCGATTAACTATCAGGGGGTAACGCTCGAATCTGTTGTTGCCGTCGAAAATCCGAATTACCTGTTCCTGAACCTGAAAATTGATGCAAACACCCTACCGGGAAAGTTCAACATCGATTTTATCCTAAACGGCAAGGCGGTGCAAACTTTCCCATATGAGCTGAAGGCACGTGAGGCAGGTTCCGCCAACCGGACGGGGTTCAACAGTTCCGATGTGCTCTACCTCATAATGCCCGACCGTTTTGCCAATGGCGATCCGTCGAACGACTCCAAACCGGAGATGGCAGATAAATTGAACAGGTCGGAACAATATGGCCGCCATGGCGGGGATATCAAAGGGATGCTCGATCATCTCGATTATGTTGCAGACCAGGGATATACTGCACTTTGGCTCAATCCAGTTTTGGAGAACGACATGCCGCAAGCCTCCTACCATGGGTACGCTACGACCGATTTCTATCGTGTAGACCGCCGCTACGGCAGCAACGAGGATTACCGCCAATTGGCCGATGCCGCAAAGAAAAAGGGGATCAAAATGATCATGGACATGATCTTCAACCACTGCGGAACCGGTCATTGGTGGATGAAAGATCTTCCCTGCAAAGATTGGCTCAATGCAGATGCAAAAACCATTACCAACCACCGCAAATCGGTCCAACAGGATCCTTACGGAGCACAATGCGACAAAGAGGAGTTCCACAATGGCTGGTTCGTCCCATCCATGCCCGACCTGAATCAGAAAAATCCGTTGATGGCCAGGTACCTGATCCAAAATTCCATCTGGTGGATCGAATATGTCGGACTTTCAGGCATCCGCATGGATACCTACCCCTATCCCGATCCTGAGATGATGGCCGAATGGACCCGCGAATTGATGGTCGAATACCCCGATTTCAATATTGTCGGCGAGGAGTGGAATACCAATCAGGTTCAGGTCGCTTACTGGCAAAAGGGAAAAGTCAATCCAGATGGTTATCGCTCCTACCTGCGCAGTTTGATGGATTTCCCGTTGCAGGATGGTATTGTCAGGGCGTTCAGCGAAAAAGAGGGTTGGAGCGAAGGCCTCAACCGGTTGTACGATGTCCTCGCACTCGACTTCCTCTATCCGAATCCCAAAGATCTGGTGGTCTTTGCCGATAACCACGATACGGAACGTTTCTTTACGGCCATTCACGAAGATTTCAGCAAATTCAAAATGTCCATGACGTATCTCATGACAATCCGGGGAATCCCGCAAATCTATTATGGCAGCGATATCCTGATGACCGGCCGCAAGAGCGATGGCGACGGAATGCTTCGCAAAGACTTTCCCGGTGGATGGGCTGGCGATAAAGTTAATGGTTTTACAGGCGAAGGGCTGACAGCCCAGCAAAAGGAGGCGCAGCAATTCCTGAAAAAACTGATCACCTGGCGCAAAGGCAAAGAGGTGATCCATACGGGAAAAATGCTGCACTATTTGGTAAAAGATGGCGTTTACGCCTTCTTCCGTTACAACGACAAAGAGAATATCATGGTAATCTTTAACAACAGCGCCGAGGAGAAGCCATTCAAAAACAGTCACTACCGCGAAGGTCTCAAAGGTGCAAACAAAGGATTTGAGGTGATTTCAGGAAAACCGGTCGATGATCTTTCAACCCTTAAAATCCCTGCCCATACAGCCATGATTGTTGAATTAAAATGAAGATTGATTGATAGATAGTAAAAGTTGATGTTGAAAAATGGGGGAAGAGATTCTCCCATTTTCTTTTCTCCTATTCTCCAATTATTTCTGAATTGTCCATTCAATTTCCTTTTAGTAATTATTTTCTTGATTTATACAGGGATATGAAAAATATTATTTATATTTGTCCATGAAATATTAAAATCTAATTTTAAAATTTCATGGATAAATTATATATATGACCATGAAATTTTAAATTTTTGTAAATGTCTAAGTCATGACAATCTCAAGAAGAATTGATACTGAAATCATCAATTCACTAGGCTTCTTTCCTGTGGTGACGATCATTGGTCCGCGCCAGGTTGGAAAAACCACCCTGGCCAAAGCCATTATGGCAGATATTGGTAAGCCAACGCTCTATCTTGACCTCGAACTACAATCTGATTTAAACAAACTCAACGATGCCGAACTTTTTTTTTCGTACCATACCGACAAACTTGTCGTGATTGATGAGGTACAAAACAAGAAAGAGCTTTATCCGCTTTTGCGGGCTTTGGTTGATAAAACCGGTGAGCCCGGACAGTTTCTTTTACTGGGCTCCGCCTCGCCGGAACTAATCCGCCATTCTTCAGAATCTTTGGCTGGCAGGATAGCCTACCATCAGCTTTTCCCATTAGATTTGACCGAAATTCCGGAATCAGTCACCCAAAATGATCTCTGGATAAAAGGTGGCTTTCCAAAATCCCTTTTTGCCCCCGGTAAAGAATTGTCGCAAAAATGGATGGAGAATTTTGTAAGCACCTATTTGAACCGTGATTTGTTACAGCTTGGATTAAGTGCCTCTCCCACAACGATTCGTAACCTTTGGTCCATGATGGCTTATTTGAATGGTCAATTGTTCAACGCCACCAACCTCGCCAATTCGCTCGATGTGACAACCCCAACCGTGAAGCGGTACATTGATTTTCTGGAAGAGGCATTTTTATTGAAAAGCCTTCACCCATTTTCGTGGAACATGAAAAAGCGGCTGGTAAAGAGTCCGAAGATTTACCTGACCGACACCGGTATTTTGCATTATTTGACCGGGATTACCGATTTAAACAGTTTGGCAGGAAATCCCATTGTTGGTAGTTCATGGGAATCATTTGTAGTCAACCAACTGATGGCGCTAAAGAAAAATCAGATCGAACTTTATTTTTACCGTACCCACCAGGGTACTGAGGTAGATTTGGTTTTTACCAAAGGGTTGAAGGTGGTGGCAACTGCCGAAATCAAATATTCCAACTCCCCGCAAATGAGCAAAGGAAACTATTTGGCTTTCGAAGATCTGAAAGCCCCTGTCAACTTTGTCATTACCCCCTCTTCTGATGATTATTTGTTCAGGCATGATATTCGAATTTGCTCCCTGAAGACTTTTATTTTGACCTATTTGCCAGTTCTTTAGGACGCACTGAATCCCAAATATTATCTGTCCAGAGGGACAAACCATAATAAACCGGCGACATGGTGAAGTATACCACCTGCATCCAGGCGGGGGCGTGGATGCAGTCGCAGTAGGGCAACCCGATGAAATTGCTTGTCATTGTATTGCGAATCTCCAGAACATGGTAAGCAACGGTTTCGAAAAGAATTAGCAGAGCCCAAAATGTAGGTACAAATATCAAATACTTGAAGATTTTTCTCTTGAATGGCAATTGGTTACAGACTTCCCCGACCCCTAGTAAAGTCAATGTCCAGGCCATCAAGGGAAGAGAATTCATTCCAAAAATAACAAGGTAATCAAATTTATAACCGTAATAATCTTTGGCGAAATGAACCCAAATTGAAGCCATCAGGGTCGCCAAAAGCAGGTGCAGGAAAGCTTCAATCCTTCGCTTTTGTAGCAAATAAAAAAAAATAAAGAGCCATGAACCCAACAAAACCCAGTCTGCATGCGCACTGAAAACAGAGAAGATCAGGATAACAATGAAAGCTATGGAGAGATCTTTCAGTAGAAGACGATGATCAGTGCCGGATGAATATTCAGATGTCATGGAAGTCAAGTTGGTAAATTGGCTAATCCCTTATCAAATATAGGTTAAAATTGTTAACATTGTCTTTAATCCGCGAAATACAAATTCGATGGGGAAAACGTGAGCCACTATTTTTATTGATAAGTTAAAATCAGAAAAGGATGAAACAGGAGATACAATATTTTGGTATAAATGGATCAGAACGATTAAATCAAACGCAATGACAAATCAAATTTATCCTTGTTTGTGGTTTGAAAGTCAAGCCAAAGCTGCCGCAGAATACTATTGCTCCATTTTTAACAATTCAAAAATCATCAGCGAGTCGCCTGTTGCAGTTCAATTTGAACTGGAAGGGAATAAGGTCATGGGATTAAATGGGGGCCCCATGTATAAAATAAACCCTTCCATCTCACTATTTGTAACTTGCGAAACGGTGGAAGAGATTGACAGAATCTGGCATTGGCTCTCAGAAGGCGGAAGCGCCATGATGCCTCTGGACAAATATCCCTGGAGCGAAAAATATGGTTGGGTGGTCGACAAATTTGGAATGACCTGGCAATTGATGCTTGGGGGCCTGGCTTCAGATGGCCAAAAAATCATTCCATCCATCTTGTTTGTCGGGGAGCAATTCGGACAAGGTCAACTGGCAATCCGGGCCTATACTGAAATTTTCCCAAATTCAGGGATCCGACATCTGGAAGTTTATCCGGAGGGGGATGATCAACTAAAAGGAACGCTGATGTTTGGAAGTTTTGACTTAAATGGTTCCCAATTCGCCGCCATGGACGGACCAGGAACGCATGACTTTCAGTTCTGCGAAGGAGTCTCTTTCGTGGTGGAATGCGGTACCCAGGAGGAGATCGATAGCTTCTGGGACAAACTTTCAGAAGGAGGAAATGAGTCGCAATGCGGTTGGCTGAAAGACAGGTTTGGCATATCCTGGCAAATCATACCGTCTATTCTTGGACAATTAATGTCTGATCCCGAAAGGGGAGCCAGGGTCATGCAGGAGCTATTGAAGATGAAAAAGCTCGACATTGAGAAATTAAAAAATGCCTGATTTTTGGATAAATCTAATTTTCAGAATATGGAAAATGCAATAGCTGTCATTACGGGGACCGAGAAATTATCAGATTTCGAAAATGACCATTTTAAAGCCCTGATCATATTTTATAAGGCATTCAATCAACGGGATATGGAATTAATGCAAACCATTTGGTTAAACAGCAAGGAGGCATCCATGAACAATCCTGTTGGTGGGATAAAAAGGGGTTGGGATGAAATCAGGGCCGTCTACGACAAAATTTTCAATGGCAGCGCCAAAGTATATGTCGAATTTTACGATTTTACGCTTCATGCTACTGAAAATATGTATTTTGCGACCGGCAGGGAGAGAGGGTATTTCGAAAAGGGTGGCGTCAAAATCGAGCTGGCAATCAGGACTTCACGGATTTTTGTAAAAGTGGAAGGCGAATGGAAGCAAATTCAGCACCATGGCTCCATCGATGATCCTGATCTGCTAAAAAGATATCAGGAAGCTATACTTCAACAATAACTGCATCGACCAGAAATAGTACAATTTCCGAACTCAATATGGCAGCCTTATTCCTTCAAACTTAATGTGAATCAACCATGATTAAAAAAGTCGCTACCTACATTATCATTATCGGGGCATTTGTTTCGCTTATTGGAGTTATCCTGGAAGCTGGAAATAAACTTATCAGGACAGACAAGATCGAACTTTCCCGGAAAACTGATATTTCAACTTTTACGGATAAAGCTAAGCCGGTTGTTATAAATTCCAATGAAAGTGTTTTCCGGCAACTTTCCAATAACATCAAATATCCCATCAGCATTTTAATGTTGCAGGCTATCATTATCCTGTTTGCCTCAAAACTTTTTGGGATTATCATGAAAATGTTTGGACAACAGACAGTTGTAGGAGAAATTATTGCAGGAATATTTCTGGGCCCCTCCATTTTGGGTTGGTTGTTCCCTGACCTCTCCGCTCTGATTTTTCCGCACGAGTCATTAATCTCGCTTCAGTTTCTGAGTCAGATCGGACTTGCTTTCTTCATGTTTGTCATTGGTATGGAGCTGGATCTTAGTAAAATAAAGAACAAGACGCAAGATGCGGTAATCATTAGCCATGCAAGCATCATATTCCCTTTCTTTCTGGGAGCTTGTTTGTCCTATTTCATCTTTCTGGATTTAGCGCCTCAAAATGTGAGTTTCGTTTCGTTCACCCTCTTCCTGGGAATCGCAATGAGCATCACCGCTTTCCCGGTGTTGGCACGGATCCTGAAAGAAAGAGGACTGACCCGGACACCCCTTGGTGTTCTGACAATCACATGTGCCGCTGCCGATGACGTTACCGCCTGGTGTTTACTTGCCGCCGTTATTGCAATTGTAAAAGCGGGTAGTATTGCAAGTGCTTTGTTCACAATTGGTTTGACTGTTATCTATCTGGTTTTTATGTTTATCGTGCTAAAACCCTGGCTGCAAAAATCCAGTGAGAAGCACATGGTTGGTGAGTCGATTGATAAAACTACCATCGCTATTTCATTTTTTGTGCTCTTGCTATCAGCTTATTTTACTGAGATTATCGGGATCCATGCACTGTTTGGCGCTTTTATTGCCGGTGTAATCATGCCTGATAATGTTCGCTTTAAAGCTATTTTGATTGATAAAATAGAAGATGTTAGTACCATTTTGTTATTGCCCATATTTTTTGCTTTTACAGGTCTGCGCACACAAATTGGATCAATTAATACCGGGTATTTGTGGTTATTGTGTGGCCTCATTATGTTGGTGGCCATCATCGGAAAATTTGGAGGAAGTGCACTGACCGCCAGAATTGTTGGTCGGTCATGGCAAGACTCGCTCTCAATTGGTGCCTTAATGAATACGCGTGGACTCATGGAACTGGTGGTCTTAAATATTGGCTATGATTTGGGGGTTTTGGGTCCTGAAATTTTCTCGATAATGGTGCTGATGGCGCTTTGTACAACCTTCTTGACCGGCCCTCTCCTGGATTTGATCAATTACAGTTTTAAAAAAAAATAGCATGAAGACAAAAATAGGACTGATGGGTATTGGGCTCGATACCTACTGGGGACAGTTCGAAGGGCTCCTGGACCACTTGTTGGAATACCAAAGTGAAATCAGGGATAAAATTTCAGGTTTTGGTGTAGAGGTGATCGATACAGGAATGGTCGACAATCCGATCCGGGCCCGCGAGGCAGCCTCCTTTCTGGCCAGCCAGGAGATAGAACTACTTTTCCTCTACATTTCAACCTATGCCCTCTCCTCGACGGTACTACCAGTTGCCCAAATGGTGAAGGTGCCGGTGATCCTGTTGAACCTGCAACCGGTTGCGACCCTCGATTATGCAGCCTTCAACAAATTGAACGACAGGGGTAAAATGACCGGCTTGTGGCTGGAGCATTGCCAGGCCTGCTCCGTTCCCGAAATAGCCGGTGTCTTCAACCGCGCAGGAATCAAATACGATATCGTAACCGGATACCTCCAGGATCAAGATTCCTGGAAAGAGATCCAGGAATGGGTCCGGGCGGCCTTTGTTGCTGGCCGTCTCCGCAACAACAGACTCGGGATACTGGGTCATTATTACGGCGGAATGCTCGATGTCTATACCGATCTAACCCAACAATCCGCTGTTTTTGGCACACACTTTGAAATGTTGGAAATGTGCGAGCTAAAAAGATGGCGGGATGGCGTCACTACGGATGAAATCGCTGCCAAGATCCAGGAATTTCATGCCGCATTTGATGTGAACTCAGATTGTTCGGCAGACGAAATCGACCGCGCAGCCCGAACGTCGGTTGCACTGGATAAGCTGGTCGATTCACATGGATTGGGCTCGATGGCCTACTACTACGAAGGGGAACCTGGCAACGATTACGAAAATATTGTGACCTCCATCATAGCCGGGAATACCCTGCTGACAGGGAAAAATATCCCGGTGGCCGGAGAGTGTGAAGTGAAAAATGCGCAGGCCATGAAGATCATGTCGGCGTTTGGCGCAGGTGGCTCCTTTTCAGAATTTTACCTGATGGACTTCAACGACGATGTGGTGATGCTGGGACACGACGGTCCCGCTCATTTCGCCATCGCGGAAGGCCGTGTCAGCCTGGTTCCGCTTCCGGTTTACCATGGCAAACCCGGCAAGGGGCTCTCTATCCAGATGCGTGTCAAACAGGGACCTGTTACCCTGCTCTCGGTCGTGGAAGGAAAGAATGGGATCTTCTTTTTGGTAGCGGAAGGGGAATCAGTGGCCGGACCAATTCTCGAAATCGGCAACACCAACAGCCGCTACCGTTTCGCCCCCGGAGCCAAAACCTTCATGAACCAATGGTCCAAGCAAGGACCCGCCCACCATTGCGCCATTGGCATCGGTCACCACGCATCCGAAGTAGAAAAGCTGGGAATGATCTTAGGAATTGAAACGGTGAAGATTTGTTGATGTGCTAATTCGATGATTGGGTAATTTAAGGATTAGTCGATGTGAGGAGGTAGGGATGAAAGTGAGTTAGGGAATCTCCACTCTAGTCCTGAATATCTTTATTGTCTTGGGTTCTCTGCCTTTTCCCTCCACAAATTTGTTCAAAGATCCAACCTTTATGGCCATTCTATGAATTCGATGACCGGTGGAGAGGATGGCGCTGTTCTCAACTCAAAATTACTGTTGAGGATAACGTTTTCATCAAAAAATCCCCCATTCCGCAAATAAAACCCGTTGCCTTCCGTGCCTCCGGCATAATCAAGCCGGTATCCCCTTTTGGCAATATCATCGCCTGTAAATCGCACCTTTGTGAGCGGAAACCAATTCCCGTTTTTATCCCGGCACCACTGGTTGGTGTAGAGCCCCTTCCTGGTAAGATAGCCGTTTTTGTCATTAAAATTCTCCAAAAAAGAGTGGAGACGGGTCAGGTAATGATCCGTTTTTGGTCGGCTGAAACTGGCAATCAATTTCCATTTGGCCTCTTTCGGTGCATAAAACCATGCAGTGAAAATTGTGCTTCCCTTTTCATCAGGCGTTCCTTTCAGCAGAAAACGGTAGGTGGTGCCTGCCTTCCAGCCATAACGGAAATAGCTCTGTCCGCCTGACCCTTCGTTGCCAAATTCGCCGGTATGCACCCCCTCGCCCTTCGACAGCATCCGGATTTTATCCGACTCCGGGATCTCACCGGGGCGATCAGTTTTGAACGGACTCCAAACTGAGAACAAAATCCTCCGCTCCTCCGGTCCGTTCACCTGCATGCCAAAATAGCCCTCGCCAAAACCGTCGGCCATGAAATAAGAACCCTGGGGATCCTGCCCAACCGGAACGGTCAATTCGTTGTAAAAATATTCGATATCCTTTCCCTGCGGGAGCTCGTAGTTGAGGTGAACAGAAGGACCGCGTCGCCCCCAATAAAATCGGTTATCCTGGTTGTCCCTGACATAATTGAGCGTAAGTCCGGGAGTTAGTGACTGTACCTTCAATTCGGATACAACGGCAAATTGCTGCCCCTCTTTTTGAAGCCCGCTGAAAGCTACTTTGCAGTAACCCGACTCAAGTTGAATGGCGCCGAGTTTGAATAGACCCGGCTCTTTCCCGGCTATATTTATGGTAAAGTTCTTCTTTCCTACACTAACTTTTATTTTCGATTTTCCTTCCGGGACAGCCAGTTTAACAGATAATTCCAGCTTGCCCGGTTTGTCAGTTTTGAAACTAATCAGGTATTTCTGCTCCTTTGAATCCCATACTTTTTTGTTTTCATCGGGAGAAGATGGTTTGTTGATTAGGTACCCATTTCCCCCTGCCGGGATGGTCCATTGATCATTTTGTTGCGCTTGGACCGAAAAAATGGTAAAAAGAAAAATCACGGAAAGAATTCTCAGGATAATCGTCTTCATACACTACGATAGTTTTTACAGAAATTATTTGTAATAATTCCAATTTTATTTTAGCTTTATGGAGTTGCAAACCAAAGCAACGAACAAATTTACCATAATTTAATCCCTTACATGATGGCAGATTTAAATTTAATCACAAAACTCGGCTGGTTACCCGACTGGCCCGACTTCAGGGACAAAACAGAGGAGGATGACCAGATTTCCCCTCGTCTCTCCAAACTTGGACAAACACAATCGATCAAGAAGATGAAGTCCAGGTTAGCCCATACAGGAACATCCACTGCTGCTTTACCTGTATCCGCAAACTTAACACAATGGTTTTCACCCGTTAAAAATCAAGGTGACCTAGGCTCCTGTGCCGCCAACGCTGCTGTTAGTATGGTCGAATATTTTGAACAGCGCGCATTTGGTAAAATTACACCACCATCCCGGTTGTTTCTTTACAAGACCGCCCGCAATTTGATGCACCAGACCGGCGACAGCGGCGCTTTCTTGCGCAGCATGATGGGCGCCATGGTGCTGTTTGGCGTTCCGCCGGAGGAGTATTGGCCCTACGACATTACCCAATTCGATGTCGAACCAACTCCATTTTGTTACGCCTTCGCCCAAAATTTCCAGGCCATCAGTTATTACAGGCTGGATCCGCCGGGTACCTCACCGGCCAACCTGTTGATGAGCATCCGGAAGAACCTGGCATCCGGTCTGCCGCTGATGTTTGGCTTTACGGTCTACCAATCCATTGCCCAGTCGAATGCCAACCATGGTCGGATCCCTTTTCCCGAGAGGGGAGAAAAAATTGACGGGGGGCATGCTGTGATAGCAGTCGGCTACAACGATACCATGAAGATCAAAAATGGAGCCATGGGAGCCAAAGAGACTACCGGGGCGATCATGATAAGAAATTCGTGGGGCTCAGATTGGGGCGAAAATGGCTACGGCTGGTTGCCATACGATTATATTTTGAGGGGACTGGCCATCGACTGGTGGTCGTTGCTCAAAAATGAGTGGGTGGATACAGGGAACTTTAACCCCTGAAAAAGGGGTTAAAGTTCAAGGATAAAGGATAAAGGATAAAGTAAAAAGGATAAAGTACTGGACTCCTTAGATTTTATGCTTTTGGGGTGATTTGTCAAATATTTTATCGCGTGAAATTTGGTTTTATGAGTTATTTTCAGTAACTTAATAGGAAAACTATGACCGAAGTTTTCGATGATCATGAATTTAAAAATGATCTCCAGTTGAGATTATTTCAATTTGCAGTACAAGCAATATTATTGCTAAGATGCCTGCCAAAAGGGAAGGAGTATGATGTAATTGGTTGGCAATTTTTAAAATCCTCCTCGTCTTGTGGCGCAAATTACGAAGAAGCACAAGGTGCTGTATCCAAAGCTGATTTTTCAAATAAAATCGCTATTGTTTTAAAGGAGATTAGGGAGTCAAATTACTGGATCAAACTAATTATTGCAGTAACGGATAAAAGCAATGAATGGAACAAATTAAGGAAAGAGGCTTTCGAATTAAAGAATATTATTGGAAGCATACATGTCAAAACCTCCATGAAAAGGAAATTCAATTAAATCTCTAATCTCTGGGGTCCCAACTTTATTCTTTATCCTTTTTACTTTATCCTTTCGCCAGATTCTGCTCTTTCGTGGACAGTAATCCACATGCAGCGTATATATCCTGTCCCCGCGATGCGCGGACGGAGGTAAAAATTCCTTTGTCGTTCAGCTGGTTCTTGAAGTGGGTGATGGTCTCCTCATCGGGACTCACCAGCGGTGTTCCCGGAACCGGATGGAAACGGATCAGGTTGATCCTGCATTTGATGCCATTGAGCAATCGGGCCAGCTCTTTGACATGTATCGGCGTGTCGTTCAGTCCTTTGAAAAGGATATATTCGAATGAGACGCGTCGCTGTCCGCTGAAATCCCATTTCCTGATCTCGTCGACCACCTCGGTAATGGGATAGGCGATCTGAACCGGCATCAGGCTCTTGCGTTGTTCATCAAACGGGGTGTGCAAGCTAATTGCCAGATGCGCCTCGCTCTCATTCAGGAACCTGACCATGGAGGGAACAATTCCGATCGAGGAGACGGTAATGCGCCTTGGACTCATCGCGAAGCCCCAGTCGGAAGTTAGTATTTCGATGCTTTTCAGCACCTCATCCAGGTTGTCGAAGGGCTCTCCCATCCCCATGTATACGATGTTGGAAACGGCTTCCGCTTCCGCGATACTTCGAATTTGGTTTACAATCTCCCCGGCAGACAGTTGTCCCTGGAAGCCCTGTTTGGCAGTCATGCAGAAAAGGCACCCCATTTTGCAGCCCACCTGTGAGGAGACACATACCGTGATGCGGTCATCGTCCGGAATCATAGCAGTCTCGATGAACTGGTTCTTTCCGGTTACGAAGAGATATTTTTTGGTCCCATCCGCACTCACCTGCACTTTTGATGGTGAATGGGTGCCGAAGTCATATTTATCGGCCAGCACCTCCCTGGTTTTTTTGGAAAGATTGCTCATCTCCTCCAAAGAATTGATTTGCTTTTTGTAAAGCCAGTCGGCGATTTGTCCGGCAGTAAATTTCGGCAGCCCCAAATCAACTGTGACCTGGACCAACTCCTTCAATGTCTTACCGAAAAGCGGTTCTTTGCTGGTTTCCATGTCTTAGAAAAATATCTCAGCGTAAATATGATTGTAGGGAACCCCCTTCTGTATCAACAAGTCTCGGACCTCCACCACCATCAGCGCCTGTCCGCAAAGATAGTACTTATCCGCTTTGGGAAGTTCGGTCAAACCCTGAAGATAGTCGGTTATCCTACCGGGAAAGTGAACTCCGTTCTTGTCGCGGCTGCAACAGCAGATGTAGTTGCTGCCCAACACTTTTTGCAGGTAATCTTCAAAATAAAACTGGTTGGCATAACTCACCCCATGCAACAACTTTTTATTTTGGAACCTTCCCGAACGTATCATGCTGTAAAAAGGGGCGATACCGGTTCCGGTAGCGATCCACCAGGCTGGAGACTCATCACACGAGAAGCTGCCATAGGGCTCCGAGACATAAATGAGTTCACCCGGTTTCATTTGGGAAAGGTGCGGTGTGAGTACCCCGCCGGGCTTGACATTGAATAGGACAGAAATGTCCTCCTCCTTGTTACCGCTGCAAATGCTGTAGATCCGCGGTGCATCCTTCAGGTCGGCGGTAATTTTTACCACCTGGCCCGGGTCGAAATTGCCCTCCCTTTTCCACGAAATAACGAATACATTAGGGGATATCTCCTCATTGGCGGTGATAACAACCGGCTTCAGGGGGTGTTTATTTTGATTGGATGACTGCATTTAATATTAAAAAAATTCTTACACAGAGAATAAATAACTAATAATAAGCATTTTACAACACAATAATTTGTTGCCTTTTATAAATTTTAGAGAAGGCTCAGAGTTCACAGAGCGTAAAAATCGCAAGCGATTTTTTGTCCTTTGCGTTACTTTGTGCTTTCCTTTGAGACCTTCGCGGTAAAATTTTAAAAACTATTTCACCACGACACAAAGTACCTCACGAAGGTCACACAAAGGTTTTTTCATTAATAAACGTAAGGGAGGTAGCAAAAGTTTTAGAATATTCAATATTTCTATCCCTCTGAATGATAAATTTTTACTTATTAATTGACTGTTGCAGAATGCTATTCTTCCTATTTTTGGGTAACTTTGCGCTGCTTTTGAAGTACAAACAGTTTCATTGGGTGATTGATGATCAACAAGATTGCAGCAGGATTGAGGTGGGTTTTGGTGCAGATGGTTCTGTTGCCGGTTTATTTCTACCGTGCTGCCATTTCCCCGCTTACACCAGCTTCCTGCCGTCACATCCCAACCTGTTCACAATATGCCATCGATGCCGTTAAAATCCATGGCCCATTCAAAGGTTTCTTTATGGCTACCAACCGGATTTTGCACTGCCATCCTTGGGGAACATCGGGATATGATGCGGTACCACCCCGGAAAAAGAGGGGGAGAGGGGGTGACTAGGACGACTTGGAAGATGGGGACGACTTGGAAGATGGGGATGACTGGGACGACTGGGACGACTAGGACGACGGAAATGACGGAAAGACGGGAATGACGGATGGACTGACGAGTGGGCGACTGTGATCCAGTGCTGGGCCCTGAGCGTAGCCGAAGGGCAATCGGAGTCGATGAGCCCGGGTCCCCGAGCGAAGCCGAGGGGCGTTGATGACTTATTGTCCCGCATGTTCCAATTGTCCTGATGGTCAATATCTAATTATAAGTTTAAAATGAGAAAAATAACATTATTTATTTTATCCATAATCTCCCTGGCCTCCTGCCAGTTAACTCCCAAAAAACCATTGGAGAAGATTGTCTTTGCCAGCATCCTGCCACTTCAGTATTTTACCGACCAGATCACCGGTAATCTCTATACATCCGTGGTAATGGTTCCTCCGGGTGTCGGTCCCGAAACCTACAATCCTACTCCCCGGCAGATGGGCGAAATGTCAAAGGCAGGCGCCTATTTTGCCAACGGATTCCTCGGTTTCGAAGATGCTTTCCTGGAGAATTTTAAATCCATCAATCCCGGCCTCGTCTTTATCAATACTTCAACCGGGGTGGAACTGATTCGTGCTGCCGGTCACGATCACGGTGACCACCAGCACGAAAAGGGGGTAGATCCCCATACCTGGTCATCCCCGGATGGGGCCAGGATCATTGCCAAAAACATCTTCGAAGGAATGGTGAAAATTGATCCGGCCAACAAGGCGAAATTCCAGGAAAACTTCGACCGGTTGCTGACAAAAATCGACAGTGTCGACAAGGTGGTAAAGGCGATTCTAACAGACATTCCTTCCCGGAAATTCATGGTCTTTCACCCGGCCTTGGGTTACTTTGCCAGGCAGTATGGTCTGGAACAGCTCTCCATCGAATTTGAAGGGAAAATTCCCACCCCAAAGCACATTCAAGGTATTGTAGAAGAGGCCAAAGCTCAGCATATCAAATACATCATGATACAGCGGGAGTTTGACGTGGAGAATGCCGATATCATCGCCAACGAAACCGGCAGCAAGGTGATCCAGATCGATCCGCTGGCCTACGACTGGCCTGGCGAGATGATCTCGCTAGCCCGCAAAATGGCTACCGTGAAATAACAGGCCATCCGGAAAAATAAATTATCAGAGAGATATAATTGCATACTCATATTCTTATATAACGCAGTAATTCAGCTATATACGTCATTGTCAATTGTCAAATGTCAATTTTCAATTACTTAGTTGTAAATTTGCCTAACTATGATGTTCGAAAATCTTACCTACATGGTTCCTTTGATCGAAATCCGCCACCTCACGGTAGGGTATGAGGAGAACATCATCCTTTCGGATGTCTCCCTGACCATCCACGACAAGGATTTTATTGGCGTGATCGGTCCCAACGGGGGTGGTAAAACCACACTGCTGAAAGCCATACTCGGGCTCTTGCAGCCTTTCAGGGGAGAGGTGGTCTTTCACGATTGCATGACCGAAGGAAACCACCACCGCATCGGATACCTGCCGCAAATCAACAACATCGACCGCAAATTTCCGATCTCAGTCTCCGAAGTAGTGAAATCCGGACTGATGTCCAAAAAAAGGATCATCAAAAAGTACGCGCCAAAGGATCTGGAATATGCCGGCGAATTGATGAACGAAATGGGCATCTACGAGATCCGCAACAAAGCCATCGGCGAACTCTCCGGCGGACAGATTCAGCGTACCCTGCTCTGCCGGGCCCTGGTGAATCAGCCCAAGCTACTTGTCCTGGATGAGCCCAACACCTATGTCGACAACCGTTTTGAGAGGGAGCTCTACGAAAAGCTGCGAAGGTTCAACGAAAACATCGCCATCCTTCTGGTCTCCCACGACATCGGGACCATCTCCACCTATGTGAAATCGATCGCCTGTGTGAACCACTCGCTGCATTATCATCCCGGGAACAAAATTACTCCCGAACTGATGGAAGCCTACGAGTGCCCGATACAGATCATCACACACGGGAAAATTCCTCATACAGTTTTACACCAACACGAATCTTGATGGAAAACCTGATGTCCCTGCTGGCGATGAATTTCTTCCGCAACGCGTTGCTTGCCTCACTTCTGGCCAGCATTACCTGCGGAATCATCGGGACTTACATCGTTTCGCGCCGGATCGTCTTCATCAGCGGCGGTATTACCCACGCCTCCTTTGGAGGAATCGGCATGGGCTATTACATGGGATTTGATCCGATTTTGGGGGCGGTCATGTTTGGAATATTCTCGGCCCTTGGAATCGAATTCTTTACCAGGAAGGCCGATCTCCGCGAAGACTCGGCCATCGCCATGCTCTGGGCCCTGGGAATGGCCCTTGGGATCATCTTTATCTTCCTGACTCCCGGATATGCCCCCAACCTGATGAGTTACCTCTTTGGGAACATCCTCACGGTCTCGCTTACCGATATTCTGTTCCTTACGCTCCTGACTCTTGGTATCGGCGCCTTCTTTATCCTCTTCTACCGGATGATCCTCTTCATCTCTTTCGACGAGGAGTATGCACTTACCAACAATACGCCGGTCAGGCTTTTCAACATGATCCTGATCTGTTTGGTGGCATTGACCATTGTGCTAAATATCAGGGTGGTGGGAATTATCCTGGTGATGTCGCTACTCACCATTCCGCAGGCCATCTCCAATCTCTTCACCCGCTATTTTCACAAGATGATCTTCCTCTCCATCTTCTTTGGGTTCGTGGGTTCCATCTCCGGACTGGTCTTCTCCTATGTGTACGATATCCCATCCGGCGCCGCCATCATCTTCGCCCTGGTGCTG
Source organism: Prolixibacteraceae bacterium (assembly GCA_023228025.1). Taxonomy (GTDB): domain Bacteria; phylum Bacteroidota; class Bacteroidia; order Bacteroidales; family Prolixibacteraceae; genus CAINVV01. The sequence continues at coordinate 21,775 of JALOCD010000030.1, read as the reverse complement.
ATGTACGGAATTGCCAAACTTTTCTTCATCGTCCGCAAATCCTTCACCCAAAAGCAACACGCTTTATAACTCCTTCGTATTTCCTTTGTGCATTCCTTAGCGTCCTTAGTGGTAAAACCTTTAAGAATTTAACCACAAAGGTCACCAAGTACCACACAAAGGCCACAAATCCACTTTCCACTCTCAACTTACCACTTTTCACTACTTCCTGAATCTCTCCTTTTGCTTCTCCCTAATCTGCTCCACCTCTCCCTTCTTTTTAACCTGGTCTACGCCAAAGTAAGATAATTTAGCTGCCATAACGGCATCCTGGTTCTTTTTTGATAGTGTATTGAAAACACTTGATTCCGTCAGGTTTTCGAGATATTGTCCGCCAAGCCAGGAGGCCAGATCAATCAGGCTTTTCTGATAATCGCCATTCAAGATGCCACAAAGAAAAGAGGAAGCCGTTGTTGATGCATCAGCGATCATCCCATAGGTAGGAATCAGTTTGACCGCCTCCAACACAAACCATGCCTGTTCAGAATTGACCGAAGCCAGCGAGCAGATCACACTTTTGTACCAACGTTCAGGATATTCGGACGACAGCGGTATAATTGCCTCCGGCTTGAATTGTTCTTCGCTCATCAAACCCAAAAGAGGCATCTTGGGCGCATCACCCTGTATAACGCAGAGTCTGCCTGAAATTTTATAGATGTGCGTTCCTTCGCTTTTAAGTACGCAGGCAGGATAGCTGATGTCGGTGTAAAACTGCCAGGGTCTGTCGTTGGCTACCAGTATGTTCGAACTATTGCTGATGCGAGTGGAGGCGATATGTGTTGTCCCTGAAAAGGATGAATCCATTGGCGCGCCATCTGGCCGGTTGACCCAGTCGGTAGTGAGTTCTACCCCAACCTTCTTGCCTCCCCATATTTTGCTTTCATCAGCCGCATTCAGATAATTTACCAGGTTCATTTTAGGGAAGAAGGCGCTTTTTACGCTGAGCGCGAAGGCATAAGGTTTTTCGGGAGAGTAAATATATACCTGCTCAGGAATAGCCGAGATCTTTTCGAAAGTCAGGCCAAGTCCGACGGTGATGTGCGCTTTCCTGCTTTTCCCTTCAACTTCAGCGACAACCTGAACCTCCACCGGCGCAGTGATAACTTTGGTATCGGTGTAGTGGTACCAAACTGTGGCTTCCCCCTTCGCGTCTGTGGTTACATCCAGGACTTTCCCGGTTTGGTTGTTGGCCCGAAGTTCTCCGGTCCCGTTGACCATCAGGGCAAAATTGACATTTGTGTTTGGTTTTCCGGTCTTCAGGATGATCTTGGCCGGCAGGAGCGGGGAAGCAGGGATCAATCCGTATTCATTGGGGTCGTTCGTGAAGACGAATTTTGGATATACCTCGAGCTTTGCCTCGGTAATTTCTTGATTGTGAGGTAATTTGGATAGAATGCTGTTGGCAATGGCCCTGGCATCCGGTGATTTATCCGGTGGAGTCTTGTGCGCATATACCTCTACCTCCACCACCACATTACCGGCAGCGGCGTAATAGAAGTGGCGGAATTCGTTCCCCATGTTCCATTTCGCTTCGGCATCGTGGAAGCTACCTTTTAGCAAGGAGTTGTTGTAGTTGAACATGGAATCCACATTCATGCCGAACTCCCTTTTCTTCATCTTTTCCCCTGCCTTCTTGATCCGGTAGTCGCTGCCCTCCTCCGGATCGATGTTGACCTGCGAGAAGATGCAGTTTTTATTCTTTTTCAGGATTTGATCCTCAGCATCCCCTTCAAGCATAACAAATGCGATGGAGTTAAGCGACGACTGACGGTTGAGGGTGCGGGGACCCTTGCTAAACATTGCCATTGGATTAACATTCAGTGGGTTGCTGACGTACTTGACCACTTCAATGACGATGTTGATATCGTTCTTCTCCTCTGATTTCTGAAATGACTGGATAGATAGTTTCTCCGAAATGCCCGCTTCCTTGCTGATGGATTTGGTCGAAATAGGAATGGAAGGTAGCAGATTATCTACACGCTCTTCGTATATTTGGTACGCGGGAGCGTTGGTGAGGGTGTTTTTCTGGGCTGAGGCAATAACACTTACCAAGAAAGCCATAAAAAGCAAAGTAATGTTTTTCATAACTCATTTTTTTGGGTTTAGTATGAGAAGCGTAAAAGGTCAGTTAAAGTTAATTCAGATTTTGGAATATCAAAAACAAAACTCACCCCGTCACTAGAGCTGCCCCGTCAAATGATTAGAAAATGAAGAAAAAAATTGCCATTATCGGAGGCTCAGGTCTTGAAAATCCTGACATTTTGCAACACCAGGAACGCATCGTAGTAGAGACATCCTACGGCGCCCCGAGTTCGGATTTTTTGTGCGGAACCATCGCGGGAACTGAGGTGGTGCTCTTGTCGCGCCATGGCCGGCAGCACACCATTACCCCATCGATGGTGAACAACAGGGCCAACCTCAATGCCATCCAACAGCTGGGATGCACCCATATCCTGGCCACCACCGCCTGCGGCTCCCTGCGCGAGCAAATTGGCAGGGGAGAATTGGTGATTCCAGACCAGTTTACCGATTTCACCAAACACCGCGCCACCACATTTTTTGAGGAGTTCAAGCCCCACGAGATGAAACACACCCCGATGGCCGATCCGTTCGACAAGCGGCTAGGCGAGCTTCTTCTGGAAGCAGGTACCGCGCTGAAACTCCCCATCCACAAGGGCGGATGCATCGTCACCATCGAAGGGCCCAGGTTCTCTACCCGCGCCGAATCGAAGATGTTCCGCGGCTGGGGCGGCGACCTGGTCAACATGAGCACCGCGCCCGAATGCATCCTGGCCAACGAGTTGGGTATCCCCTATGCCGCCATTGCCATGGCCACCGATTATGACAGTTGGAAGGAGGATGAGACGCCGGTTACCTGGGAGGAGATCCTGGCAGTCTTCTCCAAAAACGTGCACAATGTGGTGAATCTGTTGTTAAAAGTGATACCCAAAATTTAATTGCACAAAACATTTGAAAAATACGGCGCAAATGATTAAAATTGCACCTCCAAATTAGGAATACCTAATTTCAGGGCCCATAGCTCAGTTGGTTAGAGCATCTGACTCATAATCAGGGGGTCGCAGGATCATGCCCTGCTGGGCCCACCCTCATTACCAAACACTTGCAAGGATGACTTGCAGGTGTTTTTTGTTATACATCAGGAAGATACCAGGATTTGGGGGAATAGATGGGGTTTTGTGCTGGAAATTTCTGGGCGCAAGTTTGCTTATTTATAAAGGATTGAAATACTATTTTTATGGTATGTTTCTTCACCATCAAAGGGAGGAGAGTCCACCTTAATAAGAATTGTTTTAGGAAGGATTTCAAAACAAGGAAGCCTGAACAGACTCATATTTACACATAGAAAGTAAGGGATATGGAAATAAAGTCGATCAATCAAATTAAAGGCATTATCTGGGATTGGAACGGCACTTTATTAAATGACACCCAACTGGCAGTCGAATCCATGAATGGGATGCTCTGTAAGCGGGGACTGCCCGTTTTGTCAATTGGTCAATATAAAAATGTATTCACATTCCCCGTAATAGATTACTATCAAACAATTGGATTTGATTTCGATAAAGAACCTTTTGAAATTCCTGCCCTGGAGTTTATTGACCGATATAATCATATGGTCTGGAATTGTTCCCTTCATGAAAATACGATTGAAGTATTGAACTATTTCAAGAATTGCGGAATCCGCCAATTCATACTATCGGCAATGAAGCAAGAAACGCTGGATCATTGTCTCGAATATTTTCAGATTGGCCATTTTTTTGAAATGGTATCGGGACTGGATGACCATTACGCAAACTCAAAACTGGATATAGGAGGTCTGCTGATAAGAGACCTAAACCTTGATCCTAAGGAACTTTTGCTGATCGGAGATACTATTCACGATTTTGAGGTTGCATCGGAGCTTGGTTGCTCCTGTATCTTGGTTTCCAATGGGCATCAGTCCCACGAACGCTTAAAAAGCACAGGTGTTCCGGTTATTGAAGACCTGTCGCAATTGAAGAACCAAAAGCTTCCTGGTTACTTTTGAACTCGCCTGCTCCCGCGCGATTGCATCGCGTGGCATTCGCCTTGCCAAATTACGATGACATTGTCCAATATACCTTTCTCCTCGACATAATCGGCAGCACAGCTATGAAAAAACAGTTGATTGATAAAAATATGAATTAATCTTCATTCAACCACGCGATGCAATCGCGCGGGAGCTGGGGTTTCATATTTAGATTCGTTTAAATCTAAACTGACTGACAAATCACTTGATCAATTACAATTTCCTGATGAATACATTATTGAGTCGGAATCAGACATTATAGTTTGATTTTGTTAATTTTGTAAAAAAGAGACCACATGAACAGAACGATCGTAAATAAGCTATCTCAATATTTTGCAAGCCAACCAGTTGAAAAGGCTTGGATATTTGGATCTTATGCCCGTTCAGAAGAAAGCAGGAGTAGTGATTTGGATATATTGGTCAACTTTAGTTCTGATTCAAAGGTTACTTTAATGAAATATGTTCATATAATCAATGACTTACGAAAATTGACCGGGAAAAAGGTTGATCTTGTGGAAGAAGGACAATTAAAACCATTTGCAGTTAGTAGTGCGGATATGGATAAAATTTTAATCTATGAGAGAAAAGCCCAGGGATAAAGAAAGGCTTAATCATATGATTGAGGCCATTGACAATATTTTCGAATTTACGAATGGAAAATCGTTTGATGTTTATAGAAGCGATAAAATGCTTCGCTTTGCCGTTATAAAAAATATTGAGATTGTTGGAGAGGCAGCTTATTTATTAACCAAGGAATTTAAGATTAATCATCCATCAATTGAATGGGAAGATATGATAGGGATGCGTCATATACTTGTCCACGGCTATTATCAAATCAAAGATGAGATAATATGGGCGACCATTGAAACAGAACTTCAACCATTGAAAGAGAAAATTATTTCCTTGCTTACTGGTTATTGACCCCTGCTCCCGCGCGATTGCATCGCGTGGCATTCAGCCTTGCCAAATTACGATGACATTGTCCATATACCTTTCTCCTCGACATAATCGGCAGCGTAGCTATGAAAAAACAGTTGATTGATAAAAATATGGATTAGTCTTCATTCATCCACGCGATGCAATCGCGCGGGAGCTGGGGCGTCAATCCGATTATTTACTATTTTTAAATTGCTAAATCGATCATGAGAGAAACAACATTAATAGCATTTACTTTAATCTTGTTCCTTGGTTGTTCCTTTCCGACACCGAACAGGTAGGAAACGTGATCTTTGGTGATTAACAAAGCGACTACAACATCGAATTTCAGAACAGATAGCAATCCTCAAAGTAACTAACAAAATTATGGATCAGAACACATTTTCCCGACGCAATTTTATAACAGTTGGTTCCATTCTGACGGCAGCGTCAGTAGTTCCCGCATTTGCTGCCACTCAACAATCTCAGAGCGAAAGTCAATATTCAGGTATGCTGAATGTAAAAGACTTTGGTGCAAAAGGTGATGGAACATCAGATGATACTTTAATGATTCAGAAAGCGCTTGATGTAGCGGCTAAAACGCATGGATCGATTTTCATACCTGAAGGAAATTATCTATGCTCGGAGCTCAGGGTTCCAGCAGGAGTCGGGATTCACGGCCTTCCATCGTGGAGTTACCGGGATGGAACCGGTACCGTTTTAATACTGAAAGATGCGAATTCCAGGTGCCTGATCAATATTACCGGAGCGTACGGGGCCTATTTGTTTGGGCTTTGCCTGAAAGGGAACAATCTGGGGAAGGAAATACATGGCATTATGGTTGATAAACCCCTGGACTATGGCAAACAGGAAGATACGTCAAGGATCGATACCTGCCGTGTTGAGTATTTCAGTGGCGACGGTGTTCGCCTTGAACGGATCTGGTGCTTTGTGATCCGCCATAGTCATTGTTTTTGCAACCAGGGATGTGGGCTGCGGATTCGTGGCTGGGACGGATTTATTCTCGACAACTGGTTTTCGGGAAATGGGAAGGCCGGTATTGCTGCCTACGACGAAAATGCATCGAATACTATAACCGGTAACCGGATTGAGTGGAACAAGGAAGGTGGAATTATTATCCATGGTGGAGCTCAATACAATATTACTGGAAATTACATCGACAGATCTGGCCATTGCGGGCTCCAACTCCTGAAAGGTACACAGAGGGGTTGCCATACGATGGCAGTTACCGGAAATGTGATCTTCAGGAGCGGCAAACCCGAATGGGGGCGAAAAGACGAATACGACAGCGCCCATGTGAGAATTGAGGATGCCCAGGGTATTGTTTTTACAGGAAATGCCCTGAATTCAGGGAGAGACGATGGGGCAGGGCTCTATTCGCCGGATTACGGAATTGTTGTTAAAAATCTGGAGAGTTCGATTGTAAAAGATAATGTCCAGCATTTGGGAGCATTGAAACAGTTGGTGGTGGATCTGGGACAACATGGTGAAAGCGTAATCATTCAGGATAATGTGGGAACACTTCGAAAATTGTAAAGTAACGAATGTTAAACCTTTACATCCTATGGTAAAAAGACGTGATTCTTTGGATCATGCCTTGCTATTATCAGCCTCAAAATAAAGCACATAAAAGGTTGGCTTGTAGGTATTATTTGTTTCAGGCAAGGAATACCCCCTGCTCCCGCGCGATTGCATCGCGTGGCATTCAGCCTTTTCAAATTACGATGACATCGTCTAATATACCTTACCCCTCGACATAATCGGCAGAGTAGCTATGAAAAAACAGTTGATTGATACAAATATGAATTAATTTTCATTCAACCACGCGATGCAATCGCGCGGGAGCCGGGAAGGAGGTACGTAAATTAAATTTAAACAAATTGATAATCTTAATTTACAGGTTTAACCTTCCAACTTTCATCAACGAAAGGAGCTAATCAATTTCCAATTTCAATTTTTAAATTGTCAAAATTCTGGGAAATCGACATTAAGGGAAATGGATTCTTTGCATTATTTCCCAAACTCTTTTTTTGTTCATACACAATGTGTAAATTGACAGTAATAAAACATTAGATCACCCAAGAAGATTTAATCTGATTGCAAAATATTCACCAACTTAGTTTTATGGAAACAGGTATAGAAAACTTAACCAGCTTAGAACATGAAATAAGACTTGGGTTAATTCAAAATCAGCAAGTAATCAATGATCTTAAATCCATTAATCATTCTAGTATCGCATTTCTTTCAGAGTTATTTTTAGAGGAACTACTGAATGTCGTATATTTAAATAAAGGATGGCATTTCAGAAACTTGAATTTTGAACAATCAAATTATCCGGCAATTGACCTCGCCGATATGGAACATAGGGTCTGCTTTCAAGTCACTGTCACCAACTCAGCTAAAGGTATTAATGATAAGATAAAAGACACGCTAACATCGTTTTTATCCAGAGGAATGGATAAAGATTTCGATCAGCTTTTTAACATTATCGCTTCAGGACTTAATTCGAATGAAAAAATAAGAATTCGCAAAGAATTGCCAGTTAATGGACAAACATTTCAAATACCAGATTCATTATTCTGTCGACAGAACTTACTTGATTTGTCAAACCTATATGATGTTATATTCAGTGATTTAGGCAATAGTAATTTAGAAAAGATTAAGAATATTTTATATAAAATTCCACATCGCCCCAAAAAAGAAGATTTTCAATTTAAGCCTAAATACGCCTACATAAAAAGGACTATTACTAATAATCAAGGGGAAACTTTACACTTATCAGAGACTCTGGGGAAAGAAAATAGGTTGACACTCTTAGGGGTTGGTGGATTGGGGAAAACGACAGAATTAAACTTTATTGCGGATACAATTAGTAAAAATCCGAATAATTTTTGTTTTAAAGTTCGACTTATCAATTATTCGACTTCATTTAAATTATTGCTCGATGCCCGTTGTAAAAACTGGCGGAATGTTCCTTCTGGTTTTTCATCCTTCTATCTTTTGGATGGATTTGACGAAGTTGACAGTAACAAAATGCGAGAAGTAGCAAATGACATCAAAAACTTTGCCTGTGATTATCCAGATTTTAAAATTCTTGTCTCCTGTCGAACTAATTTTAATCCTTTTGAAATTGTAAATACAGATAATTTACAGAAAGAAAAAGACCAATTCTGTACCTGTTACCTTCAAGAAATATCAGAAAGCGACATTCATGAATTCATCCAAAATGAATGTAATAATCCCGATTTTTTTAGGACTGAAATTATACAAAACAATTTTTTTGATGTATTTAAAAATCCATTTTATTTGTCTAATGCTATTGAGATATTCAATTCATCACAACTAATTCCTAAGAATAAGATTGACTTTTTTCAAAAATTGTTTGACCAAAGGATACAGTTTGAAAAGGGCAAAGATAAAATTGTTGGAGCTAATATAAACGAGTACGAACTTGAAGAAGGCTTGAAGACTCTTGCACTCACCATGCAATTTGCTGGAACCTATAAAATCTCGAATAAGGATTTTCATAGTGTCATTAGAGAGGATAAAACAAAAGAGACTATTAAAAGACTGTTTTTTAATCGAGATGGAGAGGAGTGGTTTTTTGAACACAATAATTTTCAAGAATTTTTAGCTGCCCGAAAACTTTCGGAACATGATTGGTCCGTCATTAAAAAAATAATTTTGCTTAATAATGGCAAACTTAAACCCAAATGGTTAAATACTTTTTCATTTCTTGTAAATCTAGTAAGAGGGGATAGTGAATTGATCAAATACTTCATTAGAAATGACATTGATTCACTAGTAAAAGTTGAACCGCATAAAGTTGATCGATCAATAAGAAATGAAATATTTGTGAAAATCATTGATCGTCATAAAAAAGAAGAGTCAATCATTTGGAGAAATGTGTATTCGGAGAACGATCTTTTCAATTTTGGGGAACTGGAAACAAACGGGGAATTAGTCACATTCTTGCTTGATGAAATTAGGCCTTATAATTCAACAACTGAAGTAATTTCGAATACAATTTCTATCCTTGCACCTTTGAAGCAACCTGATAAGTTCATAAATGAGATTAAACAGTTATACTTCGAACTCCTTAAAAGAGAAAACATACACAAATATGGCATTAGTCGGATTATTATAGAATCTTTCTCCAAATGGAAAATATTTGATTTCCAAACAAGGGATGAATTACTTGACAATCCAAATTTATTCATTAATGATGCACCTTTAGGGGCTCTATGTCATTATTTAGCAGATGCAAATTATGCAGATATAAAGGCAGAACTTGTTCATAAGTTCATTGATGCATTTCAAGAACAGCGAGTATTGGGTTCAGAATATGCCTTGTTGGGGGTTATAAAACTGTTGTCCCATGAAGAGTTAACGAAATTAATTCTATTAGAAGTGCCTGATAGCAATCAGAGCAGACAAAGGATTTGGCTCAATGATTTATACAAATTTCTAAATGAGCGGGCAATTGAAACATATTATAATGGTTCAAGAATAGATTATGCAATTATCAAGCTAGTTTACGCTACATTCAGATATCATGATGAAGAATTAGGATATCACTTCAAAGATTTTTTTGAAAAGACAGGTTTAGTCGAAAGTTCATTCAAGTCTTGTTTTTTGAATGATTTAGAGAAAGAAAAGAAGCACAGAAGTGAACTTTTCATAGCTCCAGCATTAATCGCAGATCAACAATGTTTGGATTGGGTAATTAGTCAATATTCTGATGGGAAAGTTAGTGATGAATATGTGTGGAATTTTTTATCTGCCTTAATAATTATACGGAATCAAGAAGGAAAAGACTATTTTGAAAGACAAATAAACGAGGTTTCCGGTAATCGTTTTCAATATGACACTCCTGTTTGGGAATCATTGAAAAAATCAAAGGATGAGTTGTGGCTTAAAGTTCTATTGGATCAAAAATCAGCATTAAAATGTATTAGTGAGGCGCTTGAAGTAATTGGTAAAGAATATTTTACTAGGCATGAAGTAATTGAATTACAGCATTCCAGAAAAGAGAGAAACACAAATATTGGGCTAATTGTTGGATTAGAATTTATCAGCCGTTATTCCGAAGATGATATTGAAAGAAATGAAATAATCCAACGGTTTTCAGACATTGAGTTTTGGGAAAATTTGATTACTCAGGAACACTATCAGTATTTGAATTTTAGATCAGTGCCAATTGAAAACTTAAAATGGATTGAGGAATGGTGTAATAATGGGATTCAAAAGGTTGTTATTAAAGGAGCATTAACTTCATTGGGAGGAAATGAATATTCATATTTAACTGAATCGATTTACTTTATTCGGTTTGCTCTTTATCTTGATTTGAAACTTGAAGAATGCATGCTAATTGAAATGACCTCATTAATTGGTTTTGACGCATTTCTTACGAATAATAATGGAATCTCAAAACAACTCAAATTGTATGATTATTTAAAAGATCATTTGCCAATCAATCTTTTGAAAAATCAGATTCTGCAGAATTTACAGGATGGTGGATTGGTGAATTTTATTTTGGAAGAACATATTAGAGTTGCAGAAAAGGAAAAATGGATCGAAGCATTACCCTACTTACCTAAATACATTAATGACAAAAAGATTCCCAAATATTCCAAACTTCGGATTCTAAATTTTTATCAATCCCATCAGGGCAATTCAGATTCATTAGTTCCCGCATTCGAGTCGCTTGATTTCCAGAAGGATAATGACCATTTTGATTGGACCTTTATCGACTTCATGGTACAGAAGAAAAATAACTATGTAGTTAAGTTCTTAAAAGACCTTATTAACAAAGAAGGTGTTAGTCTTTTCAAGCTTGGCCTATATTTAATTAGAGCAGAAGAAATCGACGGGTTTAGAATATTGATCGAATGCTTTAACAAGGAAGATTATCACACTGACGGTGATTTATTAAGAGAAACAATATTAAACTTTGATATTAAGGCCATAGATCCACAATTCTTGTCTGATTTTCTAATAAGATTTACAGAGACCTATATCTCTTTCAATCTTGGAAGCTCCGGGTTTAGGAATTTTATACCTACTGTATTTGAAAAGCTTTTTGAATTAGTTTCAAAAACATCGATTGATGAATTCCAGCTTATTTCAAACATTAATAAATTGTTAGGACAATTTGCAAAGAATGAAACGCAAAAAAATATACGTTACTATTTTAATGAATTCGTTGATAAAGTAAACCAATTTAAGGATCACAGTTTTGAGATTTCAGACGCAATTAGAGCATTAAAAGAAATGGGAATATAATACTCCCCACTATTTACTCAAGAGATAAGATAATCTAAGTAAATATTAACTGATCGTTTTCAAAATTTAATTCTATATTAAAAATTGTCCAACATTTATCTAATGTAAGTTATTATTAGGACTTCAAATAGCAAAGGCCAATCAATTTCCTCGATTGGCTTTCTGCATTTTTTCAGACTGCTTAACAATAGCAGCCGTGGAAGAACTTTACCAAATTATTACACAGGATTAGCCGCCGGAGTTGCCGGCGCCGCTTTTCCTCTCCCGGCATAATCAACCACACTTCTTGCATTTTTGTAGGCGCTGAAAAAGTCGGGCTGACTGAACTGGAAGGGTTCCATCAGGGCATCTGCCTGCTCTTTTAACAGTTTGTCCTGGGCTTCGAAGACGCCATCGATATTGCCGGTCGAAACCTTGGAGATCTTCAAACCGCTTCTGGTTACTGCAGAGGTCATCAAGGTCTAAACGATATAGTCTCAATTGAGGTTTTCCCAATGCGGAAGTAGGATGTTGCCAAATTCGGAAGTAAAATTCCGCCAAACCAGGAAGTAAAATGCTGCCAAATCAGGAAGTAAAAATTGAATTGTCGGAAACTTCTTCTATATTTGCATAGAATCAGTAACACATAGATTATGAGTGAAAAGTCTTATTTATCTCGCTTGTGCGATCAGGAATTACAAATAGCGTTACAATCTTCGGGGGCAGTTTTGATTGAGGGAGCCAAATGGTGTGGAAAAACACGTACTGCCTCTAATGCTGCAAAGAGCATCTTGTATATGCAAGATCCGGATAATACATCATCTTACCAGGCAATGGCCGATACAAAGCCTTCATTGTTACTCAAAGGTGAAACACCAAGGTTAATTGATGAGTGGCAAATGGCTCCGATTTTGTGGGATGCGGTTAGATTTGAAGTAGATAAAAGAGGAGACGCAGGTCAGTTTATTTTGACAGGCTCTGCAGTACCTGCCGATAATGTAACCGCACATACAGGTACCGGACGTTTTTCCCGTCTACTGATGCGTCCTATGAGTCTGTTTGAATCGCGTGAATCGAATGGCACGGTGTCTTTAAGTGATCTATTTGATGGAAATCAAGCTGTTGAGGCTATGTCTGAATTGTCCATAGAAAAAATAGCTTTTGCTTTATGCAGAGGTGGATGGCCTGCCAGCGTCATGAAAAATGAAAAATCAGCGTTACGCATGTCAAAGGATTATGTTGAGGCTGTGATTAATCATGATGTGTCACGCGTTGATGATGTGGAAAAAAATCCCGAAAGAGTTCGGTTATTGTTGCGGTCCCTGGCAAGAAATGTAACTACATTGGCCTCCATACAGACCATTAAGAATGATATAGAGGCAACAGACATTTCAATTTCAGATAAGACAATCAGTTCGTACCTAAATGCCTTGCGAAGAATTTTTGTGGTTGAAGACTTGCCTGCCTGGTTACCTTCAATGCGTTCCAAAACGGCAATTCGTACTTCATCAAAAAGACATTTTGTAGATCCTTCTATTGCTACAGCAGTATTGCGAACAAATCCAGATGGTTTGTTGAATGACTTTAAAACTTTTGGGTTCCTGTTTGAATCTTTATGTACGAGAGATATTCGTGTTTATGCGCAAGTGATAGATGGTGATGTGTTTCATTACCGAGATAAAAGTGGATTAGAATCCGATTTGATTGTTCGGTTAAGAGATGGTCGATGGGCAGCAATAGAAGTAAAATTAGGGAATAAGCAGATTGAGGAAGCTGCTCAAAATTTATTAGCGTTAAAAGCAAAAATTGATGAGGATAAAATGGGACAAGTTTCTTTCTTAATGGTAATAACCGGAGGTCAATATGCTTATCGTCGTAATGATGGTGTTTTGGTAGTGCCTATCGGATGCATAAAGAATTAGAAGGGTGACTTACCAATTCTTGTTCTTCCTTGGGATTAGCACTTAATTCAGTTTATTGAATGAGAAAAAAAACCATCAGGATTTCCAACAACCGGTAGCAACCAGTGGAAACTCAAATTACTTTAGACCTTCCACCCATAATCACGGGGTCGCAGGATCATGCCTTCCTGGGAGCTCAATACTTTGCAATTTCAATTATTTAATGGCCAACTTTCAGGGAAGCTTACAATATATTAATTTGGTTTGTAACTTTACTGGGACATATACAGGGACGAAAAATCAAATTTAATAGTGATGAAACAAGCCATGAGAAATTCTTCTCACACAGGTGAATCCGCCAGCTGGCGGATCGGCGAGTTCCATATGGCAAATAAAAAACAAAATTATAAACATATGAAAAAGTTTATTCTTGCCACAATCATCTTATTTGCAGGGCTGTCTGCTGTAAACTCCCAGACAAAATCAGTCCGGAAATCACCTGCCCTGGAGGAAGCTTCACCCGAAAGCGTCGGGGTCTCTTCGGAGCGGCTGGCACTTATTGATCAAATGTGCGCGGAAGCAGTTAAAGATGACAACCTGCCCGGGGTCGTGACCCTGGTGGTTCGCAACGGGAAAATCATCCATTGGAAGGTTTTCGGGATGGCAGAAAATGAGAAGGGGCGCAAAATGAAGCGTGATGACATTTTCAGGATCGCCTCTCAATCCAAGGCCATTACCTCTACTGCTGTGATGATGCTCTGGGAGATGGGAAAATTCCGGCTGGATGACCCGATATCCAAATACATTCCCGAATTCAAAAATCAGCAGGTGCTTAAATCGTTTCAATACAGTGATACCACCTGGAAAGGCGAACCTGTCAAATCGGAAATCACCATCCGGAACCTGCTTTCACATACTTCAGGGATTGGCTATGGTGTAATTGATGGAGACGAACGGTTCAGGATGATTTACAAGAAAGCTGGTATTACAGATCTCTTCACCACTGAAAAAATCACCATTGCCGAGAGTGTGAAAAAACTGGCAAAACTTCCGTTGCATCATAACCCCGGAGAAAATTTCACCTACAGCGAGGGACTCGATGTACTCGGATACCTTATTGAAATTGTATCAGGTATGCCTTTTGATCAGTTCCTAAAGACCCATGTCTTTGATCCGCTCGGGATGAATGATACTTACTTCTATCTCCCTGAAGAAAAGGCATCCAGGCTGGTTGCTGTTCAATTCAAGGAAAATGGAAAGTGGAAAAAATATCCTCCTACCTTTTATGACACTGATTACCCGGTAAGAGGTGCCAAGACATTTTTCGCCGGAGGTGCAGGATTATCCAGTACAGCCAGGGATTATGCCGTATTCCTTCAAATGTACCTCAACGGCGGTGAATACAACGGCATAAGGCTGCTGAGCAGGACGACCGTTGACCTGATGCTGGCCAACCAGATCGGAAAGGTCTGGGGGGAAGCTACGGAGAAAAATTTCGGACTCGCCTTTTCAGTATTGACTGAAACCGGGCAAAACAAAGGCGGACAAGGAAGTACAGGCACATTTGAATGGGGAGGATATTTCAATACCCAGTATTTTGCCGATCCAAAGGAGAAAATCATCGGTATCATTATGAAACAGACCCAGGGTAGCGTCAGGGATGAAACAGGATGGAAATTCAAACAACTGCTGTTCCAATCAATTGATAACTAGCCAAGAAGTATCAAATAGAAAAATTTGCCAGAACCTGATGGGATTGGATGTCGGCAACCCGGTCAAGCCGATCGATCACTGTTCGGAAGATCGCTTGGATGCCTTGCGAAATGTGCTTGTTAACCTTAATTTGATCGATTAACTGACCATGGTCCGTACAAAAACAATCAGGGATGATGCGATGACCATTATAGAGGAGTCCATCCGTGCGGTAATGCCGGAAGCCGCAGTCATCAAGGCATTGAAAGGCAAGGAAATCAAGGGGAAGGTCGTTCTGGTGGCCATTGGCAAGGCTGCATGGAATATGGCAAATGCTGCACGGGATATTCTTGGATCAAAAGTTAGGTGTGGAATCGTCATTACCAAATATGGCCATTCAAGGGGTCCGATCGAAGGTTGTGAAATTGTTGAGGCTGGTCACCCGGTTCCTGATGAGAACGCTGTTCTAGGCACGACAAAAGTGCTGCAGATGGTTTCAACCCTGACAGCAGCAGATCATGTGGTCTTTCTAATTTCCGGGGGCGGTTCTGCCCTTTTTGAGAAGCCGCTGGAGGGGGTATCTCTGGAGGATATCATGGAAATTACCAGACAATTGTTGGGCTGTGGTGTCTCCATCCAGGAAATGAATACCATCCGAAAACACCTGTCTGCAGTCAAAGGCGGACGCTTTGCCCAACAATGTGGAGGGGCGGGGATTTATACCGTTGTATTGTCTGATGTGATTGGCGACAAACTGGATACCATAGCATCCGGACCAGCCTATCCGGATAGTACAACGTCAGCGGATGCTTTCGCCATTCTCAAAAAATACGATATTGATATTGAGAGCCATCTGGCAATGGCAATCGCAATTGAAACACCCAAGCATCTCGAAAATTGTGAGACGGTAATCACAGGCAATGTGACAGCCTTGTGCGAGGCCGCAGCAAAATGTGCTGCCAGTCTCGGCTATTCACCACAAATCCTATCGACTTCAATCGACAGTGAGGCACAGGTGATGGGTAGGTTCTTAGCCTCTTTGGCAAGGGAAGTCAAAAACAATGAGCAAGGTCCAATTGCACCACATCCTCCCTGTGCGGTGATTGCAGGAGGTGAAACAATCGTAAAATTGACCGGAACAGGCAAGGGTGGGAGGAACCAGGAGATTGCCCTGTTGGCAGCCCTGGGAATTGAAGGATTGGAAGATGTTGTGATATTTTCATTGGGTTCGGATGGAACGGATGGCCCAACGGATGCAGCGGGTGGTATCGTCGATGGCAAAACCACGGAAAGAATGCGCTTTGGATCCATCGTACCGGAAGAAAGCCTTGCCAACAACGATTCCTATCATGCCCTGAAAACCAGTGAGGATTTGATCTTGACAGGTCCTACCGGGACGAATGTGAATGACCTGATGGTTATTCTTTGTAAGTAAAGGCATTGATAACAGCAAATTAAAACAAAAATTGAGGGCGTTAAGATGGATCATTCTCCCTTTTGGTGTGTTCACCTGCTCCGGTGTGAAAACGTCATCGTTAGAAATTTAAGGTATGATGCCCAGAACCGGAACAACGATGGAATAGATCCGGAATTGTCATTCAGGGATTTCCTGAAAAGAAAATATCGAAGGTTGTTTTTACCAATATTAAAATTGATTCAGCCAGAAATCCCATTAGTCTGACAGATTCGTAGCATATTATTCTAAACAATTTGGTGATTGGAGAACCGGCAACAACACCATCTTCTGCTAAATAGTCATTTTGGAGGTACTATTGTCAGATTAACAAAATTAGTTTTTTAAGTACCATCAAAATCCGTCAGGATTTCCTACACCCATTATCAACCAGTGGAAACTAAAAAATGGGTTAGACCTCCCACCCATCATCAGAATAGGTCTTAACCTTCACATCCTAACTTTACCCATCAACGCTTTTGGTCCACTAGATGGGAGTATTGTTCATGAATCTTTGTAATGGTTACAAATTTATTTCAAAGATGTTAAAAAATGATTAATACTCATAATTTTTGTAAAATTTAAAAACTATAATCATTATAATTACGCGGTATTATTTTTCAAATTTATGATTTGAAGGGTTGTTTGCGTTATGGATAAACCTTCCTGTTCGTTTTTCCGGCACGTAAGTGTTTTGATCGAAAGCAAAGATAATTTAGAAACAAAAAAATTAAAATTAGTATGATTCAATTGAAAAGAACAATGTTTGTGGTTATGCTTCTAATGATTTCAATCATGGCAAAATCACAGGAAACGACTGCTGAAATTTCAGGGACAATTTCTGATGCAACGGGAGCATTGCCAAATGTAATTGTTACCGCGATTCACCTCCCAACGGGTACGAAATACATGACGACCACCCGTAATGATGGCCGATATAACTTACCAAACCTGAAAATCGGCGGCCCTTATTCTTTGTCCACCTCTTTTGTTGGTTACAAGCCTGAAACATCAACTGACATTTTTTTAAACCTGGGCCAATCTTTTAAACAAAATTATCAATTGGTTGATCAACAAACACTACTCAATGAAATTGTGGTTAAGTCTTCATCAAATGATAAGACTTTTAGTAGTTCAAGAACGGGTTCTCAGGAGTTAATTACGAGAACTCAAGTTGATCGCTTGCCAACGATTAACCGTTCAATTCAAGATTTTGTCAAGTTAGAACCTACCTCAAATGGTTTGAATATTGGTGGTAGAAGTAACCAATACAATAACATGACGGTTGACGGCGCTAATTTTAACAATTCATTCGGGCTATCCTCTATCTTGGGTGGACAAACATCCGCACAACCAATTTCACTGGAAGCGATCGAACAAATTCAGGTTAACGTATCGCCATATGATGTTAAACAAGGTGGTTTTGCCGGAACAGGTGTTAACACCGTAACCAAAAGTGGAACGAATACATTTAAAGGAAGTGTTTACCAATATTCTAGAAATGAAAATTATTTGGGTTACAATGCCGGGCCAACTACCGTCGCAAAGACCCCTTTTGATTATTCTATCAAAGGATTTAGCTTAGGTGGGCCGATTATTAAATACAAATTATTTTTCTTCATAAGTGGTGAAAGTGTAAGACAAGATGCTCCCGCTACTTCAATGTTGGCTTCTGACGCATCCCATGCCGCGGGAGGAAACTATTCTCAGGCAAATGCAGATACATTGACCGCTTTATCCAGTTTTTTAAAATCTAAGTTTGGATATGACCCAGGTTCTTTCCAGGGGTATACATTCAAAACTTATTCTGATAAGATTACCGCAAAATTAGATTGGAACATCAATAGCAAGAATACTTTCACGTTAAAGTATAACTACTTAAAATCTTTTGCAGATCAATTCGCATCTAATTCCAGACCAGGTAGTGGTCAAGTAACCGGTGGACAGCCGGGTACCTATTCGATGCCTTTCTTTGGCAGTGGTTATGTGATTAATAACAACTTTAATATTTTAATCGCTGAACTGAATACCCGTTTCAGTAATAAATTGTCAAATAAATTACAAATTGGTTATACCGCATTAAGGGATTTCAGGTCTCCTCACTCAAGTAGCGAAACCCTTCCATTGGTTGATATTTTAAACAATGGAAACATTTATACAAGTTTTGGTTATGAAATGTACACTTACAACAACAAGTTAAATACCGACGTTTATCAAATAAGCGACATCTTAACCTATTATAAAGGTGCACATGAATTTACCATTGGCACGCAAAACTCACTGAAAAAATATCAAAACGCGTTTGCACCCGGCTATCAGGGAGTCTATCAGTTCAACAGTTTAACAGACTTCTATAATTCGGCCAAAAATGGAGCCGCAAATGCTAAATCATACTACCTGCAATATTCTGCCTTACCTGGCGGGGAATTCCCATGGGCTTATGCAGGATCAACAGAGTTATCACAGTTCGTACAAGATAAGTGGAAAGTAACAAATGATTTCACTTTAACTTTTGGCTTGAGAATTGATGAAACCATCTACAAACAGGCAATGACGGATAATCCGGCCTTTGATGCATTAAAATTCAAAGACGGGGCGTCGTATAATATTGGAAAAGCGCCAATGAATAATGTTATTGTTTCACCAAGATTGGGTTTCAACTGGAATCCTAAAGGTGATAAGACTTTACAGGTAAGAGGTGGTACAGGTATCTTCGCAGGACCTCCGCCATTCGTTTGGATTTCCAACCAGGCTTCAAACAATGGTATTCAATTTGGTTCATTTACCAACGCTGCCAACAAAACAGCATTTAATGTGGACCCGAACGCTTACAGGCCAACTGCGGGAGCTGCCAATACTTCTTACAGTACTGCATTGGTTTCTACCAACTTCAAATATCCAACTGCCTGGAAATCATCCTTGGCGATTGATAAGAAATTGGAAGGTGGTTGGTTAGTAGGCGCAGAATACAACTATACAAAAGACATCAATGCTGTTTATTATTCCAACATAAATTTAAACGAAACCAATGGATTTGCATTGGGTGGTGTTGATAACAGAACCCGTTTCATAACTTCTGTTGCCAATACAAACAAATATTATTATGGAACGACTTTGGCAAATCCAAATATTGGAAACGCAATCTTAATGAGCAACATAAATAAAGGTTATGTTTACACTTTAACTGCAAAAGTTCAAAGAACTACTGAAAATTTAACCTATGGAATAGCCTATACTCATTCAGTATCCAGGAACACAGCAGAAGGTGGTTCAACAGCATCTTCCTTGTGGAGCGCGGCACCCGTTGCCAATCAGGATCCTAATGCCGCAAATTTGGGTTATGCCTCTTATTATCAACCCAACAGGGTTATTGCCAACTTCGCTTATAAAATAGAGGAAGGGAAAAATCTTTCAACAACAATAGGCGCAATCTATGAATTGGCAAACAACGGTGTCACATCGTATGTTTACAATGGAGACTTGAATGGTGATGGCAATTCAGGCAATGACTTGATATATATACCAAAAACAGCTTCTGATATTAACCTGGTTAAAGTCGGTTCAGGTGGTTTAGGTACCGGAACTTCAACTGATACAAGAACATCCGCCCAAATATGGTCACAACTGGACGCTTTCATTTCCAATTCAACCTACCTGAACACGCACAGAGGTGAATATGCTAAAAGAAATGCTGTAGTGTTACCATACTTTAGCAAATTGGATTTGAACATCACGCAAGACCTAAAACTTAAAGTTGGTAAAGAATCCCACACGATTAAGTTTTCATTGGATATGATCAATGCAGGAAACTTTATCAACAGGGATTGGGGTGTGGTTAAAATTCCTACAGCTACGAACATTTTAAAATATGAAGGGATATCTGCCGATGGAAAAACTCCTTCCTTCTCCCTCCCATTCCAAACAGGAACAACTCCATTTACTCAACCATTTCAAAACTCAACAGGTATAAGTTCAAGATGGCAAATGATGTTTGGTATTAAATACCTGTTCAATTAAGAAACAGTCTCTAAAACTTGAAAAAGTAATTGTAAAAAACCATATCTCAGGAGAGGGTACAGGAAAAGTTCCTCCGACATGACGGCAAAATTAAAAGCAGTAAAATACAGGATGGAAACCTAGTATTTTACTGCTTTTTTCAAATTTCTTCAACAATTCAGCATCTTCTACTATCTCCAGGCCCCCAGGGTCATGCCGGCAATCCCCAACCCGATAACCATGTAAAATCCATCAATAAGCCATAAGGTTACCGACCTGCGTTGAAAAAGATAATTGATGCCCACAGACGTCATGGAGAAGAAGAGGCCGGTAAAAGCGCCATATTGCAATCCTTTTGACAAGCTTACTTCCTCTGGTTTGTGGGAATTAATCACGAAATTCAATGCCCATACCATAAAAAGCATTAACAGAAAACTCAGGCCAAATACCATGGCCATGTTCGCCTTCTTGATTTCCTCTTCTTTGAAACCGATTTCTTTTTGCCAGATTTTTCCGAACAATACCGGACTATACCACAGGGCGCCCAGCACCCAAAAAGCGAGCGTGCCTACCAGCACTGCCCAAACATTGATGAAAGGATAGACCATAAGTAATAGATTTAAAGGTTGATAATTACTTTTGATTATACGATTATTTTGTAATAAGGTTAATCTAACTCACTTATGAGGAAAATTTCAGGGACTTTGTATGTGGCCCATGTCAAACAATAGCAAACATTGAATGTGACAATCTGGAGATATTTCTTTTTCTCAAAGAACTTAATTAAATTTACCATTTGAAACTCTTCCATGGATCTTTTTCCGCATTCACTACCACGTTATTACCGCATTGCTACGCTCCTCCCTTAAACGCAAATGAACCTGAATGATACCAATAACGCCAGACATTACAAAAACGGATATTTCTAAAAAAGAAGGGTCGACTGCCCAGCCGAAAAATAAAGGTAGCGAAACCGGGAAGAAAGTAGGCGTTAAAGTCGTCCGCACAAAAACCTTTGTCAGTTCCGCAAGTAAGGATAAGCTCTTTACAGTCGTTGCGATTGGGGCATCCGCGGGTGGTTTGGAGGCGGTAACACAGCTATTGGAAAATCTTTCCCCTACTACCGGAATGGTGTACATTTATGTGCAACATCTAAGTCCTGACCACAAAAGCCTGCTTACCTCTATATTGTCAAAAGTGACTGAAATGGCAGTTCAGGAGATTGATGATATGGAGAAGATGGAACCAAACAATGTGTATGTGATTCCTGCCGATAAAGAAATTGAGGTAACGGATGGCCATATAAAATTATTGGTATAAGCGCATAGACCGCCCAAATATATTTTCTTACTCATTATTAAATGCTTGTAATACTGCCATTTATCAGAATAATTATTTGAAATTTAATTGTAAAACAGAGATGATTTG
>JALOCD010000148.1 GCA_023228025.1 Prolixibacteraceae bacterium | reverse complement strand
TTAATCGCAAGGAATAATGCATTAATGCTATTCTGCGATTTTATTTTAATATTATTCATGCGTATATAATTTGATTATTAAATGTCACATGGAATACCCAGATATTCATTATCGGTTGGTGTGAGCATCTTTTCATGGGTATTTAATTTGTTTATTTTTTCAAATTTTGCTTTTTAGTTTTCATAACACATAGGTTCCCCAATAAAAATTCCATCGAAGGAGTCATTATTCAGAGATTGGGGTCATTCCCGTTTGACTGAGCTTTAACTCTCGATGGCAATTTTATATTTTATCAGATTAAACAAGTAATAGCAAAGATTCTTTGCTATTACTTTTCAACAGTAAATTAATAATCTAGCAATATGGTTGTTGATTGTCACAGCATTGCGCACTAATATCACAATGATATTGTGCGCTCCAAGCTCTTGTACATACATTACAATGACCATTCCATATTAATTCAAAAGCTGTACCTGGATCATATTCAGGATCTGCGGTAGCGGTTAAGACAATATTACTAAGACTTACACTAAATATATCATTTCCGTTTGAGTTGGAAATAATATTTACGACAATCATTGCGATACAAACGATTGTCGTAAATATCAATTTAATTTTTTTCATTTCAATAATTTTTTACAATTTAATTTATTCGTTTTCGCCGGCTATCCTTTCGCAGGCAGGAACAGTAGTTCTTCATTAACTTATTTCCTTATCTTTGGTACATCACCTCACTTTCTTTTTTGAAAAGGTGCCGTACAGGAAGCGCTTAACTTTTGCGGGTTTGGCTTCCTGTTCTTTCCCTTCTGTTAATATTTCAATCGCTTTAATGCCATATCATTCGATTAGAAAAAATTACTGACATACGTACTGAGCCTAAATATACATAAAATATTGAAACTACCAAATTTATTTATTCCTATTTTATTAGTTTTAACATTCGGTTCCACCTAATTCCATTCCTGTTATTTGAAAATAGAATGACACTAGCCTTACCTACTATATTTTCTTCCGGCACTAAACCCCGGTAACATGATTTATTAGGATTGGAATTGTAAACCATTTTAATTTGAAATTTAAGAAGAAAGGGTCAATGGTTTTACCTCGTGTGCTCATGGATAGTTCAGGAAACTAAACCTGTTCCAGTAAATCGCTGTAAGTAAGCCCGCTGGATAAGAGATGCCACCTCAAAACGGGCGGCATCCATGTTAACGGTTTTCTTGAACGACAAATTAATCCGCCCGGAACCTTTCGACGATACGGAAGATACCCCTTTTATCCCTTTGACCGAGCTAAACAGCCCTTCCAGTTTTGCCGTAACTTCCTGCTCAATCACCCGGGCAGAGGCATCGAGCCAGCGATAACTGACAGACATGCCCGGTAATGACCGCGAAGGGGTTAACTGTACGTTCAGTAATGGCAACAAACTCGCCCCTACAATCATTAGTAGAATGAAGATGATCAGGATGGAGAAGGAAGATGATTGGTGTTTTAATGAAAAGGCCAAGAAATAATGATTTAGATTTATTGTTGATATGATTGAAAATGTTCAAAAAATATCCGAATGAAAAATCTGTTGTAAAATTGAAATTTTTCGATATTATGGTTTAGAGTACTCCACTAATTCATGACCTTTAAAGATCAGTTACCAAGTACTTTTATCACTATTTTTTAAAAGTATATAGGAAACGTCTTCAAAATATCTTTCCTTAAACGATGGGATCAATTCGGGAATATAAAAGTAATTATATTTTCCTGTCGTAGTAATGTATATATAGAAAGGTTTTTGCTTAATTCTATTTAATTCACCACCAAAATTAAGACAAACAGTTCTAAATAATTTAGCATACTCTTTAAATGGGTAGTCTTCAAACAAATTCCCCTCATCTGTCAAACATACCAATACAATATTGTCAAATGATAGTCTATCTTTGGAGAATTGCATCTTCAAAAAATTCAATTCTTCAACAATACATTTAGAGCAAGTATTTGAGCTAAAAACACATAGCAACTTATTTTTAACTTGGTAATTTTTACTTAGCTCATATGCGAACTCATCTAAATGACTTCCCTCTTCATACAATAGATTAAAAAAAGAAGTCATGCCAATAAATTCATCAGCATATTTATTCTTCTCGTTAAATAAATTATCCTGAGAAATATTATACTTGATAGTAATAAAGATAGAAAATATAATTAAAAGTGATACTAATAAAGTCACAATGATTCTTTTTTTCATCTTGCAAATTAATAGTTTTATGTTAACTATGTTTTTATATTCCATTATCAATTAAAATGATATATTAAGCGGAACGAAAGGGAAATTGGGTCAACAACAATATACTACATTGTAATTGTAAAAATGTATAAATCAAAGTCCTGTGCATAATTGGTTTGAATATTTTGATAATTAGGAATCTGATCATCTCCTGTCATATTTTAATAAACAATATATCAACAAATTGAAAATTATGATAAATTTCATAGCATGATGGCATCTGTAGTTAAACGAATTATCGGGTGAAGATATGTTACCCTTTTTCTATTAAATAAATTGGTATAAGCGCATAGGCCGCCCGTGTTAATTTATTGATTGTAAACGTATAGGATTATTATTAACCATATTATTTATCAGTGAATCAAAAATCGTATCCATTTTAGACCGTCTATTGTACCTGAAATGGTACTCATCAAGGTATCCTTGAAGTCTTTCTCTGCTGCAATGATGATGTATCCCTCTTAGCCATCCTTTCAGGTTCATAATGTGGATATGGATATCCTGAAAGCTCTTCCCATTTTCAGATTTGAGTTGTTCTAAATTTGGATAGTCTTTTTTTAGAGGTATATATCCTTTCCATTCATCAGTAATGATTTTTGCATCTTTGCTGATATACGTTTCAAAGAATGGCCTGAAAGAGGAAGCAGATGCATTGCTGATACATTGAGCATAAGCTCGTCCAACACCGCCTTCGACTAATTCAAGTGCGACTATGACAAGCTTCTTATCGCCTTTACTTCGGCCTCGTTTACTTTCTTCCTCTCCACCGATATAGAATTCATCTACATGGACTATACCGTTGATTGGATGTAGTTTACTGCTTTGCATGGCTTGTTGAATCTTCCATTTAAATTCCCAACAGGTCATTTGACGTAGCTCAAATTCCTGGGATAATTCTAACGAAGACATGCCTTTCTTTTTGGTACTTATCTTGAATGCAATATGGAAAGCCAGATGTAAAGAAAATTTACACTTGTCAAACATAGTTCCAGCTGTTGGGCTTTCATCGTACTTGCATTTCATACATCTTCTTGAAAATGGCTTAACTCCTTTATAATATTTGATATGACCGCACTTTCTACAATGATAGCTTTTATCTTTCCACTTGACATCAGCCAAGTATTGATAACACTGCTCTTCAGTCGAAAATGCTTCATAGAACTTAATCGAGTTCACTCCTATAAATTGACTTCGTTCATTCATGCTACGAAGGTAGCATTTCTAAAAAAATAGGGCGGTCTAAACGCTTATACCAATAAATAAAATTTGTTTCTATCTTTTCCCTAATGAATAAAAAATTAATGGATTATTATCATCTTGGAGATTCCCGATGAAAGTTACGGCCTTATCTTGCTTTTGATATATTTCAAATTTTGATATATATCTATCAAAACAATAAAGATTTATAGGATTACCATCCCAATCATATTCTTCAATAAAACACTGTACATGAAAGTTGTTTTTATAAATATCTCTTCCCGAATGACCAATGTAATATACATAAAATGAATTATTCGTGGCACGAATGTCCCAATAACATAATGTAGAATTTTCAATATCAAATTTGCCTTTCCCCATTTTAGGAAGCGCTACTTCCGGTTTCCTATTTATTGATTTAATTAATGTGCCTTCTAAATTCATTATGTCAATACGTCTCATATATCTATAGGCATATATAATTTTCTTTGATTTTTCTCCAATAGTTAATACTCCTGCATATGCTATAGATTTATTCCTCTTATCGTATTTATCAATTTTCCTCAAAACAATAGGTGAACTTCCATTAATCCACTTATTCAAAAATAGTTCATTATTAATATGACTATCATAATAATATTCTCTTCCTTCCTTTAAAAAGATATTTTGAGGTACTTCCCTAATTGCCTCTTTACTGTTATTAAAATTTATCTTTTCTTCATTTTCATTACGAAAATCACTTATTCTATAAGTATTTATTTTATTTTTACTAAAATCAACAAATTGAAATCGATTAGAATCAACTTTTAATAAATGTGTAAATACTCCTAGCTCGTTTGGACCGTTTCCTTTTATTCCCCATGATTTTATACAATTCAAATTATTCAGATTTATCACCATTATTACACTATCTTTTCTTGCATTGTTAACCACTAAAAATGAATCAATTGCAATAAAATCTCGAACATTAAGAATACTTTTTACAATACATTTACTCTCTTCTAAACGCAACAACCCATTAAAATCTTTATCTTCTATTACATAATCTTTTTTCGATTGTCCACAACCACAAATAAACAAAACACATAATGTGTAAATGTAAATAGTATATTTCTTCATAATTCTTATTTTTTTGTTATACTTTTTTTATTAAACAAGACATTATGGGAGGGGTCACCCCCCCATAATGTAATTAAATTTAGCATTCATCGCAAACATTGTTGCGTGATACTCCACAACAATCATAACCGTCTTGCCAAGACCAAAAGCAACCCCAGTTTTTATTCCTCGTCGAACCTCCAGGGCAAGGGTCTTCTGCCTGAGCTTTACTAAAATGCATTAATGATTGAAGATCAATATTTCCTACAGTTGAATTATTAGTTTGTAAAAACCCAACAAAACCAATCAACAAAACGAAAAATGCAGAAATTATTTTTTTACTTTTCATAATAATTGAATTTTCTAACATTTACATTACGAATACTTATTATTTGTCTATTATCATTTCACAGACACCTACAGTTTCTTCAATTGCTTATTTCCTTATCTTTGGTACATCACCTCACTTTCTTTTTTGAAAAGGTGCCGAACAGGAAGCGCTTAACTTTTGCGGGTTTGGCTTCCTGTTCTTTCCCTTCTGTTAATATTTCAATCGCCTAAATGCCAAATCATTCGACTAGGAAAAACTACTAACATACATTCAGATCATAAATATACTAAAAATTGTGAAACTATAAAATTTTATTTATTCCTATTTTATTCGTTTTAACATTCGGTTCCACCTAATACCATTCCCGTTATTTGAAAATAGAATGACGCAAGCTTTACCCACAATATTTTCTTCCGGCACAAAACCCCAAAAACGCGAATCGTTTGAGTTGTGGCGGTTGTCCCCCATCATGAAATAGTAGTTGTGTAGGAAGGTATAGGTTGTTGCAAGTTGCCCGTTCAGATAAAAAATGTCATTTTTCGATTCTAATTTAATTTTCTCCAAATGGGTGATTGTCCTCCGGTAAACCAGAAAATTAGTGGGTGTAAGGTGGATCACCATCCCTTTTCGGGGAATCACAACCGGGCCGAAATTATCAATGGTCCAGGCCAGAATTCTATTTTTGGGATCAACCCATTGAGACGAATCGTTTCCCACTATGTTTGTGGAAACGGAATCGATACAACTTTTTTGGTTTAATTGTTTAAGTTGTGGCCTGGTTAAATTCATCCTTATCTTTTCGCTGGTCTGCGCTATATTATTTTCCCAGGTTTCTAATCCCAGACTGTCAACCATATTTCTGAATACTGCTCTATTGGTTACTTTCATCTGATATGGTTGCTTTGCTTGGTCTGAAGAAGGTATAGCATCTCTGTTGGCAAAAACAACGCCGTCGATGATTTGGAGCGTATCGCCCGGTATTCCAACACAGCGCTTGATGAAGTAATTATCCCTTTTCCCCCACAAAGGATGGATAAATACTGCCACATCGCCATGCTTTACGAATGAAAATCCGCTTAACCTCTTGTAATCCCAGTAGGCTGAATCAAGATTGGTTGTTTTGCTAGAGCCCAGGTACCAAAACAGGTTGATCCAGGGAATTTCGAAGGGGGATTTCGGCATGGCCGGACCATAATTCAGTTTACTTACCAGCACCTTGTCGCCAACGAGCAGAGTGTTCTCCATCGAGCTGCTTGGAATGGAGAATATCTCGATCATAAATACACGGATCGAAATAGCCAAAAGAAAAATACCGACAATGTAAACCAGGGATGAAACAAAACTATGCTTTCGTAACCAAACAAAAGCCGAAAGATCAGACCTGAACAACAGACAAATCAATAACACAAGTAATGCCCCAAAAGCAAGCCAGTAAAGGCCTATTGCAGTGACAAATATCAAAGCGATGGTGAATAAGGACAGTTGAATCTTACGGATCATAATTCAATATTTTCAGGATACTCCACTTCCCCATTTATTTCCAAACTGGCCGGTGAACCAGTCCCGTTGTAAATTACTTCCACGGTCTTGTGGAATACTCCCGGAAACGCCGCGTCGTACTTGATTTTCAGTAATCCTTTCTCTCCCGGAAGAATGGGTTTTCGGGGCCACTCCGGGACCGTGCAGCCACAGGAGGTTTTTACATCGTATATCACCAATGCAGTTTTACCTGTGTTTGAGAATTCAAAGGTGCATGACGCCTCTTTTTTGAAAGGGATCTTTCCGAAATTATGCTTTGCTATTGCAAATCCGATTGAGGCATCGTTGCGGACGGCGGGGGTGCCACAAGCGAAGAAAAGAACGGCTAGAAGAAGGGTGAAAGGTTTGTACATGGGTTATTAAGTTTGAATGTTTGACGCTTTGCTGTTTGAAAAATGTTTGAATGTTTGAGGCTGCGCTGTTTGAAAGTTTGAATGTTTGCGTACGAAACATTCAAACTTTCAAACACTCAAACATTCAAACATTTTTTCGTTCAACTTTGGCACGTTTCTTAAGATAGTAAAAGCACAACGGCACAAAATACAAACTGACCAGCGTTCCCAGTATCATGCTTCCGATCACAGCCAGGGCAAGGGGTTTTTGTAAATCGGCCCCAAGGCCGGGGGTAAACAAAATTGGAAGCAATGCAAGGATAGCGGTAAGGCTGGTCATGATAATGGAGAGCAAACGCCGGTGACCGGATTCTACGATCGCGCGCATCAACGAAGTGCCTTCATTGAACAGTTTATTCATTGTGTCCACTTTCAGGATCGAATCGTTGATCACGATCCCGCTCATCACCACAATGCCGATCAACGACATCAGGTTAATTCCGGTACCACCTAATTTCAAGGCAATAAATGCCCCGAAAATATCAATGGGCACTTCCAACAGCACCAACAAAGGAAGGGCCAATGATTCGAACTGCGAAGTAAGGATAAAGTAGAGCAGGGCAAACCCTATCAGCAGGATAATGGTCAGCTCTTTCATCAACGCTTTGTTCGAAAAGATATTTCCGCTAAAACCAACCTCAAATAACCGGTCCTGCCGCACAACATTCCCCACTTTCTCAGTAATCTCATTGGCCTTTTCAGGTGCGATATCAAAGTTGACCGGAAAATATTCACCCTCCTTTCCTGCAACGATCAGTTTCAGGTCCTCCCCTTTGGTCTCAGAAACAAGGTCGCGGACCGGTATCAACTCGTTTTTCCTGTTCCGGATAAACAGGTCACTGACCACCGACTGGATATCGCTCGCTTTGCCACCGACAACGACCGGTACAAATTCCTGGTTGTCGGAAATCAGGAACACCTGGTTTTCATTGAATGCGCTTTTTAAACGGCCATAAACATCGTCG
>JALOCD010000179.1 GCA_023228025.1 Prolixibacteraceae bacterium | reverse complement strand
AACGAAACATCATACAGCATCAACTTCGCAGGGTCGGTATGCAGGATGGTATATTCCGACAAAGGAATCCCTTCGATGGGTTGTCTGGGCAAAGCCGCCCGGATTTTATTCAGCGTATTCTGCAGGTAAGCCACTTTGTTCGGGCCATAATCATTGACAGCCCTAAGCCTGGCCGTCAGCGGCCTTTCGTCCGAAGAAAAAATCATGTTGAAAATATTGTCAACCTCGCGCTGCCGGACAATGCTTCGCGGAAAATTATTCCTCAAATACACCTCTGCCGCCCGCATCGTACTATCCAATTGGGAGGCCCGTTTTACCTTTAAATAGACCAATGCTTCGGCCGAAGAGGCGACGCTGTTTTTGTCCATCAAAAATTTCTGTTCACCGATCATGCAGGTATTCTGCTCCAATTGGCCCTGCAAATGTTCAATCAGTTGCAACGTCCTGCGTTTGTTCTCGCTCACATGAATATGTTCGTTCCAGTCGACAGCAAGCATTAACTCGTCTTTTTCGATAGCCGGAAGGCGGCTCTTGTCTAAAAATGGATACATAATGCAACTTCCTGCCAGACAGGCAACAACCAGGATCGTCGATAAAACCTGGTTGCGCATCACGAACCGGAATCCCGACATGTAGAGCACTTCAAAGTTAAGCAGGTTAATACGGTTCATAAATTTCAACTGACTGGCACCCTCCTTTTTCCGGTAGATCAAACGATAGTAAACTGGCAATATTGTGACCGCAACGCCCAGCGACACAAGCAACCCGATCGTGACGGCCATAGCCTGGTCGTAAAACATGGCCCCTGCGATGCCGCTGATGAAAATCAAGGGGATAAATACGGCACAGTTTGTCAATGCGGAACTCAGGAGCGGACTGAAAATTTCGTTGGTACCGGAGGCGCAGGCGGACTCGAGGATGGAGAGGGAGGTGCGCCTTGTTTCTGTTGTTTCTATTGTTTCTGTTGTTTCTGTTGTTGTTTGAGTTTCTGTTGTTGAAGGGTTTGACGCTACGCTGTTTGAAATGTTTGACGCTTCGCTGTTTGACGCTACGCTGTTTGAGGGCTTCGCCGTTTGAGGGTTTGAGGCTTCGCTGTTTGAAGGTTTGAATGTTTGAATGTTTGAATGTTTTTCGTCTGCAAAAGCTTGGGCTTGTTTTTGCATCAATATTCGCTTACGGTGCTGGGTGATGTTGTCAATGACGATAATCGAATTGTCGACAGTCATTCCCACGCCAAGAATGATGCCGGATAATGAGATGATATTCATCGAGATATTCAAAATATAAAAAAACAACATCGAAACTATTAGCGAAGTAGGGATGGTAATCCCAACGAGCCATGGCGCCCTGTAATCTTTCATAAAAAGGAACATGACGATAAAGGCAAGCAAGGCGCCCCACATTAAATCCTGATAGAGGTTCCCGATCGAAAAATCAAGCAATGTGGTTTGGTTTCTGGTTATGTCGAACCGGATATCTGGATAATCCTTTTCGAAGCGGCCAATCAGATCGTTCAGCTTCGATTTCAGCTCCGACATACGGGCATCGCTTTGTTTGATAACGGCAAATACCACCGCATCTTTCCCATTGTGAAGGACCATCCCTTTTTGCTTTTGGGGATGTTCGATCACGGTGGCCACATCTTTCAATTGCAACAAACGCTCCTTTACTTTAAAATAGACATTCTCAATATCTTTCTTGTTTTGCAGGGTCGACGAAAACCTGATACTGTATTGGTACTGCCCGTCACGGATCAACAGGTTCCCCAATTTAATGTTGCTGTTCCTGATGCTGTTTTCAAGGGTTGTCAGGGTAATCCCGAGCGATTCAAGTTTTTGGTTATCGGGTAGGATTAACAATTCAGAGCTAACAGTACCGGTGATATCAACCATGGCAACCTCGGGCAGCTGTTCGATGCGCTTGGAGATCACGTTCGTTGCGAATCGGCTTAGGTTGACGAATTGTTGGGAGACGGGGAAAAGGGAGGAGGCTACGCTGTTTGACGCTATGCTGTTTGACGCTTCGCGGTTTGAGGCTTCGCCGTTTGAAATGTTTGATGGCTTCGCCGTTTGAGAGTTTGAAATGTTTGACGCTTCGCGGTTTGAGGGCTGCGCCGTTTGAAGGTTTGAGGGTTTGAGGGTGAGGTTGAGGTAGAAGACGGGGATGTCGGTGGCATTGGCTTTGATAACTTTGGGGCGAAGGATGCTGCGTGGAAGGGAGTTCATGGCGCGGTCGATCTTCTCGTTCACTTCAATAAACGCATAATCGATGGAGGCGCCGTATTCAAATTTCAGGTGGATCACACCGTTTTCGTTGCGGCATTCGCTCGTAATATCTGCAAGGTGCGCCACCTGCATCAGTTGCCGGCGAATAGGCTGGACAACAGTATTTTCCAGCTCCCTGGCCGTCGTGTTCGCATCGCTTACCTGTACGGTAATCTCCGGGATATCAATATCCGGCATAAGCGATACTGGAATGAAATTCATGGCAAAAACACCAAGTACCAATATGGCGATGAATGACATCGTTACGGCTATCGGGCGGCGGATGAGGAAGTGGATCATGCGGAAGGCGTTAGTAAATGTTTGATCGTTTGAATGTTTGATCGTTTGAATGTTTGATCGTTTGAATGTTTGAATGTTTGAACGTTTGAGTGTTTGATTGTTTCGTGCGCAAATATTCGAACCTTCAAACAGCGAAGCCTCAAACACTCAAACCTCATTTAGTCATCGTTTATATTTGTTCCCTTTAAGTTCTGTTGTCTTTAAATAATCCATAAATCGTTTTATTTTGACACTGACCATTAGTAATTTGCTTTTGAGCATTTCAAATTCCTCAATTGAGATATATTCCTGATCTTTGGCCCGATACAATTGAGACCGGCACTCTCCTGCTGATCCTTTGGCGATTGATAAAAACTGGATGAATTCATTTTTCCCTTCCCGCTCAAATCCTTCAGCTATATTGTCCATTACCGATCCTGACGAACGTCGAATCTGATCAACCAAACCAAAATCTTTTGAAAAAAATTTTGTTTTAGTAAACAGATATACATTCACCGATATCTCCCTTGCTATTTGCCATATCTCCAAATCTTCAAAACAGGTAATTGTGGGCATAATTATTTAGATTTATCGTTTATTCCATACATCGTATAATTGTTTGAATGTTTGATCGTTTGAATGTTTGAGTGTTTGAGTGTTTGAATGTTTCGTACGCAAATATTTGAATCTTCAAACAGCGAAGCGTCAAACTCTCAAACGCGTAGCTTCAAACATTCAAACGGCGAAGCCTCAAACATTCAAACCTTTCAAACAGCGAAGCCTCAAACCTCTTCAACCAACTAATCTACTTTAGTTCAACTTTACTCTCATGCGCCAAATTCAAATTTCCCGAAACGATGATCGTATCGCCGGGCGCAAGCGTTGCCCCTTTGTCGGGATTGGCGATCACAGAATAGGAGGTTGTGTTTTCGGCCAGTGTTTGGATGTAGGTCCAGAATGCTACCCCGTTTTTGGTGTATTTGAACAACACTTCCTGGTTGTCACGCAACAATACAGCCGATTTGGGAACCACCAATTGATCGGGGATCTCCTTTTCGACGATCACCTTTACGTTCATACCGTCGATCAATCCGCCGGGGTTTTTCACCATCGCTTTCACGAGGATCATCCCATTTTCATCCACGACCGGATTGATTTCTGAAATCCTTCCCAGACAAATTTTCCGGCTGGAGAAAGGGAGCAGCTGCACTTCGTCGTTCAGCCGGATATCGCCCACTTCGCTTTCCACCACGCGAAATTTCACTTCAAATTCCGAATCATCGATCAACGTACAGAAGGTGGCGCCTGCATCGACGCGGTCGTAACGTTTCTTTTCAATGTTGGCCAATACCCCGGAAAACGGGGCAACAAGCTGCGCCGACTCGAAGTTGAATCTTGCTGTTCTGAGGTTTTGACAAGCTTCGGCATATCCCGACTTTACAAAGGCTATCTCATATATTTTGGGCGGAATTTTGGTGGTGTCCAAAGTAGTATATCCCTGTCCGATCAAGAGGTTTTGCATCTCCATCCTGTTTCTTTTTAACTGGATCTCTGCATTACTTAGCTGCTGGCCGAAAGTAAATGGCGCTAAAGCTGCGATTACCTGCCCGGCTTTTACATGGTCGCCATTCTTGAACGAAAGTTTTTCAAGTTGTTCACCCACCCGGAACTGCAGATCGGTTTTTCGCAAGGCAACCAGTTTCCCGTTGTTGACAAGTTCTTTCCG
>JALOCD010000121.1 GCA_023228025.1 Prolixibacteraceae bacterium | reverse complement strand
AAATGAAAAACTAATCCGGCACATAGGCTTCTCCGGACACAACGATACCACTGTGATGATGGAGATGATTCAACGCGACAGTGAAGATCTTCTGGACGCCATGCTGGTGGCCATCAATGCCAACGACCAGCTCTATTTCAACATGCAGCACAATGTGATACCAATTGCCTCTGCCAAAAAAATGGGGATTATTGCCATGAAAGTCTTTGCCGACGGGGCCATGTACTCAAAAAAAGCAGAGTGGTCCAACAAGGCCTCCCATGTGGTAATGGAGGTTGGAAGCAGGGAGTTGCCTGCCGATCAGCTGATAAAATATTCGTTGTGTACTCCGGGGATACACACGGCAATTATCGGAATTGGCAAGATCAATGACGATCCTGCCCTATGTCAACTTGCCTTCAACCTGAAGCATGCGCAGGTTAAACACGGGGATATGACAGAACAACAGCGTAGCAATATTGAACTTCTGGCGTCAAAGGCCAAAGCTGGGAAGACCAATTTTTTTCAAAAAGCTTACCAGGAGTTGACCCCACCCCGCGAAGTTAAGGTTACCCGCAATGAAAAGGGTGCCCAGATAACCTGGCATACCGCCTATGCCGGCGATTCGGCCATCGACAGGTATGAAATCTTGCGGAATGATGACTTTGTGGTGGAAATCCCCTTCGAACCTCAAACCACAAAGACTCCTTACCACTATGAGGACAAACATCCAGCCGCAGCAACGGCAACTTATGTTGTCAGGGTGGTAGACAAGAAGAACAGGGAGGCGGAAACGAAAGGATAAAGTAAAAAGGATAAAGTAAAAAGGATAAAGGATAAAGTAAAAAGGATAAAGGATAAAGTAAAAAGGATAAAGGGGAAAACGCTGTGATCCTGATTGTAGCGTTATAATGCATAAACAGGATTCAAGGTATTCGATTAGTACAGTATCACGAATTTTATTTGAGGGATAAGTGTCAAATAACAGTTATCCGGTTCCTTAATAAGATACGATCTTGTAGCCTCGCTTCAGGTAACGGGTCAGGGGAACTCCCATACCTTTCACATCTACCTGACAGACTTTAAGTTCATTGGTGACATTGTACATATTCGAACAAGCAACGCAAGCTTCCACAATGATTCCATCCTTTTTCATAGCGGCTACCTTTTCTTTCAAGACGGCATTCTCAGCAAGAAGTTTCTCTGACGGACCCCAAACAATCAAAATTACTTCATTAAACCATTTGTATTTTTTTGCTGCATGGGCATACATCAGACATGCTTTTGTGGCTACCTCAGGATCGCCACTTGACCATACTACCACAAGGGTGTCTGAAGTCATATTGGTTTTAACCTCTTGAGCTTGAAGGAATTTTGCTGAACTTGTTATCAAAAACAGTACCAACATCAGGAGACGAATTTTCATAATCTAAATTTTAAATTGTAATAAACCAGATAACGAAATGGTTAATCCTAACCTGTTAGAATTTACTGATTTGATAAGAATCAGTTTCAAGAATAATTGGTAGTTGGATTTTTGAATTGAAAATAAGAGAACTAAAACTAGTGTCCTATCGGTGAAATCAGGAGGATTCTAGCTTCGTGCCTTTTCACTTTTATTCCGGTATAGGATTTTTTGAACTTACCAAGATTTCGGTCCGACCAGAGATCCGTTACCCATTTGTTGCCTGAAATACCCATTTCATCCCATTTAACAGATATGTCCGCCGGATTGCTGCCCCTGTTAAGCAGGGCGACAGCATATCTGTTGCCAACCAATTCTTTCACCCAAACTTCCAAATTGCCTAGCTGTTTGATTCTTCTTCCTTGCTTCCCCAATGGATCCTGATCGATGGCAATAAGTTGCTTGTTGGTCAGGATATCCCTGATTTCCGGCTCCATGCTTCTCAGGTCGTTGCCGGCAATAAGTGGTGCGGCAACCATGCACCACATGGCGAAGTGTGTTTTGTATTCCGTCATGCTCATGGTAACCGGGGAAATTTTACCCCAAAGGCTTTCTTTGCTCTCATTTCCGACCTCCAGCATATCGGGGTCATTCCAATATCCCGGTTCGGCGTATTGCCATAAATCGGCTGTGAGGTCCAGACAGTATAGCATTCTTTCCCAGTTATTTTTAATATCGTCCCCGGTTCGGTGCATGTTCGCAACTGTTTTTATCCATGGCAAGGCGCCTTCGTTGGTGCCCTTGTCGCATTCATCGTTTACGCTGTAGACAATAGCCCTTCCTGTATTTTTCAGACATCTTGCCATCAGTTCGAAAGCCGCACGGCAATCGGCAATGGGTGTTTTCATTGCCTCTTTTTCGATACTTGGATAGTTGCACCAGTCGTATTTGAGGTAATCGACTCCCCATGCGGCATAATCATTTGCATCCATCTGCTCGTGTCCGATACTTCCCATCAGTTTTTGACAAGTATAGCAGCCGGGGGAAGAGTAAATGCCAAATTTCAATCCCTTGCTGTGGACATAATCGGCAACAGGTTTGATGCCATTCGGAAATTTCTTTGAATTAACAATGATGTGTCCGGCAGAGTCTCTCTGGTTAATCATCCACCCATCATCGATGACAATGTATTGATATCCTGCTGCTTTCATACCGGAGCTCACCATGGCATCGGCCATTGCCTTGATTTTGTCTTCGTTGATATCTGCACGGAAGCAGTTCCAACTGTTCCAACCCATGGGTGGGGTGAGGGCAATTTGCAATGATTCCTGCGCGGCCAAGGACAAGTATAGAGAAAAGAAAGTGACTGCAATGAATAATTTTTTCATGGTTGTGAGGTGACAATATATTTGATGTTTGAAAGTGTTATCAATCAAATAAACATTTCTGAATTGGAATTTGTTCAATTCCTGCAGGATGAGAATTACCTCATCTAGATGTTGAAAGAACGTAGCATATTGATGGAACTCGTTGTATTTGGATTATCGTCAATAAAAGCTAAAGTGTAAAAACGGCAAAGTCTATTGCACACAAACTTTTCTGATAAAGGAATTTAAAGTTGTTTGTTAACTTTGGATACAATTAGAAATAAAATCAACATTTAAAACAATCTAAAAAGACCGATACCATGAGATTTTTTTTTACCCCTTATTCTTGCGCTCCTGATTGCACAACCAATTTTTGCACAAGACGTTAACAAAGGCTGGGAGAAATGGCAGTACATGCTTGGAGAGTGGAAAGGTGAGGGAAGCGGGCAATCGGGAGAGGGCGCCGGAATATTTACCTTAAAGCCTAAACTGGACGGAAATATACTGGAAAGGAAGGGCAGGACCGTCATTGCAGCAACTGCTTCCAAACCTGCTTCGGTCCATGAGGATGTGATGATCATCTACAAAAACAGGGATTGAACATCCGTTTCGAAGTGGCCATGCCCAACGCCCCCGAAGAGTTCAAAATGTACATTGAGGGGAAAACCAAAAAAGTAAAAGAGATATCAGAGATGTCGAAGTAGGCAGGATTAAAATTTATGAGGGTGGGAAAATGAGAAGATGTGAGGGTGCGAATTCAAATATTCCCATTTTCTCATCTTCTCACCCTCACATCTTCTTATTTTCCTCCGCGAGTCAATTAATTATCAACTCCAAATACGGATAAACCGGATCCTTAAACCCAAACTTCCGATAGAGGGGTTCACCGGCTTTGGAGCAGTGCAGTGCAACCTTGCTAACCCCCATTGATTTGGCTTCTGTGAGTAACTGTTTCAATATCAGTGAGGAGATCCCTTTCCTGCGGTATTCCGGAAGGGTGTACATGTTCAGGATATCACCCTCCAGGTAGGAAGATTGGTTCAGATCGCCCGGGATTTTTTTCAGGACCATTGCGCCATAACTGACAACCTTTCCATCATATTCCGCCAGTAAGGCAAAAAAACTTCCTTCCCGCATGGTTTGTATGAAAAATTGTTGGAGTTTCACCTGTAGCACCTGTAAATAATCTTGCGGTCTTTCTCCCTGCATTTCAGTGAGATAGTTGAGCCGAGCGGCTGTCATGGCGGGAATATCATCCTCTCCAACTCTTCTTATTTCAATCATATTCTGTAACCTTGTTAATTATAAGCTTTTACACAGATAAAGCCACTCAGTGGCTTCCATTTTATTTATGTTCTTTTCTACAAAGATTTAGCTGCTCCGCAGCTTCTATACAGGTAACGTAGTTGCTATATATTTGTAGATGTGTGTATTGCATTAACGAAGAAGCAACGTAGTTGCGAAATTGGCGTTGATTCAATTTTAGCCGGACAATATTGATTAATTTTTACTCAGAGAAAATAACAAACATTTTAGCTCTGTGTACTCCGTGTTACCTCCTTCTTCCTCTCCCGAAGTATCGGGACAAGTTGTGTAATATTGTTTGGCACAAATCATTAAATTACTTCCCTTTAATCACCAGAAACCTCTTGACAAAAGCCAGCAGCGAGGGGGCGCTTGCCCCTCCGTGGTCCATTCCTGCCAAGGGGATATAGGTAACCGGAAGGGGCGGATCAAGGTTCATCAGGTCGGCATAAAGTTGAGATGTCATCAAGGGTGAAACATCCGTATCTGCCTGACCATGCGACAGGATAAGTGGTGTTTTTACTTTCCATGCAGTTACACTGCTGGCCGCCAGGGCATCGCGCATCTCTTTAAATTTTGTATTCGTAGTTAAAGTTGTTCGAAACTCATTGGTGAAGAGTTGCGCTATGTTGGTGGATAGCTGGCTGTTAATATCGCCTCCACTGTTAAGGCCGTTAAAAAGTCCGTCGATGCGCGAGGCGTAGGGTTCGTTGAAGATATCGGTATAGGGATTTGGAAAGGCCCCCGCAGATTTGAACCCTTTCATGATGTAGGCGATGTAATAGGGTTGTGGATAGGTGGTTGCGCCTACCATCATCGTGGTAATTGAGGTAAGGTTATAAGGCCCTGCGCCACAGCCAACCCCTTTCAGGTTAAATTCACTGCTGTAGCTGGTTTCTATTGCTTTGTGCAATTGTAGTGTTGACAAGCCTCCCTGCGAATAGCCCATGAGGTATAGGTCTGATGAGAGCTTCAAATTCAGATCCGTCTTGGAGCCCATCTCCTTAACTGCCCTGAAAAGATCAAGGATAGCGCTTACGGTGGCCGGCATATAAAGATAAGGGTGGAAAACCTCCGTCGATGAACCAAAGCCCAAATAGTCGGGAATAACCATCACAAATCCGGTGGAAGCAAAGGAGGAGATCAACTGCACATTGTAGCTCGCAGCATTGACAGAAGGGGCGTTGATGTAAACCGTATTGGTTCCGTTCTGGAAACTGAGGATCGGGTAGGTACCTCCTCCGTCAGGTATACATACAACCCCGGAGGCAACCAATTTTTTGACGCCCAGCGTGGTATTGTAGGTAACGACATAGACTCTGAAACCCAAATTTACCGATGGGAGAATATCCGCAACATCAGGATAGACCGACTGCACCGGACTAAACAGTGTCTTTATTTCCGCGGCTGTTACTGACCTGACCAACGCATAACTGACCA
The DNA here is from genome assembly GCA_023228025.1 of Prolixibacteraceae bacterium. Lineage (GTDB taxonomy): Bacteria > Bacteroidota > Bacteroidia > Bacteroidales > Prolixibacteraceae > CAINVV01. Next base: position 6,585 of record JALOCD010000121.1, on the reverse strand, counting down.
GGTAAGTATCTTTTTTTACCGGAACATCAACGCTATCCGCAACATTTGATTTGCAGTTGGAAAATAGGAGGGAAACAGCCAGCAGCAAGCAAATATAATAGCAACTACGCATGGTCAATTGGTTAAATGGTTTTTGAATTGGCGAGAACAGTCTCGGTGATTGCAGCTTTAATGGTAGCATTCAGGATATCCGTGGTCATCCCGGCAGGATCTACCGGCGGCAAAAACTCGACAACAATCTTGGAGCCGGATTTAATTTTTTTCTTGCCGGACGACATTGCTTCATAGGCGCCGGTGATGGCAACTGGAAGAACAGGAATGTTTAATTCACTGCTAAGAATGGCATAGGTCTTTTTGAAGTCGCCGATATTTCCGGATGTGGTACGGGTCCCTTCAGGGAAAATCAGGATTTTCTTGCCAAGTTTAACCACCTCCGCCATCTTTATGATCGACTCTTTGAGCTCTTTGGCCAGATCCATCACGATGACGTTGGTGCGGCGCGCCAGAAACCGGCGGACACTGCCTTTGACATGGTTTTTCTTGGCATAGGAGTAGGTATCTTTCAGGGTCTTATTGTCCAGGCAGGAGAGTACCAAAAACGCATCCAGCTTCGTTTGGTGGTTGGGGGCGATGAAGCAGGGCCCGGCGGGAATGTTTTCGATTCCTTTCACCTCAAATTTGAAGAAAAGGCTGAAGAAACCACGCACTGATGTGACTATGAACTTTAGCCAATAGGAGTATCTGGGCAATTCGACCGCTTGGTTATCTTTCAGGTTGCCGGACCAATCGCCACTTTGTTCCTTGTGAAACAGTTTGTTGGCGCCAATGTATTCAGCAATCTTGCCGATGGATGGAAATTTCAGCAACTGCTCCTCGTCAATCTTGATCCCGAATGTCTGTTCGATAAAATCGATCAGGCTCATCTTTCCAAGGGAGTCCATGGCGATGTCAAAGACAAGATGGTCGTCGGGGGAAATGTCCATATCTACCTGACTCTCGATGAAGCTCTTCACGGCAAGATATTCTGCGCTATCGGGTTCATCTCCTGTTTGTTTTTTGTTTTCTGTATCATGAATCAGCTCCTCCAGCTTAAAACGTTGCAGTTTGGAGAGCCGCGTTCGTGGCAGATCCGTTTTAACAATGGTGAATTGCATGATTCGTTTGTATGAACTCAACTCAGTGTTAAAGGGGGTGATTACCTCTTCCCTGAAATAGCGGTTCAAATCTGTGACAGCATTATCAGTCAGGAATTTAAAATCAGGTACGATGGCCGCATGTAGCATCTCCTTGTGGATAAATACACCCACCTCCTTGATCGCTTTTGAAAAAAATTCCAGCTTTTGCTCTATTTCAACCGGATTGATATTTTTACCGTTTGGAAGGACAATAATCTCCTTTTTCCTGCCTGTGATGTAAAGGAAACCCTCATCATCAAAACGTCCCAAATCACCGGTGTAGAGCCAACCATCCTTCAGTACTTCGGCGGTCTCTTCCGGGCGTTTGTAATATCCCTTCATGACGTTTGGCCCTTTGGCAACAATTTCCCCATCCCTGATCTCCACAGTCATGCCTGGCAACGCCTGGCCTGTCGATCCTATTTTTATCCTGCCGGGACGCGGGAAAGTGATCATCGGCGCCGCTTCGGTCATGCCAAAACCTTCCAGGATATCAAATCCGATCGCATAGAAAAAAGTCCCAACCTCCTTGTTGAGAGCCGCTCCCCCGGCAATCATAAACCGAAGGTGCCCGCCAAGCCCATTGTGCACTTTTTTGAACAGTGTCTTGCCCAATTTCCGGCTTTTGGTGGCGTAAACAAGTTTCAGAAATGTTTTAGCGAGAAAGCTTTTGTTGATTTTGGCCATCAATCCTCGGTATATGAGCTCATACAATCTGGGTACCCCGATAAATACCGTCACAGAATTGTCAGCCAGGGTTTTCATCAGATCGGTCGACTGCATTGATGGGGAAACCACTGTTGTTCCTCCCGAGTAAAAAGTCACCATCATCGATCCCAGGAGGGGGAATATATGGTGAAGGGGAAGTAGTACCAATACCTGACTTTCAGGCTGGAAAATTTTGGCTTCGACTACGGCTTTCATATTGACCAGCAGATTGGTATAGGAAAGCATGACTCCCTTCGGGCTCCCGGTAGTGCCGCTGGTATAGATGATTACCGCTGTTGTTTCGTTATCCTCCGGGCCTATCCAGGCAGATTCGGTCTGACCGGATACAGGAGGGTGTTTTTCGAAAATGATGACTTCGGGTTTGTGATTGCTTTTGGCCTCGACTTTTGCGTAAGCTTCTTGCATCGCTTCGCTGATAAAAATCAATTCCGGCTGGCAGTCATCCAGAATGTAAGCGACATCTTCGGCCGAAGCCATGAAATCAATGGGAATAGCGATGCAGTCGTTTTGGAGCGCCGCATAAAAAGCAAAAAACCACTCAACCCTGTTCTCGGCGTAAATAGCGATCTTTGAAAATCCTTTCGCGTCGAACAATTGGGCATATTGTTGGATGTGCACCAACAGTTGACTGTATATAAAATCTCCCTGACGGGAAATTATTGCTTTCTTATCAGGATTACTCCGGGAGATGATAGATTCGGGCATGATGTCTGTTTTTGTGGTAGCAGGAGGAAAATGGAATACCAGTGAAACCTCTTTTCGCTGTTAAATTTAGTTGAATTAACCAAATATAGTGATTCACTGCAATACAAAGTAAGAAATTATTGGATTCAACGCCAAAAATGAGTGATTGTGTTACAAATAGTAAAATATTAACCTATTTTGCTACGTATCGTAAAAAGGTTTGATATTTTTACTTCCGATAACCAAAATATTTGTATCAGCTTCTATTAAATTTAAATATCTTTCAAATAATTAGTTAAACAAAATTCAATTAAACCAAATTTAAAATGGAAAAAGGCGACGAAAAAACACTCTTTTTACCTTCCCAGGAAGTTGTTAATCAGGCAAATGTAAAAGAGTACGATCAACTGTACCGTTATTCACTGGATCAACCCGAGGCCTTCTGGGCAGAACAGGCAGAACAGTTATCATGGTACAAAAAATGGGATAAAGTGCTGGACAAAAGCGATGCACCATTTTTTAAATGGTTCGAAGGAGCCAAAACAAACATTATCTTGAACGCCATTGATCGCCACCTCACTTCCGCCACCAGGAATAAACTGGCAATCATTTGGGAAGGGGAACCTGGTGATTCGAGGACATACTCTTATCACGCCTTAAACCGTGAAGTCTCTCAGTTTGCCAATATCCTGAAAAGCATGGGGGTCAAGAAGGGCGACGTGGTTACCATTTACATGCCGCAGATTCCTGAGCAGCTTTTTGCCATGCTTGCATGTGCCAAAATTGGTGCTGCCCATAGTGTTGTTTATGGAGGCTTTAGCCACGAAGCGCTTGCCGACCGTATAAATGATGCCAATAGTCGCGTAGTTGTTACAGCAGATGGAGGCTACCGGAGAGGCAAAGTGGTTGAGATGAAAAGTGTCGTCAACAAGGCGATGGAACTTTCTCCCACCATGGAAATTTGCATCACCGTCAAGCGAACAGGCATTGATGTGTACATGGAAAACGACCGGGATTACTGGTACCACGACCTGAAGTCCTTGCCAATTGCCTCCTACAAATGCGAAACGGAGGTGATGGATTCAACGGATATGCTTTTCCTGCTCTACACCTCCGGATCGACGGGAAGGCCCAAAGCCCTGGTTCATACCCATGGCGGATACAGCGTTTATACTGCCACTACGCATAAGATGGTCTTTGACATCAAACCGGAAGACCGGTACTGGTGTGCAGCGGATCCGGGATGGATCACCGGCCACAGTTACATCGTTTATGGACCGCTGATCAATGGCTCAACCATCATGTTGTACGAAGGAGCTCCCAACCACCCTTATCCCGACAGATGGTGGAAGATGGTCGAAAAATATGGAATCAACATTCTCTATACCTCCCCAACCGCCATCCGTGGATTGATGCGTTTTGGCGATTCGTGGCCAAACCGCAATGACATCAGCTCACTCAGATTGCTTGGTTCTGTAGGAGAGCCCATCAATGCAGAAGCCTGGAACTGGTTTCACAAAGTGGTAGGACGTGGGAAATGTCCCATAATGGATACCTGGTGGCAGACCGAAACAGGGGGATTTGTAATTGCCCCACTGCCTATTACCCCATTAAAACCGGGTTCTGCGACCAAACCTTTCTTCGGCAATGACCTGGCTATTGTGGATGATGCCGGTAAAGAGGTCCCCAATGGAGAAGAGGGGACACTCGTGATCAAAACTCCCTGGCCGGGCATGGCCAAGTCTGTTTTCAATGATCCGCAACGTTTCATCGAAACATACTGGGAAAAATACAAAAAGCAGGGTTGGTACCATACCGGCGATTCTGCCAAAAAGGATGAGGATGGCTATTTCTGGATCATCGGACGGAACGATGATGTCATCAAGGTGAGTGGGTACCGTTTGGGATCTGCCGAAATTGAAGGGGTGATGGCCCGCCATCCGGCCATTGTGGAGTCGGCTGCCATCGCGTTGCCTCACCATTTGAAAGGAAATGCCATCCATATCACGGCGGTACTCCGAAGCAACTACAAACCGAGCAAAGAGTTGGAGCACGAACTGATGGTTCACATGGAGGAACATCTTGGTAAAATTGCACGTCCTGAAGCCATTCAGTTCGCCGATGTGCTGCCCAAAACCCGAAGTGGAAAAATCATGAGACGCTTGCTGAAATCCAGGGCACTCGGACTTCCTGACGGGGATTTGAGCACCATGGAAGAGTAGGGAATTTGGACACAGTAGAAATAGGTTGAAATAGGGAAATAGGTTGAAATAAATGGTTAAAGGAAATAGGTTGAAATAAATGGTTATAAATAGAAATAAGTTGGAACTCATCTCCAATCTATTTCAACATATTTCTATTTATTTCGACCTATTACTATTTATTTCAATCTATTACTATTTATTTCAATCTATTTCCATTTATTTCGATCAATTTCTATTTATTTCGACCTATTTCTATTTATTTCGACCTATTACTATTTATTTCAATCTATTTCCATTTATTTCAATCTATGTCTATTTCTCATTATTTTTCATAATTTCAAAAAACCAAACAACCTTAATTCATACGATTCTATGGCCAGAAGAATTATCGGAATTCACGAGAAGCTTCATATATTAGAGAGCCTTCCGCTTAGCATTCAACATTTGACCGCCATGTTTGGGGCCACTATCCTCGTTCCTATCCTGTTAGGGATTGACCCAGCCATCGCTTTGTTGATGAATGGGGTAGGTACACTGATTTACTCATGGGTTACCAAAGGAGGCATACCTGCCTACCTGGGGTCCAGTTTTGCATTTATTGCGCCTACCTTGTTGATTGTTAGTACTTATGGGAGTTTTGGTAATGCACAAAGTGGCTTTATCTTTTTTGGGTTCTTCTTTATTGCCATTTCTTATGTGGTAAAGCAGTGGGGAATAAAATGGATCGATGTAGTCATGCCTCCTGCCGTAATGGGGGCCGTAGTGGCCATCATAGGACTCGAGTTGGCTCCGGTTGCGGCACAGCAGTCGGGTCTCGCACCTTCGCCAACCGCCGTAGGACAAGTGGTTCAGGCCTATGCACCTGCGTCAAATGTGCTGATCGTCTCCATGTTTACACTGTTTGTCGGGATAGCCGGCACCGTACTTTTTAAGGGTTTTTTACAGGTCATTCCCATTCTTTTTGCTGTTGTAGCCGGATATTTTCTGGCTTTTTTTATGGGGATGGTGGATACAACTGCCATCAGCAATGCTGCCTGGATCGCTCTTCCGAAATTTCACGCTCCTGTTTTTAACCTGAGCGCCATCATCATCATTGCACCTGCCTGTATCGTTGTGCTCGCTGAACACATCAGCCACCTGATTGTGACCGGTAAAATTACCGGAGAGGATTTGATGAAGAAGCCGGGCTTGCACCGATCGCTCCTTGGCGACGGGATCAGTAACATGCTGTCTGGCCTGACCGGTTCACCTCCGAATACGACTTACGGCGAGAATATCGGCGTGATGGCCGTTACGAGGGTTTATTCCGTCTGGGTCATTCGCGGAGCCGCACTCCTGGCCATTCTCTTTTCATCCATCGGAAAAGTGTCAGCTGCCATTTCAACCATTCCGACTCCGGTCATGGGCGGCATCACCATATTGCTTTACGGAGTTATTGCCGTCCAGGGTTTCAGAATGTTCGTTGAACAAAAAGTCGATTTCAGCAAGAACAGAAACATGGTACTGGGAGCCATCACTTTTGTGGTCGGGGTAAGCGGGGCAGCCATCAACATTGGCTCTGTGCAACTCAAGGGTATGGCCTTTGCTGCCATCATTGGCGTTGTATTGTCGTTGATATTCTGGATTTTGGATAAATTTGGTGTCATGAACAAGGAATCCTGATGGATACCGACTTACTTTGTGCTTACTTTGTGCATTCCTTCGGTGCGCCACGAGGCGTGCGTAAATTTAATAAAATACCTATAAGGATGAAAGAACCTTACGGCCCAATTTGCCATTCAGGCTGAAGTTCA
>JALOCD010000120.1 GCA_023228025.1 Prolixibacteraceae bacterium | reverse complement strand
GGAACAAATTAACACAAGAAAAAAAGCTATCCCAATTTGTAGAATGTCAAAGAACTTTTGTGCAAGAATCAGATTTTGATAGTTTTTTGAAGATTCCTCTGTATATTTATCACTGAATAGTTACAAATATGCTAAAAAACGAAATCGAATTAAAATTCAATTAACAGATATTCATAACCTCAAAACCATTACGAATGGTTTTGAGGTTATTCTAGATAATTCCATAAGTTGTACAATTGAAAGTATAGGGTCTAGTTATTTGACAGATATTAAAGTTCCTAGTGTTAACCTTAGTAAAGAAAATTTAAAATCTCTGCGTGATTTAAATTTTGAAATTCAAGTTGTTGTCAAGTTGAATGATTTTGGAAATAATGAGATTCCTGAAACTGGAATAATTTCTCAATCATTAAGTGAATATTACCAAAATGGCTTTATATCAGAATACAATTTAATATCAAGAGGATATGACCGTATTAAAATTAAAATATTCAACTACCTAAATTTAGATGAGATACTTCATGGCGACACACCAATTATATTCAATAATATTTATCGCGGTATTATTACCGAGAAAAGAATAATAACCCAAAACTATTTTCAACAAGGGAAACAATCAAATCATTTTCTTGAAATTGATGAATCAAAGATTGAAAATTATGAGATTAACATGTTTCTTTTATTGCCAGAAGAAATTGAATTAAGCTCATTAAACAAAACAGGTTCTATTACTATAAAAGATACCAGAAAATTATTATTGGAGGAGATACACCCCGATGAATATGTTAAAAAATATATAGATACAGGAATTAATTATGAAAATTACAAATTCAGTAAAAGTGAGTTACAAGAGTTGTCTAGACTAGGATTATTACATAAATTTCACAGAAATGCTAAAATAGTTCATTATGGCATAATAATTTCAAAGTATAATTTGACAGTCGGGATATTATCGCTTTTAAAAAAGACAATATTTGATTTTTTAGTTTCAAGAGAGGAAATTGAGAATTTAACAATTAATCAAGTTGTTGTAATTGAAGAAAACCGAGAAATAGGAATTATCAGTAAAGAAGATCAGGAAATTGAGAAAATAGGTTATGTCATTGATGAAATTATCAGGATAGATTATGAAAGAAGAGAAGGGCATATTCGAAAAATTGAAAAGGTTGAACAAGACGAGAAAGATTTCTATTTCCATTTTGAAGATTGCGATTTTTCTCCGCGCTTGGGAGATGTAGTTTCGTTTTTACCAGCTATTAATGTTTTTCCATCTTCATACGGGCTTCCAAAAGCATATAGAATTTCAAAAATAAAAGATGTAAGTATATGCAAAATCTCCAAAATAAATTATAATGGCCACTCTTTGGATTTTTACGGAATTGCAATAAATGCAGAAAATAATGAAGAAATGAGTTTTATAATTCGGAAAACGAGTAAGTTATTGACATTAAATCCAAAACGTGATGATAAGTTTACCTATCGAACCATCGGATTTTCAATAGAAGAAGATAGGCCATTTATAAAACTTCTAGAAAAAACAAAATAATACAACAATGAACAAAATTACTGAAAAACAAAATGATTCAGAACTTGTCAAACTGCTCAAAGCTTCTTCGGTTGCTTATTCAAAAGCAAAAAAGTGGGAGACAAAGTTCACTTATTCACTTATTTTTCTCGCGATAGCTTATCCAATTTCTTATGTCTTAATAAAAGATGAAACAATAAAACTAATATTATTTGGATGCTCTTTCTTTTTAACTATTCTGCTTCAGGTTATCACGGGAAAATTGAAAGGTAATACTTCCAAAGGTGCAATTATTAAAGAGGAATTTGATACAGCCTTATATTGTTTACCATGGAAATCTACATTATCCAAGCCTGACCATGCAGAAATATCAAAATTGTCATTGGAATATGAGGGGGAAGCTATAAAAAATTGGTATTCACAATGTCTATTACCTTCAATACCTCATAATATCGGAGTTGCAATTTTGCAACACTCAAATACAAGTTGGGATAATGATTTGAGAAAACATTTCAGGGACTGGTTAATTTGGATACTTGTCATATATTCTGTATTATTATTTTCATTTTTTGTAGTTATGAAAGTTGAGGGATTAACCCTGTTTTCCATTTGCTTTTCTATCCTTTCATTTTATACACATTTTATTTCGCTTATACGAGGACACAACTCTGCAATTGAAAAACGCGAGGCAATTTCTAAGCATCTTGACATTATTATTCGCATAAAAAAAGAAGTCAGTAATGAAGAGTTAAGAGATATACAAGATGAAATTTTCTCTACAAGACAAGAACCTGCTAAAGTCCCAAATTTCTTTTTTAGAATGTTGTATAAAAAAATGAATGCTATGGATGAAGACTATATTAACTCAATCAATACATTATATAATTCCAAACCAGAAGTATAAGACATAGAATGACATTATTAATAAACAAGTAATGAATCAACCAAAATATTTGATGAGAAAATTTGACTTTTAGAAGATAGAAACAAAATCGCCAGGCGCATAATAAGTGTAACAGCAATAAGGGTTTCAGTGGTAAATCAAACATTCTGTCCCGCTCAAACTTCGGTATCGGAAGACAGGCAAATAGTCCACAATCCTTTACTGCTGCTATACTCAGCCGTTATACAAAGCCATTGATAACTAATTCGATTTTTTTTAACTCAGTCAACCACTAAATCTGCCACTCATCTTCCAACCATAAAATCTATATAAAGTTGAATAGATTATACATATTTCAATCATAAATAACTAAAACCTTCCATTATGTCAAGCTTCATGTTATTGCCACTGTTTATTTCCGTTTTCTATCTGGCGCTAATTTCTTGCCTGCTCTATTTAATTTACACCTGGGTCAATAAGTTTATCTCTTTAAAGCAGGAACACAACGACCTGTTAAGGGAAATTTTAAAGAAAATGGAGAACAGAAACTAGGTGCACATTGATGCACCATAGTTAAAATATAACTTTACAGGATCACCTCCTTCGGGCTGTGGATTACAAAACTACGGCAGCGGAGGGAGGTCACTTTGATCCATACTGTTTAGGTTTAATTTAATAACAACGGATTATGAAAAAAGTACTTGCTTTCTCATTGTTAGGTTTCCTTATGCTAGGATTTATAGAACTTTCAACAGGTAAAAACGTCCCAACCCGGCAAAAATTAAAGATTGAAAATGAGGTTAGCACTCACTTTCATACCATGGTAAAAGCGGCTGAGGCCCTGGATTACGACAGAATTAGCAAGGGGGTTGATGACCGGTATCATGCAGGGTTTATTACAAATGATTCCTATTATATGCGGTATGATTCACTGATCAACATTTTCAAAGACAGATCCCAGGGTGTAGCCAGACAAACCATGACAATTCAAAAAGAGAAAATAACAATTCTATCGGATAACATTGTCCTTTTGACCGCTTATGGTAACTCAACCATCGATCTGAATTCAGGCAAATCATTTTCCGTAAAATTCTTTTGGTCTTTTGTTTATAAAAAGATTGATGGCAATTGGAGCGTTATACAATCGCATCAATCCAATGTCAGGTAACTCCGGGATATTGACACATGGTTTTCACTCCGTTTAACCACATTTGTCAATTAATTGTAATTATTCCTATATTTGAGAATTCTGATCAATTCTGCAAATTCTGTAAATTCTGATTAATTCTGATTAATTCTGATCCTATGAATAAAATAATCAAATTCGGCGAAGATGTTCCGGGATACAACATCCCTGTTTTAAACGAGCGTGAAATCAGGGCCGCGGCCGGCATCCTGTTTCTGATGATGTTTATCACCATCGTAACGGTTGTGACAAAAGGCAATTTTACCCCACTCAAGTATGCAGTGATAATCTTCCTGACGGATATTTTAATTCGGGTGTTGGTTAGTCCCAGGTTTGCCCCCTCCTTAATTATCGGCCGCCTGATTGTCCGGAACCAAACGCCCGAATATGTTGGCGCCAAACAGAAAAAATTCGCCTGGATTATCGGTATCATCCTGGCATTGACCATGTTTATTCTGCTGGTGGTGGTCAACTCCTACAGCCCAATCACCGGACTTATCTGCCTGATATGCCTGATCTTCCTCTTCTTCGAATCGGCATTCGGAATCTGTCTGGGATGTAAATTTTACTCCCTTGTTTACAAGGAAAAAGCGCAATACTGTCCGGGTGAAGTTTGCGAATTAAAGGACAGGCAGCCCATTCAAAAGACCTCCTGGACCCAAATCCTGATCGTTCTGGCATTTACCGCTTTTATCATCCTTACCATTGTTCTTTTCAAGGATAATCTCAGCAAAAAACCATTCGATTTGTTTGGTTTAGAGACCCATGAGCAGCCGGTGAAATAAACATTGACCAATTCTTTGTGCCCTTTGTGCATCCCTTTGTGACCTTCGTGTTAAAAATTTAACCACCAAGGTCACAAAGGAAAACACAAAGTAACCCGAAGTAAATGCTGTTTTATAGAGAACATCTTTTCGTGTTTAGGCTTCACGGTAGTTTATGAGTTATAAAATTTGGGGAAATGATTTCAACTTTCCAAATCAATCCTTACCTTCACACCGATTTCTACAACTACTAATAAATTACCAGATGTTCAAAAAATTACTTATGTCCGGCTTGCTGCTGTTGGGTTTCAGTGGCATGCAGGCACAAAACACCGAGACCTCCAAGGCCATTGTGCAACAGGAGATCATGTTCCCTTTCCAACCCGAACACACCCATGGCAGCTCCATCGTGCAGCTTCCCAATGGCGACCTGTTATCCTGCTGGTTCCAGGGGAACGGAGAGCGTAACGCCGACGATGTCCGCGTGATGGGCTCGTGGCAGAAGAAAGGAACCACCACCTGGGCTACCCCATTTTTGATGGCCGACACCAAAGGGATTCCGGATTGCAACCCGGTCCTTTACATCACCAGGGAGGGGAAATTATTTCTATTTTGGGTGGCAGTACAGGCCAACCAGTGGCAATATTCTGTCCTCCGCTTTCGCACTTCAACCAAATTCATGAATGAAGGGGCGCCAATCTGGGATTGGCAGGATGATATCCTCCTGAAACCGGATGACAACTTTACCGCTGAGGTGGCCAAAAAATTCAAAGATCTCGAAGAACCCGACCGCGGTTGGGCTGCCTATGCCCCAAAATACGACGATATGATCATTGAGGCCAGCAAAGACAAGATGAAACGCAGCTTCGGATGGATGACGCGCATTCAGCCAGTCACCCTGGCCAGCGGAAGGATCCTGCTCCCGCTCTACTCCGACGGACTGAACATGTCGATGGTGGCCATCTCTGACGACAATGGCGCCACCTGGCGTCCAAGCCTTCCAATTGTTGGCCGCGGACCGATCCAGCCAGCCCTGGCCATCAGGAAAAGCGGCGAAATTGTTGCCTACATGCGCGACAGCGGGGATGCCCCTGCACGGGTACAGGTAAGCACTTCCAATGATCAGGGAGAGTCGTGGACGGCGGCTAAAAAAACGGATATTCCCAATGAAGCGAGTGTCGAAATCTATGCCATGAAAAACGGGAAATGGCTCTATTTTGGGAATGACATCAATGATGGCCGTTACAAGCTTTCGCTCTACCTATCCGACGATGAGGGCAACACATGGTACAAAAAAGAGGTGATTGAATATTCACCCGACCGCAAGGCCAGCTTCTCTTATCCCTGCCTCATCCAAACCAGCGACGGACTTATCCACATCTCCTACTCGTATTCTGTTGGGAGCAGGAATGAGTCGATCAAACACATTGTGATTGATCCTAAAAAGATTACAGATTAAAAATTACAAATTAAAAATGGGGGAAACGCTTCCTCCATTTTTAATTTGTAATTTTTAATCTGTAATTTGTAATGACTCTGATAAAAAAGAATCTAAGAGTTCGCCCCCTCGCCCAGTCTCCCCTTCTCCCCTCTTCACGCTAGGCTGCAGGTTTGATCTTGTCAATAATAAAATAGGCGGATTTGAAGCCAGCACTAATGGTGTCTACATATACAATGCCATCATAATACCCGTCCAGGTGCAATATTGTATAGGTATTGTTTAAATAAGCCATCAGCTTGCAATCAATCTTCGCAATATTGTCCCGGTAAAATTCGATTGACTTTCTTCTTTTGGGAACTTTAACATCTTTCAACAACAGATAACCGTCCAGCGCTTTTAATACAGCGCAATATGCAATTCCACAGGCAGTTTTGACATATTTTTCATCCTGGTAAATATCCTCCTCCTTGCCTGCCTTTTTCAATGTCTCTTTGGCATTATCCATATAGCGGATAGCCTCATTGTAATATTCAGTTCTAATATTATTCTGTTCAACGGTTCCCATGACGCAGCCATTTCTACAAAGATACGGGATTTCAAAAAAATAAACGAAGGTTCTCTGATTTTTCGGTTAATAGTTTGTAGAAATCTGTTTTAACCACGAATGAACACTAATGGGGTCATGAAGTGAAACAAAGGCCATTCCCGACTAGTTGCCACAACTTGGACACCCTTCGACTGGCTCAGGGCAGTGCAGCTCAGGGACCGGTTTTCTTTTCAGATTTTGAATTAAGCTACACACTTCGACAGGCTCAGTGAGTAATTGCTGAGGAATTGGTCTCCCCCTCTCCCACTCGCCCCTTCTCCCCCTCTCTTCAGTCCTTAAGTCTTTCCATCATCCTAGTCATCCTAGTCGTCCTAGTCGTCCTAGTCGTCCCCTGGTTCCCCAAGTCCTTACTCCCCCGCTTTCTTATGCCCCTGGTGATTCCCCCGGTCCCTGTGCCGGAAATCCTTCTTGGCAGGAGCCCTTCTGTCGCCACCTCTTCCACCACCAGATGACCTGGGCGCCATCTTTCTCCGGATGGAAGGATTATATTCCGGTCCGATGCCCATACCGGAAGGAAGCGGAATCTTGATGATATCGCGTTCGATCAGCTCTTCAATCTTCCTGAAGTCGTGCATGTCGTTGTCGGAGATCAGCGTAATAGCCACTCCCGACTGGGAAGCACGGGCCGTCCGGCCAATACGGTGAACGTAATCCTCCGGATCACGAGGCACGTCGTAGTTCATCACCAGGTCGATGCTGTCGATATCAATCCCGCGGGATACAATATCCGTAGCAACCAGTATCTGGGTCTCCCTGTTACGGAAACGGAGCATCACCTCTTCCCGCTCCTTCTGTTCGAGATCCGACAGCATGCCGTCGGCGGAGAAGCCCATCCTGCGAAGCTCGCGTACCAGTCCGTTCACATTGGCTTTGCGGGAGGTGAATATCAAAACACTTTTGTAGTCTGTCTTTCCCTTTAGCAACTCTCTCAATAACTGCACTTTCTGCCCTTCATAGACCATGTAGGCAGCCTGGATGATGTTTTCGGCAGGCTTGGAGATGGCGATGTTGATCTGCTCGGGATTTTTCAAGATCATCCCGGCCATCTGCCGGATCTTAGGAGGCATTGTAGCGGAGAAAAGCAGCGTCTGCCTTGCAACCGGCAGTTCACCCACGATCCGCATGATGTCGTCGAAGAAGCCCATGTCGAGCATCCGATCGGCCTCGTCCAGGATCAGTGTCTGGATGGTACTGAAATCGGAGTATTTCATGTTGATGTGCGAGAGCAGCCTGCCGGGAGTCGCGACGATGATGTCGGCGCCCTGCACCAGCGCGGATTTTTGCTGGTCGAAAGCGGCTCCCACTCCCCCACCGTAAACGGCCAGGGAGGAGGCTCCTGTAAAATAGGAGAACCCTTCGATCTGCTGATCGATCTGCAAAACCAACTCCCGTGTCGGGGCGATGATCAGGGTATGCATGCCGGTGTGTCCCTCCCGGGAGATGTTGTTCAGGATCGGAAGTAAATAGGCTGCCGTCTTTCCGGTACCGGTCTGGGCACAGGCAATTAGGTCTTTCCCCTCTAAAATGACAGGAATGGCAAACTCCTGTACGGGGGTGCATTTTTCGAAGCCCATGGAGGACAATCCATCCATGACGTCGTGTGTAAAGTCAAAATCTGAGAAATTCAATTGCTTAAACTATAAGATGAACGATGTTATTCTACATATAAAACCAAGCCTTTCAGGTATTCACCTTCGGGATGATAGATGTTGATCGGATGGTCGACCGGTTGGGACAACTGGTGCAGAATGCGCACCTCCCGACCGGATATCGCGGCAGCTGAAAAGACTGCTTCGCGGAAGTTGTTCCTGGTCACAACCTGTGAACAGGAAAAGGTAAACAGGATGCCTCCGGGTTTGATCTGCCGGAAGGCATTCGCATTGAGCCGTTTATAACCCTGCAAAGCCTGGGCAAGGGCGCCGCGGTGCTTGGCGAAGGCAGGAGGATCGAGGATGATCAGATCATATTTGTCCTTGATATCCTGCAGGTAATCGAAGCAATCTGCAACGAATGCCTCGTGACGGGTATCTCCGGGAAAGTTAAGTTCCACATTTTCATTGGTCAGCCCGATGGCTTTGGCCGACGAATCGACCGAATGGACCAATTTTGCTCCTCCCCGCAAGGCGGAAAATGAAAATCCCCCGGTGTAGCAAAACATGTTGAGAACCGATTTGTCTTTGGCATAGGTTGCCAGAAGCTTTCGATTTTCACGTTGATCGATAAAGAAGCCTGTTTTCTGACCTTCGAGCCAATCAACTTTGAAACTGTTTCCGTATTCAAGCACCACTCCGGCAGAAGATTCCCCATAAAGGTAGCCATCCTTTGCCGCAATATTGGCCTTGTATGGAAGTGTTTTGGCGCTCTTGTCATAAACCGCCACCAATTTATCGCCCAATACGGCTTTGAGCGCCGCTGTGATTGCTTCGCGTACCAGCCACATACCGACTGAATGGAACTGAAGCACTACAGTTCCGTTGTAATAATCGGCAATCAATCCGGGCATTCCATCCCCTTCGCCATGGATCAGCCGATAAACGTTGGTGTCGGGGGCATCGGTCAAACCCATCGATTCGCGGAGGTTGTATGCCTGTTGAATCTTGATTTTCCAAAAATCATCGCCCGGGAGGCTCTCCCCGAAAGAGATAATCCGCACGGCAATCGATCCGATAGCACAATGTCCATAGGCGATGGTTTTGCCATCACTTTTCTGAACGGAGACGAGGTCGCCCTCTTCCACTGCACCTTCAATCCGGTCGATGGCGCCCGAGAAGATCCAGGGATGGAAACGCTCCATCGACTCCTCCTTCCCCTTCTTTAAAATGACGTGCGCCAGTGGTTGCATGGATTATTGTTGTGTGAGTCCGATGTAAATCATATAAGAGATCCATGCATCCGTGGCTGCATAAATTTGCTGCTGCTCAGTTAAAACAGGCGCTTCCCAGTTGGTAAGACGCTGCGATTTTGAAATGCGCATCGCACAGACAATGGCCGCCAGCTTCTTCAGGCTGAAATTTTCGATGCCGTACTGTTTCACCAGTTCCTGCAATTCGACAAAACCGCCCGGTTTGAAATGGGCAATTTTCTGAAGTATCTTGATGTCGTCGCGAATGGCCGCTCCGACTTTTATGATCGAAGGGGATCCTAGAATCTTTATTAAGCCGGGTGAGAGCCCGATCAGGTTGGTCCTGAAGAGGAAAGCCTCATGGGCCGTAGAGAGTTGAAGCAGCGCAACCTGATGGTTCTGTCCCTTTTTAAATGCCGGCCGGGTTTCGGTGTCGAATCCCAGAACAGGATGGTTTTTCAGATAATTGATCGCATCTGTCAGCTCCTCCACCTTTTCAATCAGGTGAATATTTCCTTCAAATACCGTGAGAGGCAATTCAGCCAGCTCTTCATCTGTAATGGTTTTTTTAAACTCTTTGATATATTCGCTCATCTACTACAATACTTTATCCGCTACGCGGAAAATGTTCATCTCATCTTCTGAATCTAGAATACTTTATCCGCTACGCGGAACGGGATGATTTCATTCATCAAACTCACCCATTCACAATCTGCTTCATGGAATTAAATATCATTATTCTACTTATATACAGTACTTTATATTTTTCTTAAATTTTCATACCCTCTAATATACCCATTCCGCGTAGCGGATAAAGTATTGTAGAAAAACGAACACCTGAAGCTTTTTACCTCGTAGAGGTTAAACTAATCAATATTAGTATTTCCGTGAACCAGCATGTGAACTGCCCGTAGTCCGTTTACCAGTTTTTGCCCCCAATATTGTTCGAAGTTGTTCCGGCACTCCCAAAGGGCTGCCCGCATCACCTCCACTGTTCCAATCCTGTAGGACAAAATAAAATCTTTCAGGTCCTGGTAGATATCAGCAACATTTTCTGAGATATTGGCTTCGACACTGGCATCCCCCAAGGCCATACCGGGTTCGAGAATTTCAGGATAGCTGTCAAACTCCCCCAACTTCGAACCCAGTTTCCGAAGGATAAAATTGTAATCGTTCTCCGTAACAAACTTTTCAGGTGAATCTTCCGAATCCTCCAGCTCATTCAAACCCGGCAGCAGTGAAGTCTTCAGATAAAGTAAGGGTAACATCTTCTGTAACTTTCCCAGAAAGTCTCTTCTGGGGTAGTCATTTACAGACTCTGCAAAGGTACAAAACTCATTGGCTACAGTGGCAAATTCAATCACATTCCTGGAATAGACAACATCCGAAAAAGGTGATTCATCAATTAATCTCTCTTCCATGTTCACGACAAAAACTTCTCAGCCACAAAGGTAATCAAACTTCGGTGAGTAAGCGTTTAAAACCAAAAAAATGAATGTTGGTTAACAATTAATAGATGGGTCAATTCATTCTGCAGCAGGATCAGACGAACCGGGCGATCCAACATGTTTCAGTGTCAGCCGGCCCGAACTGTTCATTTCAAGCTTTCCCTGATCAAGCATCCATCTTGTGACCTTCAAAATACTCTTCTCCTTCCCCCCTGTATTTCTATTTATTTCCTTTATTTCCATTGGTCCTGAATTCAGTAACAGCAAAATCGCATCGCTTATCTCATTGAACTCAGCATTGGAAATCCCGGATTTATGTTCACCTGTGCACACATCGCACTTTCCGCAGGGTTTGGAACCGCGTTCACCAAAGTAGGTGAGCAACCGGACACTGCGGCAAGGTACCTCCGACCTTGCATATTCGATCACAGAATCTACCCGTTGCTGGTAATTGGTTTTGCGATCATGGTAATTGGCTTTCGAAATACGTACCCTGGATGCCTCCAGCCTTTCGGTAAGTAATTGCACGACAGGCGCCTCCCGTCGTGGAATGTAGTGGATGATTTTCTGCTGAGAGAGATACTTGAGATTTTGGTAAAGCTCTTCGGATGTCATCTCCAACCTTCTGGCAATCAACACCTCGTCAATGCGGACATAATCGTTAAACAATCCTGTGTATGAGCGCAAAAGCATGCCGATCACCTTCTCCAGATCTTTGCTGCCGGTTTCGATGCGGTACAACTCATCCCTGTGAGCCAGAAAATAGAGCCGCGAAGAGCTTTCAGGATCATCTGTATACTCCAGGTAACCCTCTCTTTCCATTAATTTAAGACTGTGGTAGACCGTTGTAAAAGGAAAGTTAAACTTCCTGGCGAAATCTTCCGGTTGAAAGGTATAAAATCCGTATTTACCTGTCCCAACCGCAATCTGAAGATAGTCGCACAACGCTTGATAAACGGCACGAATTCGCTCCTGTTCGGGAAATGCGTCGGTCACCATTTTGTGCAACCGCCTTTTGTCGGTTCCGTTGTAAATCATCAACGCGAGCGACCGTTCACCATCCCTTCCTGCCCTTCCCGCCTCCTGAAAGTATGCCTCCAGCGAATCGGGGAGATCGAGATGCAGCACGAAACGCACGTCAGGTTTGTCGATACCCATTCCAAAGGCATTGGTTGCGACGATCACCCGGGTAGCCCCAGTCATCCAGCGGTTTTGCTTCTCCCTGCGCAGAGCGGGATCAAGTCCTGCGTGATAAAAGTCGGCCGCGACATCCTGTTGCCGTAGCAGATCGGATATCTCGCGGCACTTTTTCCTGCTCCTTACATAGATGATCCCTGTCCCTTTCGATTTGGAGACCGTCTCTGCCAGATAACCCAACTTATCCTCTTTTTGACGAACGAGATAGGTGACGTTCTCCCTGACAAAACTCTTTCGGAGGAGGT